>PEAR01000025.1 GCA_002753745.1 Candidatus Omnitrophota bacterium | reverse complement strand
TGGTCAGCATTGTGGGACCGGGCGGTATTTCCGCGATCTATTATGCCATGCGTCTTGAGCAATTGCCGATGGGTGTTTTCGGGGTGGCGCTGGCGTCGGCCGTCCTGCCTCGTTTGTCGCAGGAGGCGCTATCAGACGATAAAGAACAGTTCAAGGCGACGCTGGTCTTTGCGCTGAAGAATATTTTTTTTATCATGCTGCCCATGACGATCACGCTGGCCCTGTTGGCCGAGCCTTTAGTGCGGGTGATCTTTCAGCGCGGGGCTTTTGACGCGTATTCGACGGCCATTACCTCGTCGGCCTTGATTTGTTTTGGCCTTGGGCTTATGGGGTATGGCGGGGTAAAAATTCTGGTATCCGCGTTCCATTCGATGCAGGACACGCGCACGCCGGTGAAAGTGGCGCTGGTTTCGCTGCTGGTCAATGCGGGCTTGAATGTGGCGCTGATGTTCCCGCTTAAAGTCGCGGGGATCGCGCTGGCGAGCGCCATATCGTCGGTGGTTAGCATCAGTTTGTTGATGCGGTTTTTATCAATGAAGGTGGGCGGACTGGGCGGACAGTTTGCGGCGTTTTTTATCAGGCTGTTCGGCGCCGGGCTTATTCAGGCGGTCGTCATGGGGGGCCTGTGGCAGGTCACCGCCGGGCATCGTGAAATTTTGCGTCTTTGTGTCGTTATCCCCGCCGGAGGTCTTATCTATTTCGCCGCCGCCTATATGCTCGGCCTTGAGCAGTCCCGCCAGATCACCCGGATCCTGGGGCGGAAATAAATTTAGTGAATTTTTGCTGTCCTTGCCAAAGACCGAAGCGGGGTGTATTTTAATCGAATGACGTCAGTACATGCCGTTCAAACAAAAATTAAGTCCTTGCCGCTGACCAGCGGTGTGTATCTGATGAAAGACTCTTCGGGGACGATCATCTATGTCGGCAAGGCGGTAAGCCTGCGCCGGCGGGTGCAGTCGTATTTTCGGGGTAAAAGCCAGGGGTTCAAGACCGATCAGCTGGTGATCAATATCGCGGATATCGATCACATCAAGACGCACAGCGAAGCCGAAGCGTTGATCCTCGAGGCATCGCTGGTTAGAAAACTCCAGCCGAAATACAATATCGATCTTAAAGACGACAAAACGTATCCGTATATCCAGATTTCCAACGATAAATTCCCTTTGGTTACGATCACCCGCCTTTCTCCCCGAGATGGGGAAGAAAGTTCTTTGATAATTAATCAAAATAAGATTGAACCTTCCCCCTCCCGGGGAGGGGGAAGGTTGTTCGGTCCGTACACGGATTCGACGTTGATCCGGGAGGCCTTGACGCTGATCCGCAAGATTTTTCCTTTTCGTTCGTGTGATCCGTTGCCAGACAAGGCGTGTTTGTACCATGATATTGGTTTGTGTGAGGCGCCGTGTATCGGGAAGGTTAGCGTGATCGAGTATCGCCGGACGATCAAGCATATTGTGCGGGTGCTGGAGGGTGAGCAGGACAAGCTTTACAGCGAGTTAAAGGCCGAGATGGAAGGGTTGGCGAAGGATAAGGATTTTGAGGGCGCTGCCAAAACGCGTGACCAGCTGCGGGCGATCGGCGCCTTGTATTCGTCGAGCCCTGAGGTGAATTATTTCAAAGAAGCCGAACAGCTGGAGCGGGCACTGCATTTGCCCAAAAGCCCGGAGCGGATTGAGTGCATTGATATTTCAACGACGATGGGCGAGCGGGCGGTGGGGTCGCTGGTGTCATTCGCTAATGGCAAGCCTGACAAAGCCAATTACCGGCGTTTTCGGATCAAGGAAGTGCAGGGGATGGATGATTTCAAGATGGTGGCTGAGGTGGTGCGTCGTCGTTACGGCCGCCTGAAACGGGAGGGCGCGCCGTATCCTGATCTGGTTATGATCGACGGCGGTAAAGGTCAATTGTCATCGGCTTATGAAGAACTAAAAGCGCTGGACATTGATATCCCCTTGATCTCGCTGGCCAAGCGAGAGGAAGAAGTTTTTATGCCCGGCAAACGCGCGCCGGTTTTGCTGTCGCGCGACTCGCTGGCGCTCAAGCTGCTCCAGCGCGTGCGCGATGAAGCACACCGTTTTGCCATCGCCTATCACCGTCTTCTTCGTGGGAAGAAAATTTTTGAATAGGAGGTTCAGGTTATGGAAAGTATTAAGAAGTTAACGTCATTTGAAGCGGCTGTTCTCAAAGCCGCACTGGCGATCCCCTTCGGTGAAACGCGGACGTATGCTTGGGTGGCTGAACGGATCGGTAAGCCCGGCGCGGTGCGGGCGGTGGGGACGGCGTTGCGTAAAAATCCGTGGCCGCTCATTATTCCGTGCCATCGGGTGATCAAGTCTGACGGTTCATTGGGGAAATATGCCGGAAAATCTGATGGCCGCAAGAAAGAATTAATCGAGCTTGAGCGTGCGTTGATAAAAATATTCCCTTGATTTTAAAGGGGTTAGAGCTAAAATTGTGAGAATTAAATTAAAGTCATCTTTAGAAAAGGAGTTGTCTATGAGAGTTTTAATGTTGGCATTGGTTATCGTGGCAGGTATGGCTTTTAATTCGTATGCTAAAGACGCTGTGGTGAAGGCAAAGTCTCCGGCGGCGGCAGTGCCGGTCGCGGCGGCAAAAGCTGAAGTGCCGACACCTGCGGCGGCGCCCGTAGCGGCTAAAATGCAGCAGGAAGAGCCGAAGACGATCTTCTCTTTCCAGAAAGAATTGGGTTTGTCCGACAAGCAGGTAACGGATCTTAAGGCGATCACGGATGAGATGAAAAAAGGTTTAACGGATAAATCCCAGGAGATTATGTCTTTGCGTGAAGACCTGAATAAAATGATCACGGCGCGTGAAGATATTGCCAAGATTAGAAAAGGTCTTCAGCGGATTGCAGATATCCAGGTTGACAATACGTGCATGGACCTTGAGACCTCGCGTAAGGTTGAAGCTATCCTGACCGTTGATCAGTGGTCCAAGTGGAAGTCCATTCAGGAAGCTGCCCGGGCAGAAGCGCAGATGATGCAGGCGCAATCCCCGGCTCAGACGAAGTAATTCTATTTTTAAAGTGTTGAGTGCCCCGGAGGCGAAGGAAAAACACCCCCTTCTTCTCCGGGGCTTTTTTTTCCCCTGCCCTTGTTTTTCCCCTTATATATGTTATATTTTCCCTCATATCAGGCAGAGCCGTCGATTTTCTATAGCCGCTGAGCATAAAACTGTTGGGGGATAATAGGTTGCGCATGTTAAGGCGTATTTTTTCTTGCTTTATTTTAGTGTCTTTTATCTTAACGTCGCTGCCAGGCCCGTATGCCTATGGGCAGGTGGCGGCGTTGCCGCAGCCGGGAGTGATGGTTGGCCTTTCGGAAGCCTTTACGCCCGTTATTTTAAAGGGGATGACGGTGCATCCTGATCAGCCGCTGGTCTTTGATTTCATTGTCGATAACGGTCAGAGCGGGTTAAAAGACCAGGCGTTAAGCAATGAAACCGTTAAGTTAGCGAAGTATTTTCTCGCAGGTATCGCTATTCCAGAGAAAGACCTTTGGGTCAACCTGTCGCCGTACGAAAAAGGCCGTATCATTGAAGCGAATTTAAGTCATACGGAGATGGGCCGCGATATGCTGGCCCAGGATTACATCCTAAAACAGCTGGCATCTTCGTTAACCTATCCTGAATCAGCTTTGGGAAAAGAATTCTGGGATAAGGTATACGCCCAAGCCCAAGCGACATTTGGCACCACCGATATTCCCACCGATATATTTAACAAAGTATGGATCGCCCCGGAAAAAGCCACCGTTTACCGCCATGGCAATAATATCCTGATCTCTGAAGCAAAACTTAAAGTTATGCTCGAGACAGATTATTTAGCAACAGCCAACAACGCTTCGCCAACCGGGGGACATGTAACCCCGCCAGCGGATCAAGATGTGCGGGGTTCCGTGTCCCCCAGCCGGTTGCCAGGCTCTCAACCACGGAATGTGCAAGCGACCCAGGTCTCAACCTCAACGCTGACCCCCAATGAGAACGACATCACCAATAACATTCTGCGTGAGGTCATCATCCCCGCCCTCGAGACAGAAGTGAATGAAGGCAAGAATTTCGCGCCGCTGCGTCAGGTTTTTTATTCCATGATCCTGGCCAACTGGTATAAGCGTGCACTCAAAACGAGCCTGCTGGCCCAGGCGTATGCCGACTCCCGGAAGACGGCGGGCATTGCGATCGCTTTACCTGAAGAGCAGGTGGCAAAGATCTACGCTAATTACGTGGCGGCTTTTAAGGCTGGCGTGTTTAATTATGTTAAGGAAGATGTTGACCGCACGACGGGAGACGTGATCCCCCGGAAGTATTTTTCAGGCGGTGAGAATTTTTCATTTGATACCGCCGAGTCAACGACGCCTCCTTCCGACGACGCGAAAGGTAATCTGACGGTGCAGCGGTTTCGGCTGGACCAGGTTGCGGCGGCGGGTAATACCTATGACCAGAAGATTTTGCGTGATATCGGCCGGATGCCGCAAGGCCAGGATTTGCTGAGTTCTTTGTATTCGATGGCGTGGGAGGAGATATCTTTTTATCAGTTGCCGGATTCATTACAGGGGATATTCAAGAACAGGTTGTCTTCCTGGTTTAACCCTGACGGACTGCTGGAGGCAGATACGCTTCAATGGCTGAGGGGCGCTCTGGTGAAGTCCGGACAAGGGGTCGGGATCGTGGATGTTGCCATTTTGCCGACACGGCTGGATTTCCTGGATTATTTGCGCGGACTTCAGTCAGAAAAGCGGACGCCTCGGGAGACTCGACGGGATAAGATGTTTCTTAACGCCCTCAGAATCGCCGTGCAAACAGGGCGGTCGCTGCCCAAAGCCGTTCGCCAGCGTCTGTCCTTGGAAATGCCCGGCGCTCTGGACGGTTTAAAAGCGGCGCCTTTACTGGCGAGCGTGATCGAATCCTACGTAACCGATCAGGGGGTTATCCTTCCGGCCGTACGCGAGTATTTGCCGCCCGTTAAAAACCGCCCGATTTTTCCCAGCGACCCTGATTACGGCGTTGATGTATTTAAAAGACCCCCGGGGTTAAAAGGGGAGAACGCAGCTTCGAAGAAAAGGGTGAGGGACGCGTCGAATTATGCTCAGGTGACAGCCAGCGCGGCGCAGTCGACGTTCATGTTGAAGCAAAGATACAAGTCGCGGGTTCTTAGGGGCCTTTACGGCTTGTCGTATCCGATTTCCTGCCGGATGGCAAGGGTTGTCCTGGATAATAGACACGATATATTCAGTAACGAGGCGTCTACTGCGGCTGAAATTCTAAAGAAATTCTTGTCTGGCGAGAAGGGGAGGGGCCCGCAATATAAGTCGCAGGCTGCGGCATTGGCGGTCATCAATCCGGATCTTTTCCCGGATAGTCTTATGCTGGCCATTGAGACATTATTATTACGGAAGGATGAAAAGTTCCTGGATGAAAAGGATCGGATCGAAGGTGTTTTTCGGGTGAGCGCGCAACGGGAACAGCTGTCAAAGGTTATATTTGAAGCGGAGCCGGACTTTCTGAAATTGCTGGACGGAAACGTTGAGCAGGCATGGAAACGTGTTCATGAGGCCGTGGGATCTTCCAATTTTGAAATTAAATTATCTGCGGCGCGGTTGATTCTGAAGTATGCGCCGTCGGATGAGCCTTTAAGACAAAAGGCTTTGGATGTTCTTCAGCCAATTACGGGCAGAGCGTCGCGTTTGTCGGTAACAGGTGACGCGCGTGTCGTTCTGGATTCGGCGGATGTTATTGCGATGAACTGGCAGAGTTTTAATATTTCTCAGCGACTAACGGTGACCCAATGGCTGTGGCGTATGGTTAATCCTGTTTTTGAGGCCAAAACTCAGCATTATTCGCGTGATGAATATTTTTTCCATGTGAAGCTGGTCTCCAAGGCGCTGCGGTTGATCTATACAGTCCCCGAATTATTTATTGAACCGGCGGCTGATCCGGGAGCGCGATCTGCTCAGGGTCAGTTTCTGGTCAGCGCCGCGCAGAAGGTTTTATTTCCGCCGTATCTGCTGGATCTTTTTCTCCCCTGCCTTTTGGCTGATTCCAGAGAGGTTAGGGTAAGGGCCGCTAAGGTTATTTTGGATCATCCGGAGTCTTTTCTTGAGGTTGACCATCAAAGTGCCATTGACGTTATTCGGGAAATCTTGGGAAAGAGGAATTTCCTGGGATTGGAAATCAATCATTTAGCCGCGGATGTGGCCTTGTCTCATCCGGACCTGTTTCCGGGCGTCCAGCAGAAGGCGAGAGAGTTGTTGGTGGATCAGTTCCTGACCCAATTTTTTGCTGACCGTTACAGGATTGAAGGTGTATTTCGCACGTATGGCAATCCGGCCAGGGTGTCGCCGGCATTGGCTCAGGATAAGACTTTTGATGGGCGATTGGCCAGGCGAAACGGGTACGATCGAATGGTCGTGGTAACTGGCTTGTCTAGTGAAAACATTGATATAGCACTGGAGGCCGCGCGGCTGGTGCTTTTTTACAAAAGGCATGAAAAGGATTCGGCTGTGGCAGGGAATTTAGAGCTTCAGTTGGACAGTGAAATCTGGGCCCGGGCTATTATTAACAGGAAGGTCAATGAATTGTGGCCTTTGCAGAATATTGTGAATAAGGCAGAACGTTCGCCGGAAATAACGAAGGTCGCGCTTAATCAATTGCTTGGTATCGCCGATGTGGTTGTTAAGGAATGGAACCAGTTAGACATTTCAAAGGTGATGACCGTCAATGAATGGCTTCATCAGGTGGTCGCTTCGATGACAAAATTTGAGGACCCGATGATCAGGGCCAAGGCTATCGGATTGATGGTGGCGTATCCGTTGTATTTTTTCGATGTATTGATTTCAAGCGATGTGCCTGTTGAAACGAAGGAGCGCCTGGATCGTGTTTGGGCATCTTTACAGTCAACACCTAAACGAGTCATATCGAATGCCGCTTTTTTAGCGCCGGACAACGTTACGGCCATGGCGAATGTCCCTTTGGATACCGAGGTTCCTTCAGGGAAGATAGGCGTCGACTGGGGGGGTGGTTTGGCGGGGAGCCTACAGCGGATGCTGGTGTTGGATAAAGGAACTTTTATGGCCCTGATTGCAATGAAGCTTCGTTCGGATGAGGAGTTAATAGGCCTGGTTAATGATTTCCTGGATGCTTACGATCCGTTAACCAGGAACGCACACTCGGGAACGCTCAACGCAGCCGAGAATACGGTTTCAGCGTTGATGCCGAAATTTGTTGAGGGGCTGAGATCTTCGTCTTATGCGGTAAAAATCCAGACGGCCAAAGCGATCCTTAACAACCACGCGTTTTTTCCCTCGCGTGATGTTGAGACGTCCGTTGGGGTTATATGGCAGGCGTTGATGACCACTGATATTGAAGACCTGGAATTGAAATTCATTGCGGCTGATGTCGCGGTCTCGAATAAAAATCTGTTCTTCAATGAAAAAAACACCGTCAGCAGGGCGCGGGATTTTTTGGTGACGGCAAAATTCGGCCGGGAGCTGGTATTTACGTCCAATAGCCTTGAATCTGACCGGCGCAGGTTTGAGGGAGCGTTAAGAGTTGTGACTGACAAGCGAAAAATCGCGGATATGATCCGCAATGGGGTCGCGACGGAAGCGGAGCTAAAGGCGCTGGGACAAAATTTACAGAGGTCGATTCATGATGCGTTGCAACCGCATGGTAGTAGTCCCAGGTTGCTGGTACGGGCCGCCCGGATGCGGGTTCTTTATCCGGAAAATCAATATAAAAATGGATCCTTCCAGGAGGTAGAACGCCGGGCCGACGAGCAGTGGGCGCGAAAGCTTCTTGATGCGTTTGCTTCAGGGGTGTTGGCTAATGGCATCAAAGACTCAGAATTTGATTTCACTCTTGAGGTTGCCGATGCCGTGCTGGCAGTTTGGAATCAACTTGAATTGTCAAAGACAGTGAAGGTTGGTGACTGGCTTGGCAAGATTCTGGAAAAAACCGACAACTTTGCCGATCCGCTGGCGGCGTCCCGGGTGGCCGGCCTGGCGTATGCTTTTCCGCAGTATTTCGGGGTCGAGGATGAATTGGCCAAAGCCTCGGCGTTGGCTTATGACGGGCTGTGGGTGGAGGCTGAGCGCCATTTTATATTGTATGAAGATAATTTGTGGAGGGTAAGGTGGCTGAAAAGCCTGATGGAAAAGATGGACGAAGATAAAAAGACGTTTTTGCGGCGAGATATTGAAGATGTTGATGAATTTTCCGATAGTGTTAAGAAGTCATTCATAGACCATGGGATATTGACAGTCGGCGCTTTAGTGACGTTTACCGAGGATGAGCTGTCGCGTCATTTCCTTGGAGTTGGGCGGTTGACGTTACAGAAGATTAAGGATTTTCTTAAGAGAGGTGGATGTTCCTTGAGGAGAAATAACTCCAGTAACGCGCAAAATGTTGTTGAAGGCGGTATCGACCTTGGCAATGGCGATTATCTGCAAGTTATCGACCGCGATCCCGCGGGCATACCGGTCTTTGATCCGGCCCGGATCAGTCAGTTCAAGCAGGACCTGCGCGGATTCACTCCGATTCCTGTCGGCCTCCCTCAGCCGGTCAGCCTGTCAACGTTGCTTAACTGATCTCCTTTACCTCCCGGCCTGTCGGTCGGCAGGCCGGGAGGATAGAGGTTTTCGTTGGACATTATGTCCTGCTGCAGTTAAGATATTTCTTCTAAAAATCAATATTTAAATAAAGGATTCTATGGATATCGGTATTGTCGGCCTTCCTAACGTGGGGAAGTCCACGCTTTTCAATGCTTTGACCGGCGCGGCAGCCGCGGCGTCGAACTTTCCTTTTACTACCATTGACCCGAACGTGGGCGTGGTGCCGATCCCTGATGACCGCTTGTCGCGGTTATCGGAGGAATTTGGCGGCTCTACCAAGATCACACCGGCGGGTATCCGTTTTGTTGATATTGCCGGTTTGGTGAAAGGCGCGAGCCAGGGTGAAGGGCTCGGGAATCAGTTTTTGTCCAATATCCGCAATGTGGATGCTATCGCGCATGTGGTGCGCTGTTTTAAGGACGACAATGTTGTCAATGTGATGAACACGCTTGACCCCATTGAAGCGGCTGATATTATCGAGACCGAGCTGATCCTCTCCGATCTCCAGCAGGCGCAGAAAGCGCTGGACAAGTGGATGCGTCCGGCCAAGAGCGGCGACAAGGATGCCAAGGCCAAGTGTGAGGTTCTGGAAGTGCTGGTCAAAGGGCTTGATCAGGGGATCCCGGTGCGCATGCAGAAAGATGTTGATTTAGAGGCGGCGGGCGAGTTTCAGTTCATTACCTCCAAGCCCGTGATGTACGTAGCCAATACAGACGAGAGCGGTCCGGATGAGGAATTGCTTAAGAAATTGAAAGAGCGCGCCGCCAAAGAAGGGGCTGCGATCATCCCTATTTGCACCAAATTCGAAGCCGAGATCGTTCAGCTTCCACCTGCCGAGCGCAAGGAATATTATGACGCGGCCGGCATCGGCTCGCCCGGTCTTCAGCGCCTGGCGCAGGCCGGACGTGAACTGCTCGGGTTGACCTGTTTTTTTACCGCGGGTAAACAGGAAACCCGTGCCTGGCTTATTCATAAAGGCACCAAGGCTGTCAAGGCCGCGGGCAAGATCCATTCCGATATTGAACGCGGTTTTATTCGCGCCGAAATTTATCGTTATAATGACCTGGTGACGCTGGGATCTTACAAGGCTATCCAGGAAGCCAGGAAAATCACTCTTGAAGGCAAAGAGTATGAAGTACAAGAGGGTGATGTTATTTACTTCAGGTTCAGTGTTTAAAGAGAAACTTCCCGCTGCCCGTCAATCTGACAGATTGCCGCGGCAGCGGGGAGTTTTAAAATTTTCGGAGAAAATTTTAAAATGAACGAAATGCTCTCCCGCAAGATTAATGAACACGCCCAGAAACTCGCCGAACTCAGGGGGTTTCTTTGACCTGCCTGTCCTGATCGAGCGCATTCGCGCGTATGAAGACCAGATGACGGCGTCTGATTTCTGGAACGACCAGAACAAAGCCAACAAGCTGATCAAGGAATTGAAAAGCCTCAAGGCCGTCGTTGAGCCGCTGAAGGAAGCGGAAAAACGCGTGGCCGACGCTCGTGAACTGCTTGATCTTGCCGAGGGTGATGCCGACATGGAAGCCCAGATCGAGGTGGAGTCCGGTTTGCTTGCGCCGATCGTGGCCAAGCTCGAGATCCAGGTTTTATTGAACGGGCAGTACGATAATTGTAACGCACTGTTGAACTTGAATTCCGGCGCGGGCGGTACGGAGTCGTGCGACTGGACAAGCATGCTCTTTCGCATGTACACCCGCTGGGCGGAGAATAAAGGGTTTAAGGTTGAGGTCTACGATGTTCTTGACGGTGAAGAGGCCGGCATCAAGAATGTGGCTATCCGTATCGAGGGCGATAAAGCCTACGGGTATTTGCGCGCTGAAAAAGGCGTGCACCGGCTGGTGCGCATTTCTCCGTTCGATGCCAACAAGCGCCGGCATACGTCGTTTGCTTCCGTCGATGTTATTCCTGAAATTGATGATGATGTGGAGATCGAGATCAATCCCGACGATCTAAAAGTTGATGTGTTCCGTTCTTCCGGCCCGGGAGGCCAGAGCGTTAACACGGCGGATTCTGCCGTACGCATCACGCATATCCCGACGGGGTTTGTAACTTCCAGTCAGGTTGAACGTTCCCAGTTGCAAAACAAGGCCCGTTGCATGCGGGTGCTTAAAGCCAAACTTTTTGAATTAAGACAGCAGGAGCTCGACAGCAAGCTGGCCGCCGAGTCGGGCCAAAAACAGAAGATCGAGTGGGGCAGTCAGATCCGTTCCTATGTCATGCAGCCCTACCAGCTGGTAAAAGACCACCGTACCGAAGCCGAAACCGGCAACGTGGCGAAGGTCATGGACGGAGATATCGACATGTTCATCGAAGCGTTTTTGAAAATGAAAGTGTGATGTTTTAGAAAGGATCCCAATGTTCGATTCCATTATCCGTAAACCCGTGATCGCTTCCGCCCGCCGTTATGTGGCGTCGTTGAAGCCGGCGGTTAACATTAATATTAATGACGATTCCCCGTTGCCTTCTGTAGGCGAGGTTAAGCGTCTGGCCAAGACCGTGGTTGAGATCAATTCATTTGAGCCGGCCATGGAGAAACTTTCCAATGATCAGTTGAAAGCCAAGACTGATGAGTTTCGTCGCCGTATTGCGCAGGCGGTTTCCAGGACGGCGGCCGAGGCAGTGCGCCTCAAGGAACTGTACCTTAAATCGCTGAATATCGATGAGCGCCAGTCACTTAAGAACCAGTATAAACAGGCCGAGAAAGATCTCTACGAGGCCAAAGAGGCGGTGCTGCGGGATTTACTGCCTGAAGCTTTTGCGGTCGTGCGTGAGACGGGTAAGCGCCTGATGAACATGCGGCACTTTGATGTGCAGATGATCGGCGGCATGGTGCTGCATAACGGCAATATCGCGGAAATGACCACCGGTGAAGGAAAGACGTTGGTGGCGACGCTGGCGGCCTATTTGAATGCTTTGACGGGTGACGGCGTGCATGTTGTTACCGTTAACGATTACCTGGCCAAACGCGACCGTGAATGGATGGGGATCATTTATGAGTTTTTGGGTTTAACCGTCGGTTGTATCCAGCATGATATGCATCCGGCCGAACGCCAGAAGGCTTATGGCTGCGACATCACCTACGGGACGAATAATGAATTCGGGTTTGATTATTTGCGCGATAACATGGTGCAGTTTAAAGACGAGATGGTTCAGCGGCCGCATAATTTCGCGATCGTCGACGAAGTGGACAGCATCCTGGTCGACGAAGCGCGCACCCCGCTCATTATTTCCGGACCGGCGGAAGAATCGACGGATAAATATTTCCGGGCCCACACTATTTCTTTGCAGCTCAGCGGCCGGCGGGTGACCGAGGCCGATGAGATCGATGCCAAGCACCGCGGGGAAGACCTGGGCAAGGGTTATGATTATGTTGCCGATGAGAAGGCCAAAAATGTGTCCTTGACCGAACAGGGCGAGGCCAGGGCCGCGGAGCTTTTCGGCGTGGCCAACCTGCACGATATGGAGACGATCGAGTTCCGCCATCACGTCCTGCAGTCGTTGCGGGCCAAAGAATTTTTTCATCTTGATACGGACTATGTGGTCAATGACGGCAAAGTCGTTATTGTCGATGAGTTCACCGGCCGCATGATGCCGGGGCGCCGCTGGTCGGACGGGCTGCACCAGGCGGTGGAGGCCAAGGAAGGCATCAAGATCGAGCGCGAGAACCAGACGCTGGCGACGATCACGTTCCAGAATTATTTCCGCATGTATCAGAAATTATCGGGCATGACCGGTACGGCGTATACCGAGGCGAATGAGTTTAAACAGATCTATGATCTCGACGTTATCGTTATTCCGACGAACCGGCCGCTCAAGCGCGTGAACCATCCGGATTGTGTTTATAAGACCAGCCGCGAAAAATATGAAGCGGTTATTAAAGAGATCGAGCAGTGTCATGAAAAAGGCCAGCCGGTCCTGGTGGGAACGGTTTCGATTGATAAGTCGGAGTTGATTTCGCGGATGCTGCGCGCCAAGGCCGTGAAGCACCAGGTACTCAACGCCAAGTATCATGAAATGGAAGCTGCGATCATTTCCCAGGCGGGTCATTTTAAAGGGGTGACGATCGCTACCAACATGGCCGGCCGCGGAACGGATATCATGCTCGGCGGCAACGCCGGGTTCATGGCCCGGGCCCAGGCTATCGAGAAGATTCGGGAAGTCGAGAAGAACAAGGAAGAGCTGCCGGATTTTGATGCCCTGGTGGAAAAACTTTCCGGTCAGTTCCGTGATCAGGTTAAAAAAGAGCGCGAGCAGGTCTACGCGGCGGGCGGGCTGCATATTATTGGTACGGAACGGCATGAATCGCGCCGCATCGACAATCAGCTGCGCGGCCGCTCCGGCCGTCAGGGTGACCCGGGTTCTTCGCGGTTCTATGTGTCGCTGGAGGATGATTTGATGCGCCTTTTCGCCGGCGACCGGATCAAGGTGATGATGGATCATTTCGGTTTTGAAGAAGGCCAGGTGCTGGAGTCCGGCATGGTGTCGGGCGCGATCGAGATCGCCCAGAAACGCGTGGAAGGTTTTAACTTTGAGATCCGCAAACAGTTGCTGGAGTACGACAGCACGATGAACAAGCAGCGCGAGGTTATTTACGGCCTGCGCCGGGCGATTATCGAGGGGGAGGATACCCGTGAGCTGATCCAGGAATCGGTTTTGTCGACCGTTGAGGATGCGGTGCGCCGCTACTGTGTTGCCGACCGTTCTCCTAAAGACTGGGATATCGACGGGATGGTGGTATATTTCCTGGACCGGTTCAATTTTGATATTGCGGCCCTGAAAGACCGTATCCCGGAAACGGCCCCGGCCGATCTGGTGACCATGATTTATAATCGGCTTAAGGAGATCTACGCTGAGAAAGAAACAAAGTTCGGCGCTGAACAGATCCGCCGTCTGGAGCGGATGTTCCTGCTGCATACGATCGACCATAAGTGGAAAGAGCATCTGTACGCCATGGACCGCCTGAAAGAGGGCATGGGTCTGCGTGCGCTCGGTCAGCGTGATCCGCTGGTGGAATACAAGCGTGAAGGCTATCACATGTTCCAGACGATGTATGAGTCAATACACGTCGACGTTGCCGAGATGATCTTCAAGCTTCAGCCCATGGAGGAAGAGCACCGCGCCAGGAATGTGTATGGCAATCAGCAGCAGATGGTGCATCAGGAGTTTTCAGGCATTCAGGGTACATTGAATATTCCTGGAGCGGGCAATGTCCAGGCCGGCTCCGGACAGCCCGGGATGGACGCGGCAGGGTTGACGGCGGCATCGCTTGAGCCTCAGCGCCGGATGCCTGCGGCGGTACAGCCCGGGTCTGCGGACAAGGTTGGACGTAACGATGACTGCCCCTGCGGCAGCGGGAAGAAATACAAGAAGTGCTGCGGGAAATAATAAAATTCTAGAGGGTGCTGATGGGCACTTTTGTTCTTTTTAATACGTTGATTTTTTACACGTATTACGCGTTTTTTCGTTGTGTTCCTGCCGTACGTTGTGCCGAACGCGGCGTTTTGGCCGGCTGCTGCTGGCTGGCGCATGTGGTGCTGGTCTCGGAGTTGCTGGGGACTATCGGCTGGCTGCGGAAGCCGGCGATCATTATAGTTTCCCTGGCTATTCTTGCAATTTTCTGGGCCCTGATCGTCAGGGCCCGGTCTTTTTCACGGCGTACGGAGCAAAGCTTGTTCCTTGCGGCGTTGCTTGCTTCTCCTGTCAACATTCTTTTCGCAGTCATCCTGGCAGGGGCACTGGCCTTGATTTTGTGCTGCACCATGGCTTTTCCTCCCCGAGTAGTTGACGAGTTAACGTATCACCTGCCGCGTGCTTACATGTACGTCCAGGCAGGAGGTTTCGTTAATTTTCCAAAAGATTCGTTTTTACCGTTCTTTTATCCTTTTAATGCAGAGTTATTGTTTGTCTGGACGGTCTTATTGTCAGGCAGCACGCGTTGGGTCGAGATCGGTCAGCTGTTGGTCGGATGTTGGGGTGGCGGGGTTTTTTATATGATGGCCCGGGAGCAGGGCATGAAACGGGCTGACGCCGGCATGTTTCCATGATGTTCCTGTTGACGCCGATCATTCTGTGCCAGATGGGGGCGTGCTATATTGACCTGATCGTAGCGGTCTGCTGGTTGCTTTCCTGTTATCTCGTTCTGCGTTTCCTGCGGACGCGCGGGATGATGTACGCGGTCCTGGCCGGGCTGGCAGTAGGGTTGACCGCGGGGATGAAATTTCATGCTTTGCTGGCGATGGGCTTTCTTATCGGGATGGTATTGTGGCAGTTCCGGTCACTGGGAGTGCGTCTTACGGTAACATTCCTGGGGATGTGCTTCTTGACCGGCGGGTATTGGCATGTTGTCAATCAGGTCGTTTTTGGAAACTTCCTGGCGCCGCTATTTCTGGTGGCGAAGAAGTGGGCGTTAGTCAGCGCGTATCCATCTGATATCGCTTTGGTGACTGGCTTCGGCGGGGAGTTGGCGGAAAAGTGGGGCCAGATATTTGTTTCTGACAAGGCGATAGCCAGTGTTGACGGCGGGTTTGGACTTATTTTCCAATCGTTTGGAATGATCGCGGTAATATTCGCGACCGCTTTGTCCTGGCGGCGCGGACAGATGTCCAGGCGTCGGGATCTTGTTTTGGGCGGGACGTTCCTGCTTGCGTTGATCTTTGTTCTTTCGACTGGACCGGAGATCTTTACGTATATTAAGCGGACAGGTCTGATCATGATCCCGCTGGCATTGCTGGCGATAGGGAGGCTTTGGTTTGTCTGGGGGCGGCGTCATGCTTATTTCCGTTGGATCCGGCTATTATGCGTGGGGGGTATTCTGTTTGAGGTGATTGTTCCCGCTGTGGCCTGGGCTCCCCGGAATGACGTTCTCGCTGCCTGGCAAAACATTGTCCGGCCGCTAGACGATTCCGAGTTCCGTTTTTATCATTTGGGGCATCGGTATGAAACGCAGAAATTGTACCCCGCGATGCTCATCGTTGACCGATTGACGAACAGTCCGGGGAACGGGGCGAGTTGTTATTACGCGGTGGCGGACAATGATCTGACGGCTCCGTTATTTGGTTCCCGCCTGCAGAACAGGGTTGTTTTCGATCTTCCAACGGCGTTGCGTGTAAAACCTGATTTTTTGGTGTATACGGTTGATCTGTTGTCCAGGAAGATGACACCGGTCTCCAATGATTTCTCTTTCACGACGATCGAAGCGGGAGGAGAATACGTTTGTATTCTTGCAACATTGAAGGAAAGAGTGTATGTTTTGCGTCAATGGCTGCTAAAGCATCATCCTGAGATGACAGGAAGGCTGTTATGAAGGCAGAGTCTGAATCATTGCTTCTGGGACTGGCTTTTGTTGTGGGCCTTTATGTGATGGTCAATATCATTTATTTTAATTGGGCCGATTATAATTTTCTATGGCGGGTTTTTCTTTCGCGTTTTTTTGAATAAATGAAGAAGGTGATGATGTTAATCACGTTTTCTGCACTGTTATTATGGGCGGCATTCCCGCCGGTCAATGCCTGGCCGCTGGCCTGGGGGGCGTTAGTGCCGTTGTTGTGCGCCCTCGACCGTGTGAGGTCAAGGCGGGGGGCTTTCGGTCTGGCCTGGACGGCCGGATTTATTTTCTTTCTGCTGGTTCTGCAGTGGATCCATTTTGTCACAACGCTGGGGCTGGTTTTGTTGAGCGCATATTGTGCGCTGTATTTCGGTGTGTTTGGGCTCTTGTATCTTTGGGCACGCTGCCGGCTGGGATTTTTAACCCGCTGCCTTTTCCTGCCTGCGTCCTGGGTCCTTCTGGAGTATGTCCGTTCGGTTGCCTTCACGGGGTTTGGCTGGGCGGGGTTGGGAGATACCCAGGCTTCTTTCAACCGTCTGGTGCCGCTGGTTTCATGGACGGGGGCGGGCGGCCTGGCGTTCGTTGTCGCGGGAGTGAACATTATTGCTAAAGAGGCACTGTTCGGCGAGAAGAAAAGGGACGCCTGCCGGGCGGGAGGTGTCATTCTGGTGATGTTGGGGATCGTGATGCTCTTTTCTCTATTCGGGGGTCGCGCAGGTCATGGGAATGGATTTAAAGCGGCGCTCATTCAGCCGAATACGGCGCTTGCCGAGTCATGGGACCCGCGGTTGAAAGAAGAGGTGGTCCATCGCCTGATTGATCTTAGCCGTCGCTCTCTGGCCGGGCACCCGAAGCTTATTGTCTGGCCTGAGACGGCGTTCCCCAATTTTATTTGGGACCAGCCCGGGCTGATGGATGAGGTTAGAACTTTTACCCGGGAGAATCGTGTTTATCTTCTTTTTGGCGCGGTTACGCGTGAAAAAGAAAAATATTATAATTCAGCGGTGCTGATAGGCCCGTCGGGCGATGTCATCGGAACGCGGTCCAAGCGGCACCTGGTGCTGTTTGGCGAATATATTCCTTTTCGCCGGCAGTTTCCTTTTCTGCAGGATATCGTTCCGATCGACGATTTTACCCCTGGTGCCGAGGAAGCCCTGTTTGATGTGCCCGGTCTGGGTAAGTTCGGGGTGTTGATCTGTTTTGAAGATACGATTTCGGGGCTAGCGGCGCAATATACCCGTCAGGGAGCGGAATTTCTGGTCAATATCACCAATGATGCCTGGTTCGGGGATTCCGGCCAGCCGGCCATGCATGGGCATCTGGCGGCCCTGCGGTCTGCTGAGAATCACCGTCCGTTGATTCGTGCCACCAATACCGGGGAAAGCTGTGTCATTGGGGCTGACGGCGTTGAGCAGGCCTGCATCAAAGATAATCAAGGTCATCGTGTCAGAATCGAAGGTTTTATGGTAGCATCAATTTATCCGGAGGTGGGTATGACGTGGTATACAAAATGTGAAGGGTTGTTGATTGTTGTTTGTCTGGCTATTGTCGCTGCTATCGTGGCGGCGTCGCTGCGCCGGCAAAGAAAAACGCCTGGTATTGTGCGTAATAAGGTCCTTCTTATTGATGATGAACGGACCCTGCATACGATGTTAAAGTCGGTGCTGGGCGCGTATGGATTTGATGTGGTTTCGGCCATGAACGGTGAAGAGGGTTTGGCGTTGGCGGTGTCGGAGCGGCCCGGCCTTATTTTGCTGGATGTTATTTTACCGACGATCAAGGGGCGTGAAGTTTGCCGGCGGTTGAAAGCGTCGCGGGAGACCGCGCATATCCCGGTGCTTTTTCTTACGGCCAAGGATTCGCAGGATGATGTCAAGGCCGAGCTTGAAGTCGGCGCGGCCGGGCATATTTCCAAGCCGATCAATTCTTCTTCACTGGTCAAACTTGTTAAAAAGACCATTCTTTCGTGAACGTCGTTTATCTGTTTTTTTTCTATCTGTTTCTCGGGTTGGTCAGGATCCTGCCGGCGTGGATCTATTTCCCGCTGGCGCGGGCGGGTGTCCGGGTTTTTTACGTGATCAATGTCAAGGCTGAACGTTATGCTCTGGAGACGCTGGACCGGGCCTATGGGGAAGCAATTACCCCGGCGGAGAAAAAGCGTCTGGCGAGGGTTTCGTTCCTGAATCTGGCCGATGGTTTGGCGGGATTCATTTTTTCGTTCAGCCGTCCGGCGTTTTCAAAACGTTTCTTTGACTTCGAAGGTCTTGAAAAAGTTTCCCCGGCCGTGGCACAAGGTAAGGGCGTCATTATCGGCGTGTCGCATTTTGGGCCGTTCGCCTGGATGATGTACCGGTTTATCGCGGAAGGATACCGGGTCAGCGTGGTGGCGAAGCCGCCGCGGGGTGAGTTCCTGAAAAAGAAATTCCAGGAATCAGCGCGGCATGCCGGGGGGCTTAAAGTAATCCTGAGCACCCCTGTCCGGGCCTGCGTGGCGGAAAGCCTGCGCAGCATTGAATCCGGCGAGCTGTTGTTTATGCCGCTCGACCAGAACTACGGGGCGGCCGGCCGTCTCTTCGTTAACTTTTTCGGATATCCGGCGGCGACGGCCCCGGGGCCGGTGATGTATGCGGCCAGGACCAAAGCGCCGTTGCTGATGGCCTTTGCGCTGCCGGAGGGCAAGGATAAATTCAAGATCGTCATCGAAGGGCCTTTGGGGCTGGTTGCAACGGGGGATGAGCGGGCAGACCTCGCGGCCAATACCCAGATGTTTACGGCCATGGTTGAGCGTTATGTCCGGCAGTATCCCGAACAATGGTCCTGGATGCACCGCCGCTGGAAATGCGTTCCGCGGGAGAATGAGCTCAAATAGGTATTGGCTTTCAAGGAGAACTATGAAGAAGATCGTCTTTATTGCGTTGGGTATTTTATTGCTTGTCGGCGGGATCACCTTGACCTTCAAGGACTGGATTTTTATCCAGATGGTCTTTCGCGGCGTGATCGGCCCTCTGCTGGCCGTGGTTGGGTTGGTGCTGCTGACTATTTCTGCCCAAGATTGACGATAAGCTGCCCAGGAAATAATTAGCGGGGTTGTGCATGTACATGGTTGTGGCCGGAGCATTAAGTTTTCTTGTTTCTTTGATCTGTTTGTTCGTGTTGTTTTTTTTCAAAGCCGTTTAACCGCATCAAATTATCCTGGGCTTTTTTCTGTTTCTTCATTCTTTGCTGGGCATTCGGGATCATGCGTGCTCAAAAGACATTTATTGGAATGAAATTACCTCCGTAGAGGTCTTTTACGTGAGTCCTTTTGTTGCGAATATGGCAGTAACAATTTATAGGAACGATAAGTATAAGAAGGAACACATTCCTGTTTTAAATTTTCCACCTGAAATGGTTCGGGACATTATTTCGAGATTGTCAAAAGATATTGAGATTGACCTTACCCCGGAAGTCCGTGAGAATTTTGATGTGTAAGAATTCCGGAGACAAATACATAACACCCAGTCTTTCTAGTTTGGTAAAACTTTAACCTCTGAAAGGGGAACAGGAATGGTTAGAAACTCAATATTGATGCTCGCGATGCTGTCTTTGGTAGGATGCGCTTCGCTGGCTCCGGTCAAGTATAGCCTTGGCGGGGATCTTTATAAGGGGTCTTCCTCGGGAAAAGTTTTGCTGGTCAGTGTGTTGAAAGACACACGTCCGGAGGCCGAACATACGGGCCAAAAGAGCGGGAATATGCCGTTGTACACCGGGGACGGTGATTTTAAACCAGATGTTGCCCTCCAGATCTCCCAACAATTAGCCGATCATCTCAAGAGTTCCGGATTATTTAATACAGTGATATTGCAAAGAGTTAACGACGATCTTGATACTGAGGCTATGCAGAAGTTGAGCGATCAAGGCATTGATTATGTGCTGGTTGGTAATATCAATCATTTCTTTGGCTATCAAAGTGCAGTGAATGGCGCCGGGAGTTTCTTTGGTGCGTTGGGGGTAACGATCGAGGCCATGGCCAATCCCAAGACCGCGCAAGCCAGATCGGAATATACAGACTTAAAAATGATCGATCTTAAGCAGCATAAAATACTCTGGCAGGGCGATGTGGAGTACAGCTTTGAAAAGAAAGTGACATTCTACGACGGTGCCATAGCTTATTCGTTACAAGGGTTGAAGGAAGTGAATAACAAGCTCGCGCGTCAGCTGGACGAGGCGCTTAAAAGCGAGGCGGGTCAATAGAAAATTATTCTTCACAGGAGCGGCAATACAGCGGAGCAGGGGCGATCTAAGCAGTCCCGGCGTCAATGGACAATGCACAAAAATCAAGCTTATCGCAGGAGGAAGGATGAATTTAGAATACGCAGATCTGACGGTTAAAAGAGAGAAAACGTATTTTGTTTTTGTTCTGATTATCTCGATTATTGGCTGGATCGCCTTGATCGTTACTGTTGTCGGGCTGGTGATCGGGTTATTGGTTGCTTTGTTTATCTGGTTGGCGAGTGGTCTTTTGATCGCTCGTTTAAGAACAGAAGCGGTTAAGATCGATGAAAAGCAAATGCCGGAATTGTATGCCACATATCTTGAGGTGTGCCGGAAGCTGCAGTTGGTCAGGATTCCTGAGCTGTTTGTGATTCAGTCTTCCGGTTTTCTCAACGCATTCGCAACGCAGCATGCGGGGCGAGATTTTGTGGTTCTTTATTCAGACATTGTTGAAGCCTATGACCAGAAAAGTAATGAGATACGGTTTCTCATCGGACACGAGATCGGGCATGTGGGTTCCAAGCATGTGCTAAAACACGCATTGCTTTTTCCCGGTTTGATGCTGCCCTTGCTGGGACCGGGATATTCGCGCGCCTGTGAGGCTTCCTGTGATCGGTTTGGCGCGTTTGCCTGCGACAAGACCGATGGGGGTATTAACGCGTTGATGGTCTTGGTTGGAGGTAAGCAGCTTGGTCGGCAAATGGATCCGGTATCCTTTGCTGCTCAATATCAGAACGATAGGGGTTTCTTTGTTTCCTGGCACGAAGTTATATGGCCCTATCCAACGGCTTCTGAGCGCGTGGCGCAGCTGCTGGCCTTACGAGATCATGCTGCTGTTGGCAGGCTTCGACGTCATCCTTTGGCCTATCTGCTTGGATTCTTTTCATTCGGGTTGCAGCAAATCCTTGGTGTTTATATTATTTGTTTGCTGGCGGCCATAGCCATTCCCAATATCCTTCGGGCCAAAATGGTGGGGAACAATAATTTTGCTAAAGCCACTATTGAACAAATGAATTTCAGGGCAGGTGTTTATGCCAAAGCTCAGGGCCGATACCCTGCGAATCTACAATTGTTAATGACGGATCCGGCCAGTGTTCGGATATTCAGCGCCTGTGGGAAAACTGTCTCTGGGTATCGCTTTTCTTGTGACATTGCCGAGAAAGGATACGCTTTTTCTGCAATGCCCGAAAATAAAGGGATCACGGGAACAGAGATTTTTAATGTCTCTTCCAATCAGGAAATTGAAAATCCGGTTAAAAACGACGGTCAGGCAATAAAAGCTGAGACCGGAGATCCGTCTTTGGATGAACAGGAGCCGCCGGTTACCATGAAATTGCCAAAGGTGCCAAAAACCCGCTGATAATAAATCCGGAGAATAACCGGGAGAATAACCGGGACAGAATAACCGGGACACACACAGAAAAGAATAACCGGGACACACGAATAACCGGCGAATAACCGGAATAACCGGGACACACACTATTTCGTCTTTGAAGTTGAATCCGCAGGCTGACAACAGGTCATTCATCTGATCGCCAAGTTCTCCGGCGAGCCGATTACGTTTCAGTCGGTGTTCGGCCTTTTCGTGCCCGATAATTGGATCGATCGCGTTTCTCCGGCGCCACCATTTCTTCATCGTCGCCGTCCATTAGCGTTTGTCTCGCGGAACAATCAGAAAGTTCTTCTCGTCAAGACCATGCCCTCGATAGCCCAGATCGACAGCGGCCTGCGTGATGGGAACTCCAGTCAAGGATTCCGCTTGCGCCAACTCCAGCTGCCCTGGAAAAGCGCCGACATCCGACGGAAGATTTCGCACAATATCGCGAACAACTCGCCCCAAGTAAGTCTTCAGCCGTCTCGTTTCGCGCGCCATCCGCTTGAACTGTTTCGCATGCACGTAGTTTTGCTGCCGCCGCAAGGCTTGCTTGCCGATGCGCTCGTAACTCTGACGTAACTTGATCCCTGCCTCATCCGCCGCCCGCTCAAAAGAAATAGTGTGTGTCCCGGTTATTGTCCCGTTATTGCTTGCCTGTAATTTCGATCGTCTTTATCGTTACCAGTCCGGGAGGGGAGTAAGAATAGAAATAAAGCTTCCTGTTTATGAGGTGTGATCGTTTTTGGAATAGACTTGCTTTCCTGGCGGGCCATCCTGTATACTGCCGCTATATTGGAAACATGAGGATAGTGGAATGTTAAATCGTCTTAAAAAATATTTTTTCTCGGGCTTGGCGGTTTTCTTGCCGTTTATCCTGACGATCAATGTGTGTGTCTGGTTCCTGAATTTTTCCGAGAGCATTTTCGGGAAATATCTCAGGCCTTTCCTGCTGGAAAATTACGATTTTTATA
>PEAR01000210.1 GCA_002753745.1 Candidatus Omnitrophota bacterium | reverse complement strand
GCTAAGCGTCATGACCGACACCCGAGCTTCGTGGGGGTCGACCGAGCCGTGGTTTAAAGGCACGCGCTTTGAAAGCAAGATCGAGTATTTTCAATATAAAAACGGCTGGCCGCATTCGGGGTTGGGAAAGTTAATTAAGTTTTGATTTTGTTGCGCTTGTTCGCTCGCGGGTCCTGCCGCCTGCGGCACCCCGTTCGTCCTCGTCTAACTTCGTTGACTGCGGTCGACCGGGGTCCCCGCCTCCGGCGTCACCCGCTCGCTGCGCGTACGCATGAAGCACTTAAGAAATGTATCGCTTAACTATACATGAGGTTTGTATGAAGTACTTTGATGAGTTAAAACGCACGATGGAATGGCTGGCGACCAAGCCTGATACTCTTTTTGTCGGGCAGACGGCGGGCGTGCCCGGCACCTTCATGTTCCAGACGCTGCGCGATGTGCCGAAAGACCGGGCGCTGGAATTTCCGGTCAATGAAAGTTTTCAGATGCAGTTCTCCCTGGGATTGGCGCTGGAAGGGTATGTGCCGATCTCGGTCTATCCCCGGCAGAATTTTTTGCTGCTGGCCATGGGCGACATGTCGAATATGATCGACAAGCTTTCGGCCATGAGCGACGGACGCGTTAATCCCAAGATCATCATCCGTGTTGCCACCGGCCCGTTTAAGCCAGTGCATCCCGGGCATCAGCATATCGGGAACTTTGCTGACGGCTTCCGCAAGATCTTTGACTGGATCGAGGTCGTCGAGGTTAATGAGCCCGAAGATATCTTTCCTGCCTATAAGAACGCTTACGAGCGTAAAGACAATCGCTCGACGTTGATCATCGAAGAAGGTAATTTCTACAACGAAAAATAAGGTTTCTGCTTATGCAGGATTCTGTCCTCATTATCGGTCACCGGGATTGCATCGAACACGGGCTGTTTGCGTATTTTATGGCGGCCGGGTTCAAGGTGAATTCTTCCGCGCGGGAAGGGCTGGATGTTCTCGACCGCCGGGCGGTTGAGGCTTTCATGGCGGACCGCAAGCCGGATTATGTAATTTTAACGTCGGTGCGGTCGGGCGGGATCGGGGTCAACCAGGCGAAGCCGGCGGAATTTATTTTTGATAACATCCAGGCACAGACGAATGTTATTGATGTCTCGTACCGCCAGGGCGTGAAAAAGCTGCTTTACCTGGCCGCTTCCTGTATCTATCCGAAAGACTGCCCGCAGCCGATGAAAGAAGAGTATTTTCAGACCGGCCGCATGGAGTTGACCAGTGAGCCGTATTCGATGGCCAAGTCTGCCGGGGTCGTGATGTGCCAGGCCTACCGCAAGCAGTACGGGTTTTCGGCGATCGTGGGCGTGCCGGCGACGGTTTATGGGCCGGGTGGCGAGGAAGACCCGAAAGAAGCGCATGTTCTGGGAAGCATGACGGCGAAATTCAAAGATGCGATTAATGCCAAAGCGTCGGCGGTATCGTTCTGGGGTACAGGGTCGCCGCGCCGGGAATTCATTTATTCGGCAGATCTTGCGGATGCCTGCCGGTTCCTTCTGGAAACGTATGATCAACCGCAGATGGTTAATGTCGGGACAGGGACGGATATCTCGATCCTGGAACTGGCGGCGCTGATCAAGGACGTTTCCGGATTTAAGGGCGACGTGGTGTGGGACGCTTCAAAGCCCGATGGGGCTTTACGGAAACTCCTTGATAGCACACGGCTTTTGTCTCTGGGCTGGAAACCGGCTGTGAGTTTGCGCGAGGGGTTGGCTGTTTGCGCTCGGGCATGAGACGAATATCCTGGCCGTTTGTCTTTTTCTTTTCTTTCCTTCCAATCTACTGGGCGTATTTAACGTTAACAACACAGCCCGTTCTTGTTTTTGATGCTGTTGGTTATGAGTATTCAGGAGCCACGCTGCTGCATCAGGGCTGGCGCGCGTATTATCAAGGACTTAACCGTGAGCCTTTGTTCCCCTTTTTGGTTTCCCGGGCGATGGCGTTGGGGGAGGCTTTTAGCTCTCCGTATTATCCATTTTTGAAAGGAATTCTTTTTGTTTTCCTGGCGGTAACACTGGCGGGGATCTATCGTTTGGCCAGGCTGCTGGGGGCTTCGAGGAAATTTGCGGCGGCCGGGGCGTTTTATGCCGGGGTATCGCCGGCGATCGTGAATTCGGCGTTGTGGCTCTGGTCCGAGGCGGCGGGCTTACCCTGGGCGGTGTGGGGGGTGTTCTTTTTTATCAAGGCCTGGCGTTCGGCAGTGGATCGCTGCTTGCGGCGTACGCTTTTATTGACACTGTTATCCATTGTTTGTTTTGGCGGGTTGTTTCTGGTTAAGGCGGCTTCGTCGGTGGTCATTCTTTTTTACGGGGCGCCACTGGTGATTGCGGGGGGTGTTTTCCTGTGGCGCAAGGATATCGGCCGTGTAACGGCGTTTGTATCGGCAGCGGTCATTTTTTTGGGTATATTTGTTTCGCTGGTTGAGGGTTATAAGCTGTTTAATTTTAAGATGAACGGGAATTACACTGTCACCACGCGGGTCGAATCGGCCTTGTTTGGTAATACCGTCCGCCGGTTGCAGCCGTTGACGCCGGCGCGCATCGCCCAGGCGGTTTTATCCGTGCCACGGCTGGGGTTGTGCGAGAGATATTACGGGCGGGCCTGTGTTTTCTGGGGTTTTCCGACGTCGGATGCGATCAGCGGCCGGGCTAATGACTTTTGCGAGGCGCAGCATTTCTCACCGGAAGAATCCCGCAAGTTTCTGCTGAACGGTTCATTTGACCTGATGAAACAGCATCCTTTTCAGCAGGCGGCTTTATCGGCCCTGGAGGGGACGAAGATGCTGTTTTGGGAGAATCGCGTCTATTTTGTGCGTTATCCGGCGTGGCTGGCGCGAATCTACAGTCATCCCGGGTGGGTCCCGGGCTTGTGTTTCATCTGGGCCCTGCTTAGCCTGGCGGCATTGATTTTCGCCGTTATCCGCTGGTCGGCCGCGTGGTTATTAACCGCCAGTTTCGTGTTCTGGTTTACGGCCGCGTATTCAATCTTTTTTATCGATATCCGCTATGGTTTGCCGATCGCTCCCTTGTTCATTGCTATGGTTGCGGCGATGTTTGGCGGTAAGGGTAAAACGAACACATTCGGTTGCATTTCCAGGAATGCGGAAGTATAATTCATCATTCTTTACACTAATTAATACTTATAAGGAGCGGCAACAATGAAGATTTTGGTTACGGGTGGGGCAGGTTATCTGGGCTCGGTAATGGTGCCGCGGCTTTTGGCGGAAGGGCATGAGGTGGTGGTGCTGGATAATTTCATGTATAACCAGTCGCCGCTGCTTGATCTTTGCCACAACGCCAAGCTGACTATTGTTCGCGGGGATGCGCGTGACCGGAAGGTT
>PEAR01000209.1 GCA_002753745.1 Candidatus Omnitrophota bacterium | reverse complement strand
CTAGAAGTTGCACGGAGACCTTACGGCGCTTGAGAATGTCATGTTGCCGTTGATCGTTAAAGGTAACCTGGGCGCCAGGAATCGTGAGATTGAAGAGAAAGCGCTCAAGCGCCTGAAAGATGTCGGCCTGGGAGAGCGGGCGGACCATAAGCCAAACCAGTTGTCCGGCGGAGAACAGCAACGCGTGGCCGTAGCGCGTGCTTTGATCAATGACCCGGCGCTATTATTATGTGATGAACCTACCGGCAACCTTGATTCTGCGTCGGGCAATGCCGTGATCGACCTTCTTTTTGACCTCAATGCCCGTGAACGCCGCACACTTGTGATCGTTACCCATGATGAAACATTAGCCCACCGCGCTTCTCGTATCGTTCACATCAAAGATGGTATCTTTGTCGCTTGATTTTGTGTTTTTTATATTTTAATCCATACAAAAGTCTTTATTCGTCAGGAATTTGGGGTGAATCGGGAAAGCGTTTTCTCGTTTCTCTTCGGTTCCGGCTTAAAATTGGTAATATAGATGTTATACTTCCCTCGGTGGTAAGAACAACGGGGGCAGGGGATGAAAGCTTACATTATTAAGAAAATTGTTTGTGGGGTAACACTTGGCGCATTTTTGTTGACCAGTGCCATGCCCTCCTGACTTCGTCAACGGGACACCCAAATCAACCTTTTTGAACAATGTTGTAAAGCAACTGTTGATCGGGATCCATTTTCAAAATTATTCTTTCCGCATTTGAACCATCCGTTGGCAGATGATCCAATCCATACATTGTGTGCGTCAATTCGGCGGCTCGCGTTGGACTGAATTCTACCTGAGCTTTGTCCAATAGTCGTTCCAGCTCTTTATAAATTGTATACGCCACAAATGCGATACAGATGTGCGCCTCAATGCGTTTCCGGCGATAGTGATACACAGGGCGAATCCTTAAATCGGTTTTTGATATCCGGAACGCCTTTTCGATCCGCCACAGCTGACGGTAGTTCTCGACGACTTTCTCAACGGATAGATCTGTATTAGTAATATATCCTTTCAACCCATCCCAAACGCTATCTTGCGCCGCCTTGATTTCATCAATGGACACTTCAATGTTTCCTTTTAGCGTCAGGAACTTATTGTATCCACGATTATTAATGTGCTCTTTTGACAGCATTCCCGATTTAATCTTTTTCCGAAGCCTAACAAGGCCGCGCTCTCGTCCGTAGGCATCCTTTTTCCGGCGCTGTTCAGAATAAGTCACGATCAGCCTGTTACCGTCAGCTCTTAGTAGATCAAAACCTTGTCGATCCTTCATGCGTTGAGCTTGTTCAAGAATCTTCTTTTTGCTATCCCCGGACTCATTCTTAATACGTGCGCCAAGAATGAACGAGTAACCCTCGGTCACCAATAGTTTGATATTTTCCCGACTCAATAACCCTGCATCTGCCACAACAACCGGTCGTCCAAGTCCATACTTCTGGCGGATTTTCTCCAGCGTGGGTAACAAGGTGTGTCCTTCAAAGACATTGCCCTCAAAAATGTCATACCCGATCGGATAACCTTTCTCACCGACCAGCAATCCCAACATGATCTGCGGGTGCTGAAATTTTCCGTCTTTTGAAAAACCGACTTTCCTGAGATCGTCTTCATCTTCGGCTTCAAAGTACAACGTCGTCATGTCATAAAAGACAACGGCAATGTTGCCCAAGACGCCTCGGGTATACTCAAACGCCAGACGCTCAACAGCGTCTTTGTAAGACTCACTCAGCTTGTCAAGGAAGCGATAAATGCTGCTTACATCGACGGTGATGCCCTGGTACCGATACAAATAATCGACGGTCTTGAGCTTGCTCACAGGATGCACCAAACGGGCAATCACAATGTGCCGAAAAAGAGATTCCGGGATCGCATCAAACCCGAGACGATCAAATAACGTCCCGAACACAAGCTCCGGTCCGACAACCCGGATCTGATCGTTCGAAAGCTCGCCTAAAAACCGCTTCACAATCGCTTCTTCAGGCGTCGTAAATGAAAACAGCTCACTTTGCTTGCCATTAGCGGTCCGAATCGCATGTTGCGCCTTTCGAACGAGGCTATCGATTTCATTCTGCTCTTTTGAGGCGCCGACCGTATCGACAATTCGATATCCTTCCGATTTATCGACAATCTGAACGCTAACCGAACCGCTTTTATTCTTCTTTCTCCTGACAAACATGGGGCCATTTTAGCACCGAGGCACCCATTTTTGCAATTATTTCCCGCACATGTCGACGAGAACGACCTATCAAAGAGCTCAATTTTTAAAAAGTGACGAAGTCAGGAAAGAAATTTCCCACAGTCGTAAGCTCGGCAGAAGGAAACTATGAAAAGCTAATATTCGTTTTTAAGGGAGCGCTAACTTGTGTGGTAGGTGAGGAGAAATATCTTTTAAAAGCCCAGGATTCAGTTTCTTTCAGAAGCTCTATTCCCCATCGCTTAGAAAATAATGGGAAGAAGATTTGCGAATTTCTTGTCTTTGAGAATCCAAAACATTTCTAACTATTTAAAATCCTTAACAATTAGTTTGCCCATGCCAATCAATATCATTTTGAGGTGTTCAACTAAGGTGTCTGGGTCGCAAGGCTTGGTAATATAATCTTTGACGCCGAATGCGGCCGCCTTAGCCGCAACCTCTGAACTGGCCCATGCACTGACCATAACTATCCTTGCACCTGGACACGCTTCTCTAATTTCCGGCAAAACATCAAGACCGCTCTTTTTTGGCATCATCACGTCTAACAAAATCACGTCAGGTTTAAACTCTTGGGCATGTTTTATTGCCTCGTCGCCAGAATATGCCGAGTCAACTTCGGCCTCAATCCTTCTCAAAATAGATTTCTTAACAAGATCTACAGCCTCTTTTTCATCATCGACTAATAATAACCTGGGGCGCTGCATGTGCCCGCCCTGTTCCAAAACAGTCTTGATCTTACCGACGACAACCTCGTCTCTAAGATAATTACGGCTAAATGGCTTTCGAATAAACTCTGAAGCTCCTAATTCTCGTGCCTTCTGCTCAAGCGCATTGTCCTTGTCTTCTAACGCCGTAATCATTATTACAATACATCCGGGATCAAATTCTTTGAGCTCTTTTAGCAAATCCAAGCCACTGCGGTCAGGAAGTTTTATGTCGAGAAATATTATCTTGGGCCGTTCTTTCTTAAACACAGTGATGGCTTTAGCAGCATTCGCCGCTGTGGAAACGTGAAAACCCACATAAGAAAAAGATTCTTCTATGCCATCCGTGATACCTTTTTCGTCATCGACGACAAGTATTTTTATCATGGTCTACACCTGTATCCGATCTATCCCTTGTAGTTCTCTGCGTATTCCCTCTAATATGCTGATTATTTGCGCGGAACTATCATAGACTTTTTTAGCCCG
>PEAR01000208.1 GCA_002753745.1 Candidatus Omnitrophota bacterium | reverse complement strand
ATTGACTTCTGTACGCATACTGTCTAGAAAACTCTGCCCATAGAGCGCGGCTATGGTGGTGTCTGTCGTCTGAACAACCGGCTGTTTGCTGATCGAACCGGTAGCAGCATAAATAACAGCGATAGAGATGGAAAAAATAACAGCGCCGACGACAACCTCAAGAAGCGAAAACCCTTTACGCATCGCGCCTCCTATGGACACTTCGTATGAGATAAATCACTACAACAAGGATTTGCTGTTGTTGAATCACAATAAGGGTCCGAAACTTTGTTTATTGGGGAGGCTAGCGTAACCCTAACGTCAACCCAGGATGTGATAGACGCAGTGCAGGTATTACCAACATTTTCACAACTGTATGTGGCGTCACTTGCCACAAGATTAAGATTTAGCCCGGTATTTAATGACGCAAGACCGGTACCATCCGAATAAATATAACTCGACGTATTAGCCTTGTTCAAAGCCTCGGCCGCATGAATGATCACCAGATTATTGATCGCATCCCGCGCCTTGGCTTTGTTGATCGCCTTGGAGAAAAGCGGCACCCCGAAAATGGCCATAATACTGATAATGATCATGACAAGCAGCAGTTCAGCCAGAGTGAAGGCGCGCTTACGTAGTCTTAACAGTGAAAATCTAGCAAACATTTTCCTCCCGTCAGTGAGCATTCAAAATATTCTTGAGGTTAGCAGTACACGTTGGACATGAAAATACCGGCTTCTGATTAACACTGTCATAAGTAACAGATATGGTGTACGCCCCATTGCTTCGCGAAAGAGAAACCAACGGGTTATTGGAAGAGCTGCACGTCGGGGGATTGGTAAAATTGGCTGTTTTTACCGTTAAATCAAGTAATGAGCAATCATCAGAGTATGCCCCTCCGTGGTCAAGACTATATCGCATTTGCGAGGCATAAACCGCTTGGGCCGCAGAAAGGCCTTCGGAGAACCTGGCCTCCTCGAGTTTACCAAAGATCCTCGGCAAACCCAGGCCGGCCATTATACCTAAGATAGCGACTACGGTCATTATCTCAGCTAAAGTAAAGCCTCGTTTATCCATAATTAATTTCAACCTAATAAAAACCAAGCCATGTCCTTGTTGACATGGCTTGGTTTTACAAAACATTCAACAACAAATCAAAGAACATTCGCACTGTTAGCTTGAACTATAACAGCTGAAGCACCAGTTTTATTAGCAATACCAACGAAAACACTTGTTGCAGGAGCATAAAAATTGGTGACGCCTTGATCATTCACAGTCATTGTTATTTCATTCGCTGATTTAACTATTGCTCTAGCTGTAATCGTTAACGTGCTAATGGCTGTAGCTATCGAGTAACTATATTTCGGATTTTGTGGCGTCATAATGCTCAGGGCATTTTGACTATTGCAAAGACCAAAATTAGCAGTGGTTTCATAACACGTTGAAGCTGCCCTTTTTGCTACCCCAAAGAACTGCATTGCTTCAGCACCTTGAGCCGTATCGATCTGTGCGGTCAATCTAGGTAACGCCAGCGTCGCCAAAATACCCAAAATAACAATAACGATGATGATTTCGATGAGTGTAAAACCCTTTTTATTCATATTTCCTCCGTTTTATAATTTAAAAATGATAACAAATGTTTTGACTAACCGTTTATACTTTTGATCGCCTCCTTTTCTCGGTTACTTTTTGTCATGTTTTCAATTCAAATCCTCCTATGTATAATATAACACTTTGGCAAACATAAAACAAAAAAAAATAATTTTTATCCTTTCCTGATCTCTCTACTAACCACCCGTCGAGAGTGTTAAAAGCGGTAAAAACATGGAAATGACCAGCGACCCAATAACAACTCCCATGAACACCAGCATGATGGGCTCTATGAGGGTAGAAATATTCTTCATAAAATCTTCCACCTGCCCCTTGTAATATAAGGCCACATGACCCAGCATCTTGGAAAGCTCGCCTGTTTCCTCGCCGACGCGGATCATCTGCACCGCCATGGAAGGGAAAAAACCGCTTTTGCCCAGCGCATCCGCCAGCAATTTTCCTTCGCGTACATCTTCATAAACGTCTTTCAAGACCGCACCACATACCATATTGTCGACGAGACGCTGGGAGATCTCGAGAGCAAAAAGAATGGGCACCCCGCTTTCAATGAGGATCGCCATCTGCGACGTAAATTTCTCGACTACCACCAAGCGGACGATGTTTCCCAAGACCGGTAAATTAAATAAAAACATTTCCGTCTGCCAACGGCCCGGCGAGGTCGCTATATACGCTTTAAACGCAAAAAAGATTCCCACCCCTCCAGCAACAACAAAAATAAATTTGGTTTGCAAAAACTTGAACATCCCCAGCATCATTTGCGTAATGCCGGGCAAGGTTGCGTGAAGATCGGCGAAAACTTTTTCAAAAATAGGCCCGATAAACAAAGCGAAAACAAGAACCGCGCCGAAGCCGATCGTCATCAGGATGATCGGATAGATCATAGCGCCAACCAATTGAGACTGGAACTTGGCCATTGATTCCATATATTCTGTCAATTTATTCAACACGCGAGGCATCGTACCCGAAGCTTCGCCTACTTCTACCAGACTGACCCAAAACTGGCCAAAAATCTTGGGATGTTTCTCCAAAGCCTTGCTTAACGATTGCCCCTGCTCAACGGTCATCCTGACTTCATCAACGGTTTGTGCCATCCGACGGCTTTCCAGCTGATCGGCAATAATATTAAGACTCCGCAACAAAGGCACTCCCGCCTCAAGCATGGTGGCCAGCTGACGAGCGAAAATAACAATATCGGTGAGACTAACGTTGTCATGTGTAAACTTGCGCGATGAGCCTGCCGATTTTCCAGACCGCGAATCGACCTTAGATGCATCATCCAGAGGCTGAATCGAAACCACAAACAAGCCCTGTGACTGAGTGATCGCAATAGCCGTGTCTTTATCTTCCGCGTCGAACACCGTGGTTTGAGCCTTACCGGAAGAATTCTTACTAGTAACGAAAAATTTTGGCATATTTATCCGAGTGTAACGCCGTAAACTTCTTCCAGGCTGGTGATCCCGGCCTCAACCTTGCGGATACCCGCTTCAAATAATGTCATCATGCCGTTCTTGCGAGCCGCGTCGCGCAGCTCTGTGTACGACCCGTTACGGGCAATCAAGCGGCGCATATCATCATCGATCATCAATACTTCCGCGATAACCATGCGCCCCCGATAACCGGTGTGCGAACATTTGTCGCAGCCTTTGGCGCGATAGATCAGTTCTGTTTTAAGCCGCAGGTCGCCCAGGTCATCTGCCCGCGGCTCATAGGGTTCCTTGCAATGCGGGCACAATTTTCGCCCCAGACGCTGGGCCACGATCATGGTCAACGACGGTGTTAATAAATACGTCGAGATACCGATATCGAGCAAACGAGTGATCGCGGAGGGAGCATCGTT
>PEAR01000024.1 GCA_002753745.1 Candidatus Omnitrophota bacterium | reverse complement strand
AAGCTATCGGATTAACACCGCGAAACAGAAGGTAATGGGCCAGAAAGATCAGGCAAAAACGCCCGCAGAGGATCGGCAATAATGGTTGTCGTTGTACGGAAAAAATGAAAGTCGTTGATCAGCAGTGCCTGCATCAGCATGTGCCGACGTCGGAATAAGCAATAGAACCAACAGCGCCAATAAGATTGATTTTGGATTCTTTTTCATTATGATCGAAGTATACTCTTCACTCGTTAACCTGAATAGAGAAAATTCCTCAAATTGGAACTTTTGAACCACTATAAAATGACGCAACTATCTGCCACAATAAGAAAACCCTTCAGCTGGTTAGCCAAAGGGTCTTCTTGTCCTAAATGGGGTCGGTGGTTAGGGCAACTTAGAACCTGTTTGATGGGCGTCTAACCAAAGAAATCTTATAAAATCCCCATCCTTACATTAGTACGAACGTGCGCAAGCTTCTTCTCTGTCCATGAAGAGGCAATTTGCTGATTTCTTCTTAGAACACCCAATTCTTTCAAAACCGTTTCAAATGCAACAATATCAGTTTCCAGACCTAGGTGTACCATAATCTTCTGGGCAAGGTCATCAACTGTACAAAATTGTAGCCCTTCTATCTTCTTTTCATTAACAATCGCCATCGCCTCCAACTCACCCGCATCAGGAACAATGTAAGCCAACCTCTTCTTACTAAGGAGGTCTTTTATCCTTTTTTGCTCCTCAGCTGTGGCGCATATTTCATGAATTAACTTCTTTGCTACACTATCTCGCAAATCAATCTTCATCTTTTCGTGTGTCTTTTTATCCTCATAATATACGGCCTCAACATGAATAACCGTTGATGCGACATAGACGTTATACTTCTTGAGTATTGCTTCCCAAATACCCAATTCATGTAAATTGATAATTACATCCGTATCAAGCAACAGCAAGTTCAACATCTGCAGCCCCTTGTTCAGCATAACCAAACTGAGCCAACACTTGCTTAATACCCATCCTATCTGTTGCTAAATACTCTGCTAACTTACCCTTAGACATGACCCCCTTTTGATAGGCCTTTAACGCCAAATTGACATACCGGGCCGACAATGGATTCGGCCTGTGCAAATCTCCGACTCGCAAGTCATGGTCAAGCTTTCTAAACTCCATATCCTTCTCTAGTTTCTCAACAATTTTCCCATCAATCTGTTTCAAATTGACCAACCTCCACAGCAAGGCTTGCGTAGAAACCATAAACTCTCTTGCTAGACCAATAATATCAATCAAGGCAATCTTCCCCGACTCTTTACGCTTATCAAATTCAGCAAGCAATTCATCCGCTGGCAACAGCAACTCTGAAGCAAACCTATCTGCCCATTTTTCTACCAAAGGCTTCTCCCCCGTTGTAGAGTGAATTGCCTCATGGGGGAACTTCCCCCATGTAATGATATGAAATAACTCGTGAGCCAAATCAAAATTTCTCCGCCAAGGGGCGTTTGCGCAATTCAAAAGTATTGCAGCGCCAAACTCGTCAACAGCAGACGCACCAGAACCAGCATCAGCCAAATCTAAGTACAATATCTTAATATTATACTTTTCCTCAAGCACCTTCGCTAAAGAGCACCCTGGACGAGCGCCTAATTGCATTAGGTGATAATATTTGTTCGCAATCTCCCGAATCCGCTCATCGCAGAAATCTTCCTTAGCTAAATCTTCAGCGGGCAGTCTGTTCTTATGTGAAACACCGAGAACCTTTTCTAACTCATAATAATTTCGACAATATTTCAGAAACTCACTTTCCTTTAATCGCACCGACTGCTCGTTACAAGAATTATAGTCTCGCCACAAAACACAAAGCTTACTCCCCAAGTCAGCCTCATCACTTAAAAAGTAGTTAATATCTTGCAAGTAAATCTTAGCAAACAGAGCAAGTTCGTGCGCCTGGACTTTTCGAGTCCCATCCTCAATATTTGACAAGATTTGATAACTTTCAAATCCCATCTTACTAGCAACTTCTTTCTTGGAAAGCTTTAGCATTTCCCTAACTGCTTCCAATTTCTCACCCAGATTTTTATCAAATTTGGTAGTCATAAACCCGCCCCCTCCCGGAAAGTAAAACCAATACAGTAATGCAGATAACGAAAGTATACATTAAAATCTTATGTACGACAAGCTCAACATAATATATTATTATGTATTTGCAGCAAAGCATTGCAGATAAACAACTTGTAAAGATATAAATTCATCACGAAACTCTTAATCTCTGGCTGGTTGCTGCTCACAGAATGGCTCATACTTCTTTTTGGTCGAATACACATCCCAAAGGTAATACTGGGCACGAATAAGCTTATATGTCGCCACAACATACCGATGCGGAGCACTGTGCCCTTCGACTGTCTCTTCTGTCACCCCATCTTCTCCGGCCATCCGAGGGTCCCATAAACCACCCCAGACAATAATTTCCTTCTTCCCATCCTTATCGACATCTTCAATCTTATAGTTCGGCTGGATTCCAAATTGATTCTTAACTGTATCAATTAGCTTATCCCCTTTCCGAATCTCAATCTCTAAAGACTTGTCAGAAACTCCAGGGCCGTAATTGACACAAACCAACTCCGCCCGACCATCTCCATCTATGTCAATTTGATAGTCGGTAACAACTGGATTCCCAGGCTCATACGTATCCTCTTGGCCCGGCGGTACTTTCTCAAGATAGTCTGTCGCAGCAAAAGATGGCTGTTGGAATATAAGAAGAGAGCAGAAAAGAAATAACATTGTTTCACTACGTTTATTTATTGGGCACATTATACTGCACTCCTTTTTGGATACACCACAACACAACGTTTAAGCACCAACCAAACCAGGACAAGTTCAGACTTATCAATCGAACGACGAATAACTATGTCGCAATATGTCCGACAAACACACGTCAAATAATTTGAAAGGGCGTAAGAACCACTTAATAAAGCCGCTATTTGATTCCCCTTAACCCAACTAAAAATACAATAAACTGTAACAACCAAGACTAGAGTATTGCCAAAAGCCTTCATCGAAGCGGGACTAGAAAACATAAAACCAAGAAGTGCCAAAGGAACACCTATGAGTAAAAAGAAGTTCCACTTCATAAATGCCAATATTAACATTATCAGTGCAATAAGAATCCACGCCCAGCTCAATGCTATATGCATGAACTTCTCAACAGGAAGGCCCAAAATATTCACAACTTCACCATCATAAGCCGTCAAAACATCAAGTTGCCCGGCTTTATCTTGCGCAAGATACTCCGCATAATTCGCACAAGGGAATTTCTCCAATCCAGAAACTGACTTAACAGTAAGTTTATCTCGCAACAAATCTTCAAGTTCTGGAATGGTCACAACGCCTCCCTCATTTCCTTTTATTTAACAGCTCTGTAATAGCATACTTTAATTTTGGGTCCAAATTGGTGTACGGCGACAAGCTTTTTACTGCCTGAAGTTTTGCTTTAGACGTAAGGTCCACTGCCTCTATTCGTAAAACACTATTAACATCCACATCAAAAGTGACCTCCACCTTCCCTTCTCCCGCTTTTGCTCCTGCCAAAGGCCCGAACTCTAAATCCATTAACTTCCGATTTTGAGTTGCATGTTGATTCTCACCTTCATAAACAGTAATGTTAATATATTTTTGATTATCTACCGTTGTAACAAATGTGTCTTTCTGACGAGTAGGTATTGTATAATTCTTGGGAACAACCACCTGATATTTGTCGTCTTTCAGGCCGATTCCTATAGATTTTGAAGTACAATCGAGCAAAATCCAGCTCTTACAGGAGCCCTTGATTATTGCTGCACAAATAGAGGCCCCCAACGCAACAAGCTCCTTATCTCTGTTAATGAAAGTAAACACATCTTTATAACGATTCTCGACAGCATTTCTAACAAAAGACATTTTACTGCTTCCACCTGTAAATACGAATTTGGCAGCATTGGGAATCTTACGTTTTTCCCCCCTCACAACTTCTTGTTTCTTAGCCTTCCGAAATAGTAATTTGTCCCAAGCCCGACCAACATCAAAGGCAGGAACAACAGACACCCTATCGTCAGAGGCCTTACGAGCTATCTTGTCGGTCTGAATAAGAATCTTCTCTAATAAATCTCCACAAATAGCCTCAAAGACAGACGATGTAATTTCCATATCAATATGCTGATAATTACCAAGAATATTCCTTATATATGGAACATGTATCCTGGTTCTGTCTTGAAAAGAAAGTTCCATTTTCGCTTTCTCTGCCGCTTCTTTCAGTCGCAATTTTGCGATATGATGCCAGTCCTGCCTTTGGTCTTCTATTGGGTCAAAGCCCTGTGTTTTTCTCGTTTCATCAACAATATAACGAATGATTCTCTCATCAAAATCATCTCCACCAATAAACTCTTCTCCCTCAATCGACTTAACTTCTATTGCCCCATTTCCTGAATAATCAATTAAAGACAAATCCAGCGTACCTGCACCAAAATCAAAAATCAATTCTCTATCCTCGGAATGTCCCCCAGATAAATAATTAAAAGCAACCGCCGCAGCCGTCGACTCGTTCACTATTCTCAGCACTTTAAATCCAGCCATCTCTGCCGCTTCAATCGTTGCATACCTTTGTATAACACCAAAATTACACGGGATACATATAACCGCCTCCTCAACCTTTGTGTTTAAAGAGTCCTCGGCACGTCTCTTCAAGGCTGAAAGCACCATGGCTGAAATTATCTGAGGATAATACCTCTTCCCCTGTAAAACAAATCCTTGGCAATCATGCATTTGACGTTTAATTGAGCCTATTGTGAAATGGACGGATTCATACCTTTCAGCATGATTTTCCGCCTCTCTTCCAACCTTGTAACTGCCATCTGATGTTAGAATTACTCTGGAAGGTAAGGTGGTTTCATTAACAACATTGGGGATAATCTTGGGCGATTTCCCATCAAAATATGCGATTGCGGAGCTAGATGTCCCTAAGTCAATGCCTATAGGTATCATGCCGCTAAACATTCCTTTTCATTCGAATCTTGAATATACAAAAGACCAATAAAACTCCGACTGCAAAATCAATCACACGCCACATCACTCTGTCAAAATGCACAAGAATAAAAGGGTTAAATAGTAATCCGATTAACCCAAACACTACCATCCAACCATGACGATGCCACTTGTAAGCAGCAATAACCATGAAGCAGCTTGTAATAGAAATAACCACCCTAAGCAAAGTATAAAAACCATAGGGCAACTTAAAAAAGACAGCAAGAAATAACAGAGTTGCAGAAACCGCCAATATCGGAGTAATAAAAGAAACTTTATTACTCATCCTGCTGCCTCACAACGTGCTCGTGTCCATCATCATCAATAACTACTGTATATGTTTTATACAAATAAAAAAGCCCTGAGGAAATCAATAATAAAATAACAACGACCGATACAACGACTGTTTTCAAATCCTTCTTGTCTAAAGATTTCTGACTAATCCAGCCCTGCTGAAAATCTTCTTTATAAATTACCATCTCTTCATTACCAAAATTCATGCAAAATAAGGGCTCTTTCTCCATCTTTCTTCCCAGGGCCTTTTCATACTCAGCCCTAGATTCAGGATTAAATATTTTTTGAACCTTCATCCCCAAATAGCCCTTACGCCTAAGATGAAACCTCTTCCCAAAAATTGAAAATGTTTGAGACGCAAGATAATAAATATAGTCACCTCTTTTAATCTCGGACTTAAGACCCCATGCATCGACAATTTCTATAGACTCTTGATAGAAATAAAACGGAGGCTCAAAATTAGAATATAAATCTTCAAAAACCGCATTAACTCCCACAGTGGCATCATAAGCACTGCGACTGTCCGGGTTTGAAAGAACGGAGTAGATATAGTTTATTTGTTTCATCCTTTCAGAAGCCAACTCTTTTTCTATCTGCCTATCAGGATGAAACCTTAACGCAAGCTCCCTATAGCGCTTTTTGATTATTCCAGTGTCGACATTATTTTCTAACCCAAAGATTTCATAATAGTTACGGGTTTTATTAAATGTTATTCGTTTGTCATACGGCTTGAATGAAAAAATACCGTAACAATACTTGCAACGAATAGAAACCTGCCTACGCTCAAGACTTTCTTCAGGAGGGATAAGTGCGACTGCACAATATGGACATTGGAAGGTAACATCGCTCATTTACGGGAACTCCACCAAAACAAAAGAAGCATCCCTAAAAGAGGAATGACAAAACTAATACCAAAGACGGCCAAGAAGGACAGGAATTTATTCTTAATAACTCTGCGACCGGAAAGAATTTCCCAATCCAAATACAATAAATACAAAGTAATCGCAATCGAAATATAGCCCCAAAAAAGTATGCCTCCGACATCATGGTTCTGTTCTTGCCCAGAATCAGTAACACCCAAAAGGTTATACCACTTCCATTCTTTCAGTATTGCGATAACTGCAGTTCCTGTAGCAGAAAGTGTTGCGTATGCTAACCATAATATAAACCTCAAGTAAATACCGACAGGTACCCAAAACCAGAGCCAATGGTACCATTTTATGTCCAATAAGGTATCTCTCGATTCACGGTCGGTGCCAAATAAACACTCCTCTCTAAATTGCACTCCCAGCTTTATTCCATAGAAATATGCGCAGAAGACTGAAACAAACGATACAAGAATGAAACAAGCGTACACGGGCTGCAGATTAACAAAAACATTAACCAAAGCAAATAATGCTGACCCAAAAGTCGTATCTGGGTCGGCATTTCCCTTCAAGAAATAAATTGGATATATAACCAGGACCGGGAGAAAAATTTGTAGAAAAGAACTAAAAAATGAATAAAAGAACTTAAAAATAAGACGTGTTTTTGTAATCAAATAACCGACGGTTATGCCCCCTAAAAGCCCAAGAGAAACATCAATAACGATTTTCAAAAGATTTGGAAAGAATTGGTCTCCCCACCCAAGCTGAGAAGTGCTAACGAAAGCCTCCCCAAAGTTAATCAACCTTCGCTCTTTTAGTTCATCAACAAATCTATAAAGTATATTTTGATAAACAAATATAAGGAGGAACCAAGCGGACAAGATTATAAATGTCTTCTCTTTTATTGTTCTTGTAATTTCAATGGGCGGTGTAGGTAACGCATCTCTCATCATGCATCTCCTGTAGCTTTTCTTGCTCTAGGTCTAAAAATAAATTTAACAAAACGTGTTACGAGCGCTATCCCAAAGAAGCCATTTAAGCATGTCAAAACCGCAGTATTCGCTTGATATGCCTGAAAGGAAGAAGCAAGCATACTTGTAACGAAGCATCCAATTATATAAATCCAAACGGGGGGTTTATAAATCTCTCTTTGCTCACCTGCAGTCAACTTCCTTTTTGTTAAATACCAATTGATGGCGCCCATGACTGTTAGCACTAAGAACGCAAGGCCTCCAATAACTGAAAATCCACCCCCGATGCCGAACAATTTAAAATTATAGAAAGGTAAAGCGAGAACTTGGCAGGATAGTGCGCCGAGCAAATAAGTCTGCGGAGAGTAACCTAGAAAACTTTCTGGTGTTGAAGAATAACTATCCTGTGAAAATGAAAGACTGGATAAGCCGTACCAAAAAAGAGCCATTAAAAAGAAAACAAACGTCCCTAGAAACGGAACAAAGCCTTGCTGAAACCAAATAACAAAAGGAGCCGTAATAATTGCAACTGGGGCCAAACCAAAAAAGAAAATAAGTAGAATTGCAAAGAAGCCGCCAATAACAGTTTCCCATATTAGGAAACTAACAATAAAGACCCAAACAGTAAGAACCATTTGAGCAGATAAGAAGACAACGACTGCCAATAAAGACAATGGAATAAGAAGAAACTTCTTAAAGAAAGGCATTTCTCGAGCAGATTGAAAATGCTCAATAAGTGAAGAAACTAAGACAAATGCAGGAGAAAACAACTGAAAAAGGACTGGCAGAAAAATTGAGAGAAGAAAAAAGCCACCCACGACATAAAGAGCATACTGGAAAATAGGGACATGAAGAACCAAGGCGCCGACAACTAGAATGAGAGCTAAAATCCACCAATATTTCTGAATCGCCGCAAAAAAGCCTTGTCTAACATCCATCCACACCTCCGCTTCGCTTACATCTCTGAATAGACGCTATTCAAACACCGACCCACTTAATCTAGAAAACCTAGATTGTAATAAACATTATAAAAGATTATAATCTATAAATATCTAATTTCAATAAGTTAAATCCTTTGGCCTAAGCATATACATGACACCAAAAGAGCTGCTAGCAACCAAGATTCTGGATGGCGTCTTCCCCCTTTTGATATTTCCAACAAAAAACTCACGAGAATCATGGAAACTTAAAATTGCCGAATATATTGCTGAACAATACAACCATTTCCTGACACGTAAACTACCAAACAATATTCCAGACCCAGTCAGAAAATATAAAACCTTACTTGAACAGGATATAAAAAAGCTTCGCCAATTAAAGACCCACAAGGCGCAAACGGCGCACATCCTACGCCTTCTTGAAATTAAATCAGAGGTTTGCTGCCAATATCTGCACCTTTTTCGCCAAAAGACATCTGAACGGTTTACCGTAAAGTTATTCTTAATGACCGTCAATAACCTCCTATGGCCACTAGGCTATGAATTACGTCGTGGAGTTCTTTCAGAACTCCTCTTGCTATCAACCACCACTAACATTAAGTATGCTCACTGGCAAGAGGCAGTGAAAAAGACCCACCTTCAAAATCGGCTAGAACTTTCCATTCAAAGTACAGAAAAAATGCTTCACCGAATTGTAAACGACAGCAAATCCTACCACAAAGACTACCGGGAAGAACCCATCCCCTTTCTATCAATTAGTTCCCTTAAAACTTTTCCAATAGAAACCATCCCCGATGATATTTTGCTTCCCACTCCCACTTTTGCAACAGACCGCCTGCCTACACTCCCGGATGGGGTTGTACACAAAAACTTCCAACGCTACAAAATTATCCAAAGACATTTAGAGAATGAATTATCAACATACACCAAGAATTTTATCGAACTCGACCCAACAAAACTTCGTATCATCCTCAAAGAAATAAAAATTCAAAATAGCGATGAGATGCTTCAAGAACTCTTGAATGACTCTGAATTTCTTGCAGCCTTCAGGATGCCTCTCTAGCCCACCAGTAAAACACCTGTTTACTGGACAATTACCTCATAAACTCCCGACGCTACTTGTCCAGTGATTTCCCCTATCAATGCATGTTAAAGTTCAGCAAGGTTGCATAAACCGTTAACACTGAGCAGACATGCTATCTACACAAGCCGTCAAAGAGTTCGCTGAAGTTTACCAAAGAGAGTTCGGAATAACCTTATCGCAGGGTGAAGCCGTTGCTCATGCGAATCGCCTTATTTCCTTCTACAAGCTCGTCCTTTCAGAAGAAACAACTTGGAGCGAGCGCCCAACAAAAGTAGAAAGCCATGATTGAACAGGCTCTTAAATATGCCAAAGACTTTGGCTGGGCAGTTTTCCCCATTGCTGCCAACTCAAAGATTCCACATAAAGGCTCCCGAGGATTCAAAGATGCCAGCGCCGACCCTGACACAATTATTGAGCTATTCAACAAATACCCAGACAGTAACATTGCTGTCGCTACCGGAGCAATTTCAGGAATCTTTGTTCTTGATGTTGACGATAAGAACGGATACCAGGGCAGCGTCTCCCTGGAAGAACTCGAAAAGAAATTTAAGGCAATTCCAAAAACAGTACGACAAATTACTCCGTCTGGTGGGCGACATTACTTCTTTAAGTATCCTGAAAACCGCATCATCAGAAGCTCCGTCTCTCTCCTGGGACCAGGATTAGACATCCGAGCTGAGGGAGGATATGTCGTTCTCCCTCCTTCAACTATTAACGACAAGAAATATGACTGGGAAAAAGGATTCTCTCCTTATGAAACATCTCTTCGCTAACGCCCCAGACTGGCTCATCGAAAAGCTCGCCCATAAACAGGCGCAGCCGTCATCTGATTTTGATGAACTGCTGAAACGCTATGGGCAACCGTTTTATTGCCCCAACGGCGACGAAGTATCCATGCTCAATCAAACCTTCTGGGCAGGGCTTTATGCTCTCGAACATACGGGCTTCTTTGACTATAAAGAAAAAACCTTCTACCTATACTCCCCCGATACGGGTCTCTACGTTGAAATATCAATCAACACCATCAAACAACAAATAGCGGTAAGGATATTGGAAGCTTCCCGTGAATTAAATCTTCCGTCTCTTGAAAAAAAGCGCAGCAATCACCTGCTTGACAGTATTCTGGCACAACTAAAAGGCGTTATGGAACGCCCAAACACGGTTGCGAAGAATCACCCGTTCATTCATGTTGCCAATGGTGTCATTATTTTTAACCCTGATGGCACAACAGACTTCACCTCTTTCTCACCAATCTATTTCTCTAAAAACCGCTCTCCTCTTGTCTATAAACCCGGAGCCAAATGCCCACGATTTCTTAAAGAACTATTAAACTCGGCGGTATCTCCCGAAAACGCCCTCCTGATTCAAAAAGTTGTCGGCTGCTTCCTGCTGGGCAATAACCCCATCCAGCGAATCCTGATTCTGGATGGACTTCCCGAACGGGGCAAAAGCCAGTTGGTCCTAGTCATTCAGAAAATTATAGGGATTGAAAATGTTACCGAGCTAAGGACAAAACATTTAAGCGAGCGGTTTGAGCTGTTCAGATACCGCAGAAAGAAACTTCTTGTCGGCGTAGATGTACCCGGGCGCTTCCTTTCTGAAAAAGGAGCGTATGTCCTCAAGGGTCTGGTCGGCGGCGACCTTTTTGATGCAGAGCAAAAGGGGGGCACCGGAAGCTTCCAAATTCAAGGAAATTTCGGTATCGTCATCGTATCTAACTCCCGACTCCAAGTACATTTAGATGGAGATGTTGGCGCCTGGAGACGACGGCTCCTTATCGTCAGATTTGAAGCCCCTCCCCCCACCAGAAAGATTCCGAACTTCGCCGATGTTCTCATCCAAGAAGAGGGCCCCGGTATTCTCAATTGGGCTCTCGAAGGTGCCCAACTACTACTAAATGATATCGCCACTTACGGGGACATCCGATTGAATGAAACCCAACGCAATATCGTAGATGCTCTATTAAGTGAATCCGACAGCTTACGAAATTTCTTGTCAAAATGTGTCATCAAGGCCGTTGATAACGACCTACCCATCTACGAAATTGTCGAAGCTTACGCTCAATTCTGTCCTCAACAAGGATGGAACCCCAAGCCAATTACCATCATTCATAGGGAGCTCCCCCAGCTCATGCTCGAATTATTTGCTGTTTCGAAATCACACTCTGTCAGCAGAAACGGAAAGGATGTCAATGGATTCAGGGGCGTTAAACTCGTTAACCCAGGAGCAATGCCATGGCATTAAATATGGATTTACTCGAGAACATCAATCGGCAATACGACAAGACCACGGCTCGCTGCCCCGCCTGTTCCGAAAAAGGTCAAGACCGAACAGGAAATCACCTTGTTCTTTTCGAAGATGGCCGCTTCGCCTGTGTTGTTTTTCCAGATAGCGAAGGCATCGAACACAGAAAACGGATATTTGAGCTAGTTGGTGCCAAAAGTTATCCTGACTCCGATGCCAAAAATCTTTTCAGCGTAAAGAGTGCCGCCACCTCAATCAATATGGAACCAACAATTTTGAAGAAAGACATCTTGGCTTACATGAGACAAGCCGACATATCAAGCAATCCTGGAAAGGAGGGTGACCCAATGGTTCAAGAAAAAGCACCGTAAGAGGAGCTCCGGGATGGCTGGGATGAAAGAAATTAAGTCTTTCCAAAAGAACCGAAAGATAGTTTGAAAATACAACACGACTTATTAGGTGCTAATAAAACCCATCCCAAGCATCCCAAGAATCATGCAATGTAACCGTGTTACCAGTAGAAGAAAGTAGACACCCCAAGTCTTTTAGCCATTTTGGAGAAATCAATGTGCCGATTGGGATATTCAAAAAAAGAAACCGTTGAACAAACACCTTCGATAACCATGAAGCATCTTCGTAAGGCAGGATTCTTAAAGGGCGGCATAATGAGTGGTCGCCCTAAATGGGGAACCATTGGAATGACTGTTTTAATCTTCGAAAAAGATTCCCGGATTGACCTTCACTATCGAGATACATCCTGGCACTCAAATGGGAAATCAATTTCCACCGTTTCAATTCCGCTCATTTCATCCCCGTGCCGCTTTGGGGGTCTACGTTGGGAGTTCATTTGCCAACTTGAAATAGAGGGAAAGCCATGCGGTCGTAAAGTCAGGGCAATATATAAGGTCGGTGTACGCTTCGGATGCAGGTTATGTCAAAACCTAGCCTATAGAAGCACTCAACGAACCCGACAGGCAGACAGAATCATTCGTGAAGCTATGGAAAGATTCTACAAGGAGGAACAAAGTGAGCACCCATGAAATCCACAATTGTATTGACCTTCAAGCGATAGAAATCGGCAGTCTAGAAAGAAGGCTTGTTAATAAACGAGCTTGCCTTGAAACCCTCAAGCAAGGCGACTTCTCATTGAATGAACCATTCGTTAAAAAAAATAACGTGAAGATAAACATCTACTTCGCAATAAATGACTTTTGCGTAGAGCACGATATCACCACTGAAGATATTATGTTTCTCTGCGATTATAGTTTTCAGCCCAATGACCGTCATTCTGCTCTAATAAGACACCTCATCGAGGATATTCATATCCCCGAAGAAAAACTTAAAAAATACATCATCAACCAAAGAGAAAGAGAGATAGCTTACATAGAAAATTTGCTCGCAACAAAAAAGCCTGAAAAAAACCCTGCCACCTAAAGGCATTGCTTGTCGATGCAGAACAGGCTATATTTACAATGTTCCCAAGGAGAATATGATGGACGAATATCTAAAAATTAAAGAGGCAGCCACACTCCTCGAGGTCACAACGCAGACCTTGAGGAATTGGGACCAGAACGGCAAGCTTAAGGCCAAACGACACAAGATGAACAAATACCGACTTTATAAGAAGGTGGACCTGGAAAAACTGCGGAAGAGTATCGTTAAATGATACAGGCTGACCCATCAATCCCCTATATCATCTACGCCCGCAAATCAAGCGAAAGCGAAGACCGTCAGGTTGCCTCCATCTCCTCCCAGGTCGATGAACTCAAGCGCTTGGCCAAGGAGCGCAATCTCAAGGTCGTGGACATCCTTACCGAGGAAAAGAGCGCAAAGGCTCCCGGCAGGCCCATCTTTGGACAACTTCTAGCCGATATCTCAAACGGAAAAGCCAAAGGCATCCTCTGTTGGAAGCTCGACCGCCTCGCCCGTAACCCGGTCGATGGCGGCAGCATCACCTGGATGCTTCAGAATAGCGTCATCCAGAAAATCCAGACCTACCAACGGGCCTACTCCCCGATGGACAACGTCCTCTTCATGGCCGTCGAGTTCGGCATGGCCAATCAATTCATCCTGGATTTGAGCGTTAATACCAAGAGAGGGATGCGAGCCAAGGTTCAAGATGGATGGTTCCCTCATAAACCCCCTATCGGTTACTTATCCAACAAGCACAAATTACCAGAACATCCTCCAATTTATAAAGACCCCACAAGGTTCAACTTGGTCCGTAAGCTCTGGGATATGCTTTTAGAAAAGAAATACCCTGTTGAGGACTTCTATCAAATCGCTATCGACATAGGATTAAGGACCGCACGAGGAAAGCCCTACCCATTGAGCGCCTTTCACCTGCTCTTTCGAAATCCCTTCTACTACGGCAGCTTCAACTGGAAGAGCGAGTTGTTCCCCGGCAAACATGAACCCATGTTGACCAAAACCGAGTTCGATGTGGTGCAGAAACTACTCGATACCAGAAGCGTAACCAGGGCCAAGAGTCACCTCCTTGCGTTTACCGGCCTCATCCGCTGCGGAGAATGTGGCGCTTCCATTACAGCCGAACACAAAAAGAAACATCAGAAGAATGGCAACACACATCAATACACTTATTACCGCTGCACCAAGCGCATCAAAAAGGATTGTTCCCAAATGCCAATCCGCAGCGACAGACTTGAAGCTCAAATTCAAGACATCGTTTCACTGATACAAATTCCCGCCTCCTTCCATCAATGGGCCATCAAAACCCTAAAAGAGGAACGGCTCAAAGAAACGGCTGACCGGGATGGTATCAATCAGGCACAAAGAAAATGTCTGGAGGATTGCACCAGGAAGCTCGATGCTTTGTTTGATATGCGGGTCAATGGAGAGATTACCCCAGAAGAATATCAGGCCAAGAAAGAAGTCCTATCGCAAGAGAAGGCCAAATATACCAAGCTTCTGGAAGAAGCGGCATACCGCCAGGAAGCCTGGTTGGCCAGAGCTGAAGCTCTTTTTGATTTTGCGGAGAAAGCCAAGGAGAAGTTTGAGAACGGTACTTTCGAAGTCAAACGGGACACTATCGCAAAACTCGGTTCGAACCTGTCCCTCTTGAACGGAACCCTCGAGGCGCCCCTCGAGGAAGGCCTTTACCTGTTCCCTGATACAGCCAGGGAGGTTCGGGACTTCCACAATCGGTTAGAACCCCTCAAAAGCAAAGCCCCCCAAGAGGTTATGGAGGGCTTTTACTCTAAAAACGAAAAATGGGGTGGCTGACGGGATTTGAACCCGCGACAACTTGAACCACAATCAAGGGATCTACCACTGATCTACAGCCACCATGAAATCTATCGTTGCATTGCGGGGCGATTATAAAAGATTTTTTGCTTTTGGGCAACTAATCATTATGACTACCGTCACACATCGGCGGAGTTTTGGTCTGCTTGCACCCGCAGAAAAATACGGTCTTGCTTTCCGTCGCGTCGTATTTTACTGATTTAAACGACGTGCCGTTGCGATGCGCATGGTCGCACAGCGGCTGCGTTTTACTCAACCCGCAGGCGCACCAGGAATATCGTTTGCCTGCTTCCACCGCCACGGCAAAAGGTTTGTCGGCGGCCCTGACCGGCGTCTCCATGCTAAACTCCTTCAAATAACTTAAGGCTTGTAAGGTTTTACCGTCGGCGAATTTCCGTTCGAAAGGAGTTTCGCGCCCGCGGCCTTCAAGCTGCCAACAATATTACCTGATATTTCCTCAGAATGCAACCCGGTCGTTATATTCCCCGAAATAAACACCTTGCTGACCTCGGGACGGTCCAGCGGTGTGTGAAAGGAGAATTCGGCGTCGATCCCGGTTTGCATGGAACTTAACAGGTCAAGAACGGCGCCTTCGATCATCTTTGGCCTTTTCCCCGACGCCTGCGCCGGCTGGCTGGCCAACAAGCGCACGCGGCCTTTGACTTCGGCGGCATTTGCCCGCGCGGTGATCACGGCGGAAAGTCCTATCCGGCCCGCTTCATCGACCGCTTCAACATTAGCTTCCATATCGCGCGCCGCCCAATTGACCCAGCCCCGGGCCCGGGCCAGATGGCCGACAAAAGGCATGTTCATTTTCTCAAGGGATGTTGACACCAGGAATTCCGTTTTAGCCGACAAACCGTCGAGCGGCACATTCTTCAGATCCGCGGTCACATTCTTCAAGATCCATGTCTTTCCGGTGGACGGCGCCTGGACCATCAGCGTGCCGTCCCTGAACACGATCCGGCCGATCTGCCGAACCGATGGCGCCAGCACAACAGGCACCGCTTTATCCGGTGAAGACAGCGGCGCCACAGCCGGCGACGTTGCCGCGGGTACTGGCGCCGACAGGCCGATATTTATTTCCGGCGAGATCAGCTCGACAGACGCAATCCGCCAGTGCCGGCCGAACAATGACCGGAGCTCGATCTTTACTAAAATCCGGGAAACACTCGCCAGGCCATCGATCCGGACGTCCTTAAGGATCAAGCTCGAAGGGAATACGGCCCGCACTACCCGGACCGAAACCTTTTTCCCCACAGCCCGGCTCAACTCAGCCGCCACAAAAGCGCGGCCTTTCATCACTACCAGCGAAAAAGCGGCACCAGCGGCCACGAGCAACAGCACCAGAACCGCAATCAGGATCTGTCGGAGAATTTTGTTCACCGTACCCTCATGATCATTTAACCTCTTTTAACAATGCCGCATCCTTAAATCCGCAGCGTACATTCCCGTCGGAACAACGCAACATCAATCCCGGTTTGTTTTGCGCAGAACACAATATCGACGAATTCCAGCATTGACCATCCTTGACCGGCGTATACGTGACCAGCCCCGAATCGGTTTTAAACGGCGTCGTTTCAACTTTAGGAAAAGCATAAAAATAACGCGGATCCGTCGCCGGCTTCACCCATTTACCATTGATAGCCATCACCACAATCAACAAACCCAGAACCAGAACACTCACAACACGTACCGGCTTAACGAGGTCAAACGTCACCAGCAACATTGCCACCCCGCCTGACGCCAAAACCGGCAGCAACATCCCCATGAACCGCAGCGACGGCGACGACAGAAACCATACCAAAAGACTCACCACAACGGTGACGCTAAAGATCACCCACATTTTAAGGACCGGCGTAAATGCCTTTAACATGACCGCACGGGTCCACAAAACAATACCCGCCAAAATAAACAGGCTCCCGGGAATTACCACGGCTGTCCATTCATGCATCATTTTAATAAACCACGGACCGATCCAGGAAGCATCTTTAAGCACCTCCTGGGGACTGCCAAAAACAACACGGCTGAAGCTCAACACCCACTGGTACGTCAGGTTAACCTCGTTATACGGCACCCGCCAATCCACCGGCAGCGATAAATGCGGGAATGGATAGAAAACATACCCGGTCACCAGAATATTCCGTATCAGAAAAGGAATGACCGCGGCAACAATAGCGACGACAATACTGTTGCGCACAACCTGCTGACCAAAAAGAGATCTCTTCTTCCCCCTCATCCAGATCAAGAACGACACTGTTACGACACCAAGAAGAATCGCCAGGAAACTGCCTTTGATCACGATCCCGGCCGCCGATATCAGCGTGATCACAAACATATTCTGCCAGGGCTCTTCGTCCCGGGAATGGCGGCTTAAAAGATCAAGAAAATACCCGAAACTGACCATGCTTAAAATATTGATCGCGCTGTCAGTTGCCGCCGAATTGACCGTGAACCCGAGGCTTATTTTCACCAGAACGGGGGGCAACAGCAACGCATAATAGATCTGACGAACGCCGACCGCCGCGCCCAGCTCGACGAACGCCACGATCCCCCTGATCGATTGGGCAAGCAAAACCAGCATCAAAAGACTGACCGACAAACGGAACCCCGGCACCCACGGCGAAACGTCCATCATGGTGGCATACAAAAAGAAGCCGTCAAAAAATCCCAGCCGTTCCTGCAGATTCGCAAGGCCAACGACCAGCGGGAATGACTTGGCCCAGATCATTTGCTGGAGATAATATAACCCGTGATCAAACGGCGTTAATGTTGTCCTGGCCTGCAGCGACAGCCAGCACGCGGCGATCAAAAGCAGCAGTGAAAACAAAATTGTATATAACCAGGAACCAAAACGAAGAGATTTCAGACTGCGCCAGCGCCATATCCAGCCGGCAAGACCGGCAAAAATACAAACAACAAGAGACCAGATATTGACCGGTAAAACAAAATGCCAGATCTGTAAAAGAAAAAGAGTTGCCGCCCAGCCCAGCCAGAACCGGTCAAAAACACGGTCAGCGCCCGCGCCCTGTTCATACCACGTGCGGGTTTTGTCCCGCCCAACGACCACAAAGAAAAGATGGAAAACCATTCCCCCGATCCCGGTAAACACCAGAAACCAGGCCAGCCACAGCACCAGCATGAAAACGCCAAGAGCCACGAAAACCTCTCTTTAATTTTAGAATTGAGACTGCTGAAAAATGCCCAGCTGCCAGGCATTCCCGAGTGTGTGCGGAAGCGTACAGAAATATACGCCGCACAAACGAACGAAGGAATAACGACGCAGCTGGGCGTTTTTCGGCAGTCCCAGAGAAAGCGACCCCGGCGCGAGTCGAACGCGCGACCTACAGCTTAGAAGGCTGTTGCTCTATCCAACTGAGCTACGGGGTCGAAAATCACCTAAAAATTCTTTCCAATATTAGCAGGATACTTAACAAGTTACAAGCGCGGGTTTGATGGGAACAAATACAAACCATAACAGTTTGCACAGATTTAATATGCTTCATACAAACGCGCAGCGAGCGGGTGACGGCCGAATTGACTGGATTCGGCACCCAGCCGTTGTCTCGCACCGCTCGATGATACAGCGGCTTTGCCGCAGGCGGGAACCCCGGTCGCCCGCAGTCAATGACGTTAGACGAGGACGAACGGAGTGCCGCAGGCGGCAGGACCCGCGAGCAAACAAGCGCTCCTAAGAAGATGCTAAACATTATCAACAGATTAAATACGCTTAAGCTTACCGCTCGGCGTCTTTGGAAATGACGTTACAAAAGAATATTCCTTGGGCACTTTGTACCGGGCGAGCTTGCGGTAACACTCCAGACGCAAATCATCCAGGACGATCGGCCCGTCGGTGATCATTTCGGCACACACGATCTGCCCGTACTGCGGATGCGGCTTGCCATACACACGGGACTCTTTGACACCCGGAAACCGGTTCAACATATTCTCCACTTCCTCAGGGAAAACCTTCATGCCGCAAAAATTGATCACGTTCTTGGTCCGCCCGGTAATAAAAAGAAACCCTTCAGCATCCACCCGGCCGACGTCGCCAGTATCAAACCAGCCGGCCTCAAGAACCTCGCCCGCCAGCCGTATCGGCTTAAGATAAGCGTCAAATAATCCCGGGCCCTTAAGAAAAATGCGGCCGCAACCGCTGTCATCGGCATCCTGAAGTTTCAGCTGATAATCCGGCAGAAGCTTCCCGACCGACAAAATTCTGGATGGCTCCTGCGAGGTGTTCACGCACGGGAGCCCGACTTCGATAATACCATAGGCCTGCGAAGGATATAACCCGAAGGCCGCATAAAACCCACCGGCCCCCTCGACTGATAAAGACATCGCTGTTGAAACCGCCAGCCTGACATGCTTAAAAACATCCCGGGACAGCCCCTCCGTCTTTGTTAACAACGAATAATGAAACGGCGACGCGTAAAGAAATGTCGGACAGCCCTGCGTGATCGTGCTGATAAAAGAACGGGGGAAATCATCCTCACAAATAACGATCGCCGAACCACGGCGGAGGAACAAAAGGATGGTCACCACAAAATGAAAGCTCATGTTAAGGACCCAGATCACGCGATCTCCCCGGCCCATGGCAAGCGCTTTATCCGCGGCGTCGGTGCGTTCCCGGATCGCTTGATGGGACAAAACAACCCCTTTGCTGGCGCCGGTCGTGCCGGATGAAAACCGCACGAATGCCGCATCGATATTTTTGAGACGCGGATCGCGTGCCATAACGGAGCCGACCTGAAAGACAGATATTCCTTCAACGAATGGGACAGCGTCAAGAATAACCGGCGAGAACTCGGTAATTTTCCGTCTGCAAATCACAATATCCGCACCGATCGTCCGACAAACGTCCCGGATTTCATCATCGCCAGCCGTCTCGATCACAGGAACCAGAACGCCGCCGCATAAAAGAACGGCCAGACTGATCACGATATAATCGATCCCGCCGCGCAGGCAGATCACCACATAACAGCCGCCGCCAATGCCGACGGCCTCTAACGACCGTACCGCAGCATGGACCGACGCGAACAATTCAGGATACGTCACGGTCCGGCCACCCTCAATAAGCGCTGTACCCGTGTGTCCCGTATTCTCAGCAATGATCAAATCGACAATATTCATTAGAGCATCTTTCTTCCCAGATCAATCGCCGCACGACCCGCGGCTTCCCCTGTCGCCAGACACAAACCGCCGACGCGCAAACTTGCCAACGCTCCCGGCTCGGCCGACACCGAACGCCCGGCAGCAAGTAAATTAGAAACATTCCTGGAAACAAGGCTCCGCAACGGCAACTCGTAATGATCTTTCCGGCAATATCTATACGTCGGGCCCTGCCGGGGATCCCAAAACTCGACCGGCCAGGCGCCCTTGATGACGCCGTCGTTAAAACTTTTCCCCGTTATCACGTCTTTATCCTTAAGAATATACTTCCCGCGCAGACGAACTCCGTCGCGGGCAAATACGCGTGTTGCCTGCCAGACCAATGCCGCCGACCGAAAAGCCGGCAGTTCCTGTCGAAGAATCTTAACAATCACCCGTGACATTTGCCGTGCCGCCGAGAGCGCCTTTCCGGCGGGAAGGCTAACCTTAAGCTGAACGCTTTTACTAACGGCATCGAAAGATGCCGCTGTCCAGCGCGCATAAACCGGAAGCTCCCCCCTCTGGACTGCCCCGTAAAGCACATACGGCACGCGGACAGGCAGCATCTCATCCCAATCAACGCCGCCGAGATCCAGGGCAAAACCAGCCAACGGAAGGGACAAACGGCCCGCAGGCTGCGCCTCCGCGCTTTGCTCGAGCAATATCCCTGCGCCCGCATCAATAAAAGCCGATCCCTCCACGTTATGCGATCGGCCCCGACAAATATAGCGCACGACAGAAATACGGTCATCCTGCAAACGGCAGGAAGTGATCGTTGAAGAATATTTTACGATGATGTTTTTCTCAGCCTTCAACAGAGTGGCCAGCAACTTAACCATCTGTACGGGTTCATACGGCAGCAGCCACACCTGACCCATCCGCTGCGGCCGCGTGTTTGGCGACATGCGGGCCATGATCTCGTCACTCAGACCGGGATTTAAACAGGCTCGCGGCATATCCGACGCATTACCAAACAACCCGCACAGAAAGCGCTGACGCAGTCCCGCGGCCGTGCCGCCCGGCGCTGCGTCGCGCTCGATCAGCATCACCCGCGCGCCGCGCCGTGCCGCCGTCACCGCCGCACAAACACCCGAAAGCCCCGCACCGGCGATCACAATATCCGCCGCACCTGACCTATCTTCTGTTTCATTCATTTCGATCCATCACCCATCAATTAACGCAACGCATCGATAAGTTCAGTATTCTCACGAACCATCTTCTGGATCAGCTGCTGATGTAATTCGGGCAGTTTGTTTTTAAACGCCACCATTGGACCGATCCAGACACTTCCGCTTATCTCGACATCGTCCTTAAACGTTTTTTCCTTCAAGACCGCTCCAGCCTGGTCGAGAATCGAAAGCTTGATCTCATACCAAAAATGACCGTTAACTAAAGCGTCAAAATTATAATCCAGAATATCCACTTTGATCGTAATGTCGGCATTGCCCGTTTGTACATTCAAACCAAGTGACTTGACCTCCTTAACAAGGTCCGTCGCAAATACCTGGGCGAGAGGCACCTTGTTTTCCGTATACGCATTCCAAGGGTTTCCAAAGCCGCCCCGAAACTTTCCGATAAACGCCGGGGGTTTTGTCTGGTCTTTAATATACGGCCTCTCATCGCTTACATTGACCGAAACCGTCTTGCTCGTTGTGATCTGCTCATGCGCGACAGGACTGTAATTTAAGGTGATCCCCTGATTGACCGCGCAGGAACTTAAGAACAACATCATCCCAATTACCATGATCATTTGCCGCATTGTTACCTCCTTGTTCTATTGTTGATTAATGTCCACAAGAGTCATCCTCATTTTCTCGATAAACGCAATTGCTTCCTGATCAGACACCAGACCTTCCAGGGTTGCGAACGTCAATGAAATGCTGCCGTTATACTGCGTAAAAAAAATGCCGATCCCGGGCGTAATGGCCACGCGCGGTGTGTGAATAACGCCATTGACCCCGGCGCCGCAGAATTCACCACCTTCATAGCCTTTGTTTACATATGAAAAAGAAAAAGACAGTCCCTTAACATGCATCAGCCGCCGCTGAACGGGATCAAGCAATGCCTGAGGCAGCGCGCGCAAGAGCAGCGTGGCCTGGGCAAGGTCCTGGGCAAATCCGCCGGACATGACTTCATACATGGTCCGTGACACATGTTTAATAAAATCCCGCGTGAGCTTAATGTCCGCCGCCAGGAACTTTAAAAAGAAGAACGACAAATGATTAAAGAACAGCTCCGGCAACCCCGGATTCCGGGAACGGATATCCGTGTTCACGGGGATCACAAAAGAATTGCCCGGACTTAATCTGCTTTTAAAAACATCCGCAAAAGCCGCCAGAGTTACCGCCAGAAAGAACGGCGCCATCATCAGATATCCTGCCGTATCATAGGCCTGTTCTGTTATTTTCTCTGATTGAGCACGATCGAAGGTAATCGTCCGGAAAATAAACTTGCGGTCTTTCAGGTCTGCCGGCAGAGAAAAATGCCGCGATTCTCCGTCGCTGGCAAGGTCAACAAAGCGACGATTAACGCGCTGGCCGGCAAGAAACTTTTCCTTCCAGAGTGAAAGATTCGACGGGCGCTGCGGCTTGAATGGTTCGGCCAGCGAAAACTTCTCGCTGTAAAATTGATGAAACAAATACAGAAAATTCTGCGCCCCGCGGGCATCCAGCAAACGATGATCGAAAACCAGCGACGTCAACGCACGCGTCCCCACCGTAATATGAGTAAACC
>PEAR01000207.1 GCA_002753745.1 Candidatus Omnitrophota bacterium | reverse complement strand
ACAGATTTGATCTGGATGATATGGAGATTAATTAGGGGGTAGGGATAGTGCGGTGTTGTGGGTATTTGCCCTTAGCTTCGGGCATTGGGGAATTTGATATGACATTTAGAGAAATAAAGCTATGATGGAAAAAAATATTTCGCAGCCAGATATTCTTCAAAAGATGTATAGAGAGTTAAATTACAATGAACAATATGGATTCTCCTGCAATTTGCTGTTCACCATCCAAACATCTATATTTGAGTGGGAATGCTTTTTTATATCCGGATTTGACTTCTGCATTCGCTGTTGGTTCAGGTAACGGACTGCTTTTTTTAGACACGGCTTCTGGCGCGTATACTGAAGAGCCGTTGTTCGCGTATTGGAAAGATTTCGCTCGTCTTTATTTGTCTCTTTTAAGCGCTGTTCCTGATATCGCAGATCATGATTTGAGTGGCGTTCCTGTCGAGCTCTCTCTCCCAGAAGAAGATCTTGAGAATTTGCTTTTATCACTTCCACCCATGAGGGGGGCTGAATATTGCGATAGAGAATGTTTGATAGGTCTATGGGAATATCTTTCTGCCGCTTTTCATCTTGAAACCCTCAAGAGTAAGAAACGCTTTCCTGAGCTTCTGGCCGCGAGACATTCCGGATCGTCCTTGTTGGGCAGGGTGTGTTTCCACTTGGCTGAGAACAAAAAACAGGATGGTTCTCCGTTTGCGTTCCTGGCCACTTTCGTTAACGATCTTCACCAGGATGGTCGTTCGCGACATCTTCCTTTGAGTCGGGCATTGACCGAGTTTAGCGGTGAAAAAAACAAAGCACAGTTGTTGCGGATTTTGTCGCCAGTCCATAAAGCGGCCAGGGAAAGTTCTTTTCTTCAGGAGGTCCTGGATTCGGGTGAGATTTATCATCCGCTTGCTTTAACCGCTGTAGACACGTACAAATTTCTTAAAGATATTCCTGTCTTTCAGAAGTCAGGGATCCATGTTCGCGTTCCTGACTGGTGGAACAGTAAAAAAACAAAGCATCCGGTTGTTCAGATGAGTATCGGTGAAAAAGCGCCGGGGCAGGTCGGGCTTGGTGCATTGCTGGATTTTCGCATGTCCGTTGTGCTGGATGGTGAGGTTTTGAAAGACGATGAGGTGCGGGAGCTGTTAGGCAGGGCCGAGAATCTCGTTTTCTTTAAGGGGAAATGGGTCGAGGTTGATCCGGGCAAGCTTTCGGACATGTTGACACATCTCAATACTCGAACAACATCGGCTAGAGATCACGGGTTGTCTTTCGCGGAGGCGTTGAGATGGATGTCAGGATTTAATCCGCATAACAATGTCCTCGAGAAACCGGATTCACGTTCTTATCTCCGTGTTATCGCCGGAAAATGGCTGGATCAGGTGTTAAATGATATTCGTTCTCCCGGCGCGGATCGAAAGCTGGAGCAGATCATCAAGAAGGGGCTTAAGACGGAGCTTCGACCTTATCAGAACACGGGTGTCCTCTGGTTGAACACGCTTTATCGAATGCGTTTGGGTGCTATTCTCGCGGATGACATGGGGTTGGGGAAAACGATCCAAATACTGGCACTGTTGTTGATTCGCCAGCAGTCATCGGATACTGTCGACGCTGGGCCAGCTTTGTTGGTTGTTCCGGGTTCTATTATTGGCAACTGGAAAGCGGAGATCGAACGATTTGCCCCGTCTTTAAAATTTCACATTGCTCATGCATCCGGTAATGGCTTGGATAAGCCGGTTCATGAAAGATACAACATCGTGATTACAACATATGGTTCGATCATGCGCGCCCAGTGGCTTCGGGACAAGGAATGGGGTCTAGTCATTCTTGATGAAGCGCAAGCCATTAAAACGCCATCTGCTCGTCAGACGAAAGCGGTCAAAGCACTCAAAAGCCAAGCCCGCATCGCTCTGACCGGAACACCCGTGGAAAATTATTTGTCCGACTTGTGGTCTATCTTTGATTTTCTTTCACCAGGATTGCTGGGTTCGGACATTGAGTTCAGCTCGTTTATTAAGCGCGGAGGAAAGACTGGCGGCAGTCCCTATGTCGCGTTGAGGGAGTTGTTAAGACCTTATATTTTGCGCAGGCTTAAGACTGATAAGACCGTTATTCAGGATTTGCCCGAAAAGACCGAGGTGAAAACTTTTTGTGCGCTTTCTAAGGCACAGGCGGCGCTTTATCAACAGGCGGTGCATTCTTTGGAACGGGACATTGCAGAAGTTGACGGGATGAAGCGTCGCGGGATCGTTTTCTCTTATTTGATGCGGTTTAAACAGATATGTAATCATCCTGCGCATTTTCTTAAAGAAAGTCAATTCGCACTGTCGGACAGCGGAAAATTTCTGAGGCTTAAGGAGTTGTGTGAAACAATATCCGAGAAGCAGGAGAAGGTATTGGTTTTTACCCAGTTTCAGGAAATGACCGGTCCGCTGGCGGATCTTATGGAGTCATTGTTTGGGAGAAAGGGCCTGATAATTGACGGGAGAACCCCTATCGGGGCACGCGCGAAACTGGTGAAGGAGTTTCAAGCCGATCAGGGGCCGCCGTTCTTTGTTCTTTCACTGAAGGCGGGCGGAGTGGGTTTGAATCTGACAGCCGCATCGCATGTGATCCATTTTGACCGGTGGTGGAATCCTGCGGTCGAGAACCAGGCTACTGACCGGGCTTTTCGTATTGGTCAGAAAAAGAACGTCCTTGTTCACAAGTTCATTTGTAAAGGAACGTTGGAAGAGAAAATTGATATGATGATCACATCGAAACAAACGATGGCCAGAGAGATTCTGGAAGGGACTGATAGCGTTGTTCTGACCGAACTTTCCAATGATGAATTGATCAAAGTGGTCTCGCTCGACTTAAACGCTGCTTTCAACGGTTTGGAGGATTGACATGTTTAGATGGCCAACGTATGTTCCCGTTTCTGAGCGCTGTCGAAAGGCTCAGAAGGCGCTGGAGAAAATGAAGAAGAATGTTAATTTATCTCCGGTACTTTTGTCTTCCAGTCGCATCGCGTCTACGGCATGGGGTCAAGCATGGTGCAGGCATTTGGAATCTTTTAGTGATTATTCCAACCGTTTGCCACGCGGCCGGTCGTATGTCCGCAATGGTTTGGTTGTTGATCTTGTTATCAGTGAAGGAATGATCAAAGCCTTGGTTCAGGGAAGTTCTCTTTACAAGGTCAATATCAAGATCAAGCCGATCAAACAGGACCAGTGGTCGGCCATCGTGAAGGATTGCTCAGGACGGATCGAATCGCTTGTGGAACTGTTGAGGGGAAAGCTTTCCACGGCGGTTATGGGGAGGATGTGCAATCACAAGACGGGGCTTTTTCCCGCTGTTGGCGAGATTTCGCTGAATTGTTCGTGTCCGGATTGGGCTGACATGTGTAAACATAACGCGGCCGTTCTTTTTGCTGTTGGTAATCGGTTGGATACACAACCGGATCTTCTTTTTAAACTTCGGCGAGTTGATCCCGTGCAACTGGTGTACGGGGTGGCTCTT
>PEAR01000206.1 GCA_002753745.1 Candidatus Omnitrophota bacterium | reverse complement strand
TCGCGCTGAGGGGAAAATGGATCCGGCGCCGATCGACACATATTTTAAGAGCAATCTCGCCGAAGCCTTGGGCCGTCGGCTGGGCGCGACGGGGCCATTGCTCACGATCGTTAATGCTTGTTCATCGGGTACCGATGCCATTGGTGTGGCGTTAGACTGGCTCTCGCTTGGTTTGTGCGATATCGTGATCGCCGGTGGCGCGGATGAAATCAATCATATTCCTTATTGCGGCTTTGGGGCATTGAGCGTTACCAGCCCGCAACCCTGCCGGCCGTTTGATAAGAATCGCAACGGCTTGAATCTCGGTGAAGGGGCGGGGATCCTGGTCCTGGAGACTGAAGTTTCGGCTCGCCGTCGGTCACAGGTGACGGACCTTTATATTTCGGGTTACGGGGCGGCGGCAGACGCGCATCACCTCACGGCGCCGCGTCCGGATGGGTCGGGTCTTGAGGCAGCGATCAGCGTGGCCCTGGCGCAGGCTGGACTGAAGCCTGCGGACATTTCATTTGTAAATGCGCACGGCACATCCACGCGGGACAATGATCGCGCGGAAGGACGGACATTGCTCAGGGTTTTCGGCCATGAGCTGAAGTTTCTGTCGACGAAAGGCTATACCGGGCACACACTGGGTGCGGCCGGGGCGCTGGAGGCGGTCTTTACGGCGCTGGCCTTGCGTTATGGCTGGGTGCCTGGAAATATCGGTTTTGAAGAGCGGGATGAAGAGATCGGACTGGCCCCGGTCTATCAGAAAACCACCGTTTCGGGGAAAGCGGCGATGTCAACGTCGCTGGCGTTCGGCGGGAACAATGCGGCGTTGATCATGACAGGGAAATAATGCAGATACACGGGATAGGCATCATATCATCGGTCGGCCGGGGCCTTGACGTTCATCGCGCCGCGTTGGCTGCCGGAGTCTCAGCGGCGGGAGCGGACGGTTTTTATCGCGTTACGGAAAAGGATCTTAAGGATCCGCTGCTGGCCAAAGCGGCCCGCCGGGCAGGACGTTTCGACCGGATGGCGATCCTGGCCGGACTCGACGCGCTTAACGACGCGGGGATCAAGGTGCAGGATACGCCGTCAGCGATCGGTTTGATCCTGGCGACCAGCCTGGGGCCGCATGTGACGACGTTCCGTTTTTTGGATGATCTGATCAATTTTAAAGAGCAGGATGTTTCTCCGACGTTATTTTCGCATTCGGTGCACAATGCCGCGGCTTCGTATCTGTCGCTGCTGGCGGGGATCCGCGGCCCGACTTTAACGGTAACGCGGTTTACGTTTGCTTTTCGCGAGGCCGTCACTCTGGCGCACGCCTGGCTTGAACAAAAACGCTGTGCGTATGTTCTGGTTGGTGTCGTTGATGAAATGGGTGCGGTGATGGAAGCGGCAGGTCGAGAAATTGCAGGTTGCTCGTCTGGTTTTCAGGCAGCGACAGGTGAAGGCAGTGTCTTTCTCGTGTTAAGTAATGAATTATCCCGGCGCGGGTATGGCAGCATGAGTCTGCTGCCGGCGAGTTTGGCGACCGAAACCCTGGTCGGCCGCCAGCCATGTCAGGATGCTTTTAATTTTGTTTTTTCAATCATAAAGAATCATCAGGAGGAGCAGGCAAATGAAAGCTAGAAATATTAATGCGGGTGTATTGAGCAGCGTGGTACGAGGCAGGCAGGGTCTGGCAGTCAAGGGGCTGTTATTGACGGTTTTTTGTGTGCTGGCGGCAGGATGCGGTTCCGCGTTACGGGTTTATTCGAATCCGCTGGATGCGAACATATATGTTAATGGCGTTGATACGGGGAAGAAAACGCCCGCGACTATCGGCGTCCGGAGTTTGCACGTCGGCAGATCTTACATATCGGTTGAGAAAGAGGGATATAAAACCACAACGCAGAAGCAGCTGGTTGATGTTGGCGTTTCCGTCGGCAATATCATTTGGTCATGGTGGCCGCCGGTGTTGATCAAGAATTTGTGTTCGAATTATTGGAAAACGATCAACTATCCCTCCGATGAACATTTGCCGGAGTTTCAGCTGGAAAAAGTCGCTGAGCCTGTACCAACAAGCAATAACGTGGTAGCGCCGGTAAAATAGTTGTTGTTCGGTAATGGGCATTAATGATGTGGGGAGATTTAATCATATTTGTTTCCGTTAAATGATTGTCACAAGCAGGAGGGGAAAATGATCCATAAAGCGCGGGTTTTTATTTCAGTCGTAGTGTTAGTATTTAGTATTTCCCTTTTTACTTCTACCGTTTCTTTCGCCGGAGGGAAGTCTGCACTGAAAGAGGCGCAAGGAAAGATGTATTATACGGCCGTCAATATCTGGTACGAAGAGCCGGATAAGATTCCCTCGACCAATTATCATAAAGGGCAGATTATTCCGGTGAATACGCCGGTGGTTATTGGTTCTGTTCGAAAGAGTTGCATCACGTTTACCGACAGTAATAAAGTTAAGTATTCTATTGAGATTGTCAGCAAGCATACGCCGATTCCGCTGGAAGATTTATTTAGGCATTATTTCTCTGCGAGCATGACAGACCTTAAATTGTTCACTAGCGACGAGCGCGCCAATATTGAGAATGGTACTATTGCCGTAGGAATGTCAAAAGAAGCGGTTGTGGTGGCTTATGGTTATCCGCCGGCACATATGACGCCGTCATTAGACAGGAGTCCGTGGAAGTATTGGAAAGATCGTTTTAGGAATTTCTTAGTTTATTTTAATAGTGATGCTAAAGTTTCTCGAATGGGAGATGATTAATGACAACGGTCGAGATTGAGCAGATTTTAATAAAAGAAATTGGGATTATTCTAGGGGGAGTGTCCGTTGCGGCTGATAAGCCTCTGCACGAGTTGGGTCTTGATTCTATGGGATTTGTGGAGTTATTGGTTTTTATTGAAAAGAAATTTGGACTTAAGCTGATGGACTCGGGATTATCTCGGGATCATTTTAAGACCGTTCGGGTGCTGGCTGATAATATCAGTAAAAAGTTGAGTTGATGCGAGGCGAAGATGAGTTTGTCAGGGCGCTGCTATTTAAGCGGGATCGACTGGACATTTTATACTCTGCATTATCTTTCCTGCAAAGCGACGGGCTGCGGGAATAACAGCCAGGTGATCTTAAGTCTTGACCGGCCGCTGGATATTGAGCTGGTCAGGACGCGATTGACGGCCTTTGCCCGCCTGTTTCCGGTGATCAATGCCACCTGTGTCCGCGCCTGGAATCTGGCGCCGTTCTGGTCTTTTCCGGATCGTTTTCCGACAGATATTCCCGTTACTGCTATTACGTTGGCGACAGACGATGACGCCATGCATTTTCTGCATGACCATGTTAATCAGCCGTTTGCCCGTGAGCGTGACCATCTGCGGTTTGCTCATATTACGGTGGGGACGCGCGCGTTGACGTCGCTGGTTTTCGATCATCGTTTGCTGGATGCCCGCGGGGCGCAGAATTTTCTGTATTTGTTTCATCAATTTTACAGCGAGAAGTTTTCGCTGGCCGAACCATTCAAGCCG
>PEAR01000205.1 GCA_002753745.1 Candidatus Omnitrophota bacterium | reverse complement strand
CAAGTCCACGCTTACCATCTGCCCGACAAGCGATGCCGGCGGCGTCCATGTGATCGTCCGCGTGATCACGGTGCCGGCGGGCGACGGGCTCGGGCTTGCCGAAGGACTCGGCCAGGGCGACGCATACGGGCTGGGCGACGCGGCCGGCACAGGCGCTGCCACCAGTCGTGCCCCCGGCAATCTGCTGATATCAGCCGTAAAGCTGATGACCTGACCCGTCAGATCCTTCACCGGGAAGGAAAGCACTGTTGGTTCACCCGCCGTCACGATCTGGTTCCAGGCATTGATCATAACAGCCGGCTTAAGATCCGCCATATACAGATTGCGCTCTCCATGCCCGTAAGCATACCAGACCGCGCGATCGGCGTTGACCGCGACCCCGCTCAACACATCCGATGACGTGGATAACAAATGCGGTTCACAGACATTGTTCACGGCGTCATAATCACAAAAGTATGCCGCCTCATGATCCGCGGACACCCGGGAAAAACCGATCCGGTTACCCGCAAACGTGATCTTGTGAATCCAGAAAGGGTACTCATTCTTTATCTTGCTGAGCTTACCCGACGCAATGTTGTACATATAAAGTGTCATCGGCAGAGCGTTGTTATTGTTCGCCGGGATCAACACCTGATTCCCTGAAATAATCGGAACCGAAGGCCTTTCTCCTGTCGAACGGTTGCCGACAGGCTTAACCCCGGCCGGCCACGCCCCGACCCCATCGATCTTCTTTGACTTGCCGGTTTCAATATCAAGAATGAACGGCTCCACTGCCGCGCCGTCAGCCCCGCCCAGATAAACGATATATTTATCCGACATCCAAAAGAACATGTACTTGCAATACCTGTCCGCCGACAGATCAATCGACCGGCTTGCTTTTGTGTCGATATCATAGATCAGGAACCTGTCATTTACCCCCGCAACCACATTCGACTGCATGGCCAGCACGATCCTGTTCCCGCATAACTGATACGAACTCCACCAGGGAACGTCCGTGATCCTGGTGCCGCCCTTGACGGGATGATCAACATCATACACGTAAACGCCCCAGCCGCCGTCCTGCCAGGCGATCCTGCGGCCGGATACGTGTGGCACCAGCTTCGCATAATCTCCGCCGACCATTTGTTCGCCGCTGCCCGGCGATTTCAGATCATTATACGCGATATCAAATCCATTAGCCGTATTATCCAGCATCCAGGCAACCACCGAATCAGAAAGAACCGGGTCGGTGATCGCATCATTAAGCCCCGTACTGACAAAAGGCATTGTTTTGCCCGAGATACGCGTCACGGCGGGGTCATCAATGACCATCCGCTGGACCGTTTCAAAATTACTGGTCGTTACGACCCCATTCACCGTCGATTTCCCGGTCGCTACCAGTCTGATCAAATACGAATCCGGCGCAAGCCCCCGGATGTCCCATGCCGCCAGGACGTTCCCGGCAGGCAATGACGTCACGACCGGACCTATCGGCGTCCAGGGCGTTTTCTTCCACCAGGACCATCCCCGGCTGTAAAAAAGCTGATACCCGGAAAAATTCTTGAAATTCCCGCCAATACTGCCGGTGATCGACACGATCGGGCCGGTCTTCTCGCTAAAATGATCGTTCTTCAAAGGTGAGGTGATCTGGGGATGCAGCGCATAATCAAAGGTCAACGCGGCAGCGGCATTCGCGATCCCGTAACCGGTCTTGATATGAAATCCCGGGCCCCATTGACTCGTCTGGGCCGAAGCCCTTAAAATATACCGGATATCCTCAATAGTTAAACCGGGATGGTTCGCTTTCATTAACGCAACCACACCCGTTACTACCGGCGCAGCCATGGAAGTGCCGCTGATCTCAAGGTAATCTTCACCCACGACCGCGTTAGTGGTCGGCTGATGATCGGCCAGCGTCAAGGCGATCCGCTTTGAAAGCGCATTGTCGCCATGCCGGGCATTCAACGAAAGGATCTGTTCACCCGGCGCGGAAATATCGATCTTTTCACCCCAATTTGAATAATACGACCAGTCCCGATCCCAATTGGTCGAGCCCACCGTAATGACCGTCGCCTGATCCTGCGGACTGTAAAAGGCCGTATCCTGCGCCTCATTCCCTGCCGCGAAAATAACCGGCACATTATTATCGTAGGCGAATTTCACCGCCTCTTCCTGCGCCGGATTATCAGGATAAAACGAAAACCCCGGACCCCAGCTGCAATTGATCACATCCGCCCCGTGATAAACAGCAAAATAGATCGCCGCGGCCAGGCTGGAGGTCGTGCCTCCAAAATTACCTAACGCGCGCAAAGGCATGATCGACGCTTCCGGCGCCACCCCCACAACACCCAGCTGATTGATACGGGCGGCAATGATCCCGGCCACATGCGTTCCGTGCCCTGAATAATCCATCACATCCGGGCCGGGCGGCGTCAGGGCCGTACAATCACCATCGGCGCAAACGCCGAAATCATAACCATGAAGTCCATAGGTATCCGGATCAATATCGTTCGTCCAAAGAGCATCCTTGATATCAGGATGATTATAGTCAAGGCCGGTATCAACAACCGCCACCACCACGCCTTTTCCTTTGGTAACTTTCCAGGCTTTATCGGCGTTCACATCGAACAAATGCCACGAATCCAGTCTGGGCTGCCCCCAACTTCCAGAGCTTGCATAATAAGGATCCAGGATTCCAGCAGTAACAAAATGAGAACCAACAACGGACGGCGGCACCACCTCTTCCGACGTCTGCATAATATAATCCGGCTGGGCATATGCGACGATATCCCCGCCAGCGTCCTTAATATCCTTCACGGCCTGATTCACGTCTTTATTGACATCAAATTCATAAACGACCGTCTCGGCATCACTTGCCGATGAGGATACAGCAGCTCTCTTTACCATGGCTTTGGCGCCGCCTGTCGATGAGACCTTCCCTGATAAGGAAGTTTTATGCTTGATCGCATACTTTTTGCCGATGACCGTTTCCAGCGCCTGCTTTTTGGCCGCCAACCCCGCCGATGTTACAACGGCCAGAGCCTGCACTTTCGACTTTTTAACTACCGACAATGCGTTGTATTTAACGATCATCCTGCCCGGAACAGCCGGCGTATCAGAACGGCCCGGGCCCGCCCAGACCGGCGCTGCGGCCAGTCCCATGCTTGACGCTACGATCATCCACAAAGCAATTTTCAGGATCCTGTTCATAAACGCCCCCGATCACGATTGTTTAAGCCATATAACCAAGCGTACCATATCAAAGAGCAATATCAAGACCGCAAAGCAAAAACCGGGAAAGCGCTTTCCACCGTCGACAAAAACAAGAAATAAATCCCGCCGACCTTGAAATTATGCCGACCTGACCCATAAAAAAGCTCCTGGCCGGCAAGACCGGACAAGAGCTTTTTTGCTGAACAACACTTTAAAAAAGACTATTTCCCGAAGAACTCCTCCAGGCCTTTCTGGCTGGCTTTCATCGATTTCTCGCCCTTGCGCCAGTTGGCCGGACATACCTCGCCATTGGCCTCAAAGAACTGCAGCG
>PEAR01000204.1 GCA_002753745.1 Candidatus Omnitrophota bacterium | reverse complement strand
CTAAAGGTAAAACGAACACCAAAATAAAATAAAAAAACAAGGTGAGCCTGTCCGGAAACCCATAAAAACCAAATACCCTGGCCAACCATTCAAACGGCAACCTGAGAAAAGGAACGCCCATGCCCCAATTTTGATGCATCGCCCGACCAGTCCATATGCAGTCCCAAGGCAAGCCGAAAGGATACAAACTTAATGCAAGGCGACCTTCAAGCAATGCATTGGTTTGCAATCGGTGAGCGATAAAAGAGGAAAACAGCGAATTGCCCTGCAATAAATGAGTGTAATTATTGAAAAAAAACAATAACGAAAAGAAAGATACAATCTCAACGTACAATAAGAACTTTCTCTTCTCACATATCCAGGTATTTTTATTTTTCAAAAAACCACCTGCCTTATTTGAATTGATCTTTATCAGACAAACGTGGCGATTCGCTTACCGGCGCCTTTCGCTGAAAGAAATAGACACCGCCGCCTTTAAAAACCTTGTGTTCCATCTCTTGCATCTTAGGCTTTAACAATCCCAGAAACTCATCGTCTTGCGGGCTGCTCATATAAACATACCATAAATTCGCCGGTGCAGCATTCTTCACCAAACGAAAGATATCGTTGCGCTCAAACTTCAGATCATATATATGCTTAACGCTAAAACCTGTCCTGTCGAAGTAATAATCGAGGCATTTTATTCTGTCTATCACTCTCCCAACGATAATGGCATCCTTGTGCAACGCATAATTCCTGACAATATAGTCCGCAGCCTCTCGAAATTGATCTTTGGAGGGCGTTGAGTAATACCCAAGCCCGTAAATAAGATGAAAAAGCAAGATAACCGGCAGGAATAAAAAGCCAACAGCCCTTGCAGACTGATTCACTGGTAATAAAACAGCCGCCCGTGCAAATAAAAGGTATGCCGCAGGTAATGAAATGATCAAATATCTGTTTACCAGAATATGCAACGGCGTAAAACGAGATACCAGATAAACACCAGTAAACGGAATAACAAGCCACCCGACCAGAATTAATTCTCGCCGCCCCAACGACCGAAAAAAATGGCCAGCGCCCCGCATAAATATCAGCAAATATGAAACAACCACACAGACAACAAAGAAACAAGAATCATTAAATATGAACTTCAAATACTCATAAAAACTCCCAGCAAAACTTTTAGGCGCTTCTATCCAGAGTGCTGAAGGATGAACAGATAAGCGAAAACATAAAATACGCACCCACGGTAAATAAGCCGCCAGGATGCCAACATAGATCAAGACCAAAACAGCCAAGCTTTTACCCGTGCGTCCAAAAAATACAAACGCCGCTATTCCCTGCAAAACAATCAGATATAGCCCATAATAATGCAAATAACTGATAAGAACTGCAGTTACGATATAAGCGCCGCAATCCCAAAAGGGGATTCTATCTTTCCTTCGCAAATAATAAATAATAGCAAGCCAGAAATAAACCGAAACCAGGCTAAGCAACAGCACAGGGGCATACTGACGGGCTTCCTGACTATAGTATATCGGGCATTTCAGGAAACTCATTAACACAGAAGCAACAATACCCTCGCGCCAGGAATACAGGCGACACCCCAGTAAAAAGATCATCCCGATCGACAACGTGCCGAATATCGCTGATGGCAATCTTAAAACAACCTCGGTATCTCCCAACTTCTCCGTAATATAAGTAACAATATACGGACCCGGCGGGTGAACATCACGCTGAACAACTGTATCAATAACAGCCCCGATAGAATGTTGCCGAGCAAATAGTCTGCCATTCAACTCATCAAAGTCAAGAGACTGAATATCAAGCCCGTAGAATCGAAGCCCTGCCCCCCAAACAATAATAATTAACAGCGTCAACCAGATTCTTCTGTGCAGAACATATCCACTCATTGCTGCAACCTGCGCGCCTGTTATAAAGTTAGTCTTACAAAAGGAAACATCTTATTTTTCACAATCACGACAACTCGAACCATGGCCAGAAGAAAAATCACCGCAATAACCTTAATCCGCTGTGAAAATCGGTTTAATTTCTTCGTCTTAAGCACATACGTACAATTTTCAGTTAATTCCCCGATCCTGCTGGCAAGTGTTATATTTTCTAAGGGGAATACGGGAAATTTCTTTTCTACTTTTTGCTGAAGCCACTCATATTCATAAGCCACCCAGGTCCTTTTTATAACTTGTATCAACGAATCCTTTGCCTCATGTGCGACAACGGCTTGATCCGCATAACCCTGCCGAAATCCAGCCCTAAACGCATTAACTGTCCAAACGCCGTCTGATTTACACCTAAACCGGGCATCAAATAAACCACACTCATCAAACAATCTTTTTTTAACAAAAAGATTGGCTGTTGCAAGACCGTGAGTCCGCTCAATATATCTCTCCTGCCTCAAATATACGACGTAATCATACATTTGAGCGGCCGTTACCATACCCCGGCCAGTAAAATGATAATCAACCCGACCCGCGACCATATCAACCTTGCTGACAAGCAAGAACTCAATTCCCTTCTCGATCCAATCCTTAGCGGGAATACAATCCGCATCAGTAAAGGCAATGATCTCACCGCGAGCCTGAAGAATACCGGCATTTCGTGCAACCCCATCGCCAGGGGTTAATTCCCTGAAATACCGAACACAGCAGGACAAACTCAAATCTGGTGTCAAAGGCTCCCTTGATCCATTGTCAACAACGATAACCTCAAACTGATCAGGGGGATAGGACTGACGATCCAAGCCCTTAAGACACTTTCCCAATCTGAGCGCATCATTTAAAACAGGAATAATTACAGAAACATATGGCTTCTCCAGCATCAACTCTCCGTATCCAATAGAGTTTCGGCACAGGCGATGGCCTTTTCAATTGCTTGATCCATATCCAAATACTGATACGTCGCCAAGCGCCCGCAAAAAATAATTGCAGGATACGTAGAGGCCAATTTCTGATATTTCTTATAAAGATTGATATTCGCCTCATCAAGCATCGGATACTCATACTGATCTTGATCATCAGGCGTAAACGGGGTCTCTTGAGTAATCACTGTCCCCTTTATGCGGCTAGTCTCAACGGCATTCATCATATGTTTCCATTCCAGCGTCCTTACATGATGGCCATCTGAAAATAATGGGTAGTTAATTTGACCACAAATCTGATAGCGATCTACATCAGGATAATAACAGGAAGTCCTTTTCTGACCGCGATAGGCCAACCGTCCGAGCTTAAACCCGAAAAACTCATCAATCGGGCCTGTAAAGATCAATTTCTTCACAGCACGCAACCGCTCGCGCTGCCTTAAATAATCACAAGACAATTCAACCGGAATACCATCAAGCAGCCGCGAAATTAAATACGAATACCCTTTTTGCGGTATCCCCTGATATTTATGCTGCATCAATCGAGGGTCGTCGTCAGTTCGAACATGAAACCTCCCTGCCAGAGACACCGAAAGATTCTGCGGCGCCTTACCCCACTGCTTTTGCGTGTATTCTTTAACGAACTTTTCATAAATAATCCGGGGCATCTTGGACAAAG
>PEAR01000023.1 GCA_002753745.1 Candidatus Omnitrophota bacterium | reverse complement strand
TGAGCCTGGTGGAAGATCATCTGGCCGGGCAGGTCTTCGAGGTGGATGTGGTGATCCCCATGACCCGGATGGATCTCGTCCACCTGGCGCATCGCGAGGGCGATGTGATCCTCGAGGAATACGGTGCCGACGGCATTCACCTGCACGCCCGCGTCCCGGCGCATCGGGCGGAATTGTTTAAAATCATTTAAGAATGACCGGGGCGATGACTGAGGATCACGCAAAGCGTTGATGCCCGTTTAACAGATATACGCGCAATATGTCTTGGCATTATCACGCCGCTGGCCAATGAAAATGAGACGGCCGTGGTGTCGATCACGGATAACGCGGCGACACAGCAGGTGCGTCAGAAATTGCTGGAAGATGCACTGAAGAATTCTCGGTATTTGCTTCGCATGAGATTGAAAGGCGATTTGTTTAACGTTTAGCCTGTGAGTGGCGTTGATTTAAAGGTGAGATTAACGGGTAATGTCTTTGATTATGTATGGTGGGCGATGTGTTGTGTTTTGATAAACTCGTAAAATATAGACACCAATAATACTGACAGCGCCCATCGTGATGGCCCATAGCGTTATTAGAAAGAATGTTATCCATCCTAAGGGGTTTTGTAGTTGGTTGCTTAAAAATAAGAAAAGTAGGATGACCAAAGAACCTATTAGGCCGGCGCAGGTAAGAAAAATAATAAGATAAATTGGAAAGCCGGAGAAAGAAACAAGGCCGCTAAGAAGAACTTTCAATGCTTTTTTACCAAACAGAGGCACTTTAGAGTTCCCATATAAACGCGGCTGCAAATCGTAGTAAACGTAATCCTGTTTAAATCCTACCCAGGAGATAAGCCCGCGCAAATAAGGTTCTGTTTCTGTAAAGGTTCGAATATAATTAACTGCTCGACGCGAAATTAGTTTAAAGTCGCCCGCATTGCGGGGAATTTCAATGTCGGCCGTGGCATTGATCCATTTATACGCTATGTTGGAAATCAGGATCTTTGCTGGGTTTTCACCGATTCGGGTGCGTCGAACGGTGTGGACAATATCTGTTCCCTGGCGCCATTTGGCCAGCATTTCGTGGATTGTTTCTGGGGGATCCTGCATATCGACGTACATCAGAATAACCGCGTCTCCTTGAGCAACCTCAATTCCTGCCATGAAGCATTCTTCTACGCCAAAACGCCGGGACATGTTGACAGCGATGATTGATTCGCCGGGTATTTTTTCCTGTTTGGAAATTATTTGCGAAGAGTTGTCAGTGGAATTGTCATTAACAAAGATCAGTTCATATTGTTCATTTTCCTGTGACATGACGTCGCGGATTCGTTTGAACAGCACGGGAAGAGATTCTTGTTCGTTGTAAAAAGAGAAAATAATGGAGATCATGGTTTTGGGGGTGTTGGTTTGAAAATATTAATAAATGTGAAAACTGGACGTTTTATGGATTTTTGACTAAGCATTGTGCCGGGGTTTTCTTTTTAAAGATTTTTGTGCCGTTCCAGTATTGTATGGGATGATTATTGAATTGTGCGATTTCTTCGAAATTTTCTTTAAAGTACTTATAAAGAATGAGACAGTTATTTTCTCCGAAAACTCCCCACATGTTTCCAAAATAACAAATATTATTTAGTACAATATAGTCAACGTGTTGACGTTCCATATTATTGATAAGATCTTCTTGTTGTTTTGGGGTGACATTGGTAGCCCCGATCATATATATAAGTCGTGAAGGAGACTTTCGATCAGTTAGAAAATAATAAAAAGGTTCATTGGGAAAAGCGAGGAATAGCTCGTCTTTTGGGATTTTTGTGTTTATAAAATCGGCAGTTTCCTGCATGGTTTTAATGTCTGTGGGATTAACTGTTGTGTAAATGTCTACTCCCTTATATGCGAAGTAGTATTCTTGTTTTTTGAACCCATCAAGGAATTTCCAGTTTTGATAAGCGTGACAGGAAATAATGGTGATGCATGCTAGCGTGGCTATCAACTGAATGGCCCTGTTGCTAATGAGGCAAGTTTCAGACACAAGATAGGCGATTGTGATGGTAAAAAATGGAATGCCCCAGAATGCTTGGTAGTCAATGCGGGCTTTAAAGTATTCATGTAGTGTGATAGTCGAAAGGATGAGTAAAATTGATATAGAAAGAAAGAAATTTCTTTGTGAGTTAATGACGCAGGTATGGTTCCAGGTCAGATGAAAGAGAATTCTTAGAATGCAGATTGTGGCAATGATAAGAATTAACTGATAGAAATGGTTGCTCGAGATTTCAGTTTTGGCCAAATTGATGCAGCTGATCAGATTTTGCGAAAAAGACCCGCCATAATAACAATTATCCGGAAAAATAGGGAAGCATTGTTTAATTTCTTCAAGCGAAAGTCCCCGGACAAAGAGGTAGTAAGTGATGATCCACAGAAAACAGATGATGAGTAGGGCGGCGCCATAAAGTAAAAGGCGAGCGGGAACAAGTCTTTTATCGCGAAACAGATCGCAAAGAATAAAACATAAAATACTTCCACCAAGGAACATGATTCCGAAATTAATTTTGATAAAGCCAAGCAGCAGAACAAGTAAGGCGGCCCAGAGAAGGTGTTTATTTCTGGCATTGGAGTGATAAGACAACACTGCCCAAAGGATGCCGATTTCTATACAAACCCCTCCGTAATGTGAGAAGTTGTGCTGGAAGTCCGGCATGAAGACAATAAATGTTACCGTTGCTAGGAAGGCTGTCAGTGCCGGCATGATTTTTCGTGCGGCCAAGAAGAATACTCCTGCAAAAAAGGCGTTTAATAGTAATTTGGCCCAAATTAGACTGTGAATATTATGGCCTATCACTTTAAAGAAAAAGGCGTTGTAATACAGCATGACAGGGCCATAAATCCAGTTAAAATCCCGATAAGGAAGTTCCCCGCGAGTTATGGCTTCAATAAAGAAAAGATCGCCTCCTACGCCGTCTGTATGGAGTGTGTGCTGAACGGTGAGAGTGGGAAGGTTGATAACGAAACTGATAAGGGCGCAGATAATAAAGATTTGAAACGAGGATAAAGAGTAAATGTTATTGCATACTTGAGTAAAATAATTAGATAATTTTGAAAGAAATTGGGGCATTGAGTGTGTTTCCGTAATAGGTACAAGCAACTTTAGTATGTTACAATTTTAACTTCAATTTTTTACAAGTAAAGGGAAGCCTTCTTAAATTTCTTTTTTAATTTTCTTTTGTAAGAGTGGACAGCATAATTGATTTTTTGTAATATAAAGCATGTTAAATTCAGACAAGAAAAAAATTTCATTAAAAAACGGTGGTAATGGCTTTGTAATAAAGTTTTTCTGGGGGGCTTTATGAAAATGGATCTTGTGTTCTTCGTTCTGCTTGTTTCTGCTGGTGTAATTACCGGCTGGGTTCTTTTTAGTGGTTTGGAGAAAACATTGTTGCGACAGCGGGCTCCTTTGATGGAAAAGATCAGTGATTCCTTGGAGATTCAGAAGGACCTTCAGGCAAAGCTTAATTATCGGACAGGGGATGTTGCGAGACAGATGTCGCGTATGGACGATACCCTGGCATCGATGGAGCAGCGGCTTAAGGCTATTGAAGCTAAGCTACCTCTTTCGACTTCGCCGGTAAATCAGTAATTCTTTAGGATATTTTATGCTTCGACAGAGAGTCTTGGAATCCATCAATGGTGGCCGACGGACGATGTTGTCTGTGGGTCCAGTCAGTTTGAATTGTGTCGATGCGGTTATCGATGCGGCACAGATTTGTCCGTTTCCATTGACCTTAATAGCAAGCCGTCGGCAAGTCGATGCCGAAAGTTTTGGCGGTGGGTATGTTGAGTCCTGGAGAACGCCTGATTATGTGTCGTATGTTAGGCAGAAGGATTTAAAAGGTTATGTTGTTCTTGGTCGGGATCACGCAGGGCCATGGCAGAATGAGGATTTTAGGCTGACATTGAATGAAGCAATGGATAGTGCTAAAAAGTCTTTAGCTGTTGATATTGAGTCTGGAATTCAGTTTATTCATTTGGATCCCAGTCTTGATCCTCGTGGAATTCCTCCCCCTGAAGAAATCCTTAATAGAGTTTTTGAATTGTATGGGTTTTGTTCAAAGCTGGCCCGTAGTATGGGGAAGAATGTGGAGTTTGAGGTGGGGCCTTTCTCCAATGATCTCATTGATGGGCTGGAATTGATTGAATTTGTTTTAAAACGCTTGAGTCAATACTGCCAGGATAATAATTTTTCAATGCCGTTATATCTTGTGGTTAATACGGGGACAAAAGTTATGGAAACCCGTAATGTAGGTTGCTTTGATCCAATGCTTAGTTTATCGGATGGTGTTTTAAGCGAGAAAGTTAAGGCCCTTATCGGCGTTTGTCAACGGCACCAAATCTTCTTGAAGGAACATAACACAGATTACCTTTCTGAACGGGCTTTGTGGGAGCATCCCGCTTTAGGTATCCCTAGTGCCAATATTGCTCCTGAACTAGGGGTGCTCGAAACGGGTGCCTTGTTGGGATTGTTTCAAAAGACAGGTCGCCAAGATTTGTATGATGAATTTGTAACACTAGCCGTTGATTCGTTGAAATGGAAGAAGTGGATGCTTCCCGGAAGTCTTCTTTCGAGAGAGAATATGGCCGGGATTGCAGGTCATTACATATTTTCACATCCCAAGGGGGTGCAGATCAGGCAGCAGGTTGGGCGGCAGCTTCAAGAGCAGGGGATAAATTTAGACGCTCATTTAAAGGCTTGTGTCCGATCCAGGATTGAGAAGTATTTAAGATGTTTTGGCCTTATCCCTGTGTAATTAATTGCTGGTGAAGGAATAAATATGAGTATATCGGTTATTGAGAAGCCTTGGGGGCGAGAAGAACTTGTTGAATGTAATGATCGTTACGTCGTTAAAAGGTTAACGATGAACAGAGGCCATCGTTGCAGTCTTCAATATCACCAGAAGAAAAAAGAGACAATTTATGTTCTCTCGGGTTATTTGAACATTCTGACTGGATCTGAAGCGTCGAATCTGCTGGGTCAGGTATATTCTCCGCATCAAAGTCTTACAATTGAGCCTGGAGTATTGCACCGGATGGAGGCAATAGAGGATTGCGTTTATCTTGAATCTTCAACGCCAGAGCTGGAAGATGTTGTCCGAATTCTGGACGACTATTCGAGGAATTAGAATGGCTTTCTCTGTGTTTATTCCCACGGCGGGAACAGGGTCCCGGCTGGGGCAGTTGACGCGCGATATCAACAAGTCGTTAATTAGCGTCGGCACACGTCCGGTCCTTTCTTTACTTATTGAACAATTCCCTTTAGATACAAATTTTGTAATTGCGCTTGGTCATCAGGGACATTTGGTGCGAGAGTTCTTATTGTTAGCTTATCCTCATCGTCGTTTTGTTTTCGTGGAAGTTTTCCCGTTTGAAGGGGCTGGGTCCAGTCTAGGGTACAGCTTGTGGAGTTGTCGGGATCACTTGCAGGCTCCTTTTGTTTTTTGCTCCTGTGATACGCTGACAACCAGCAAGATCCCGGCGCCAGAGCATAATTGGATGGGCGTTGCTCGGAGCCAGGATATAGCGATGTATCGTACCGTTACATCTCAGAACGGAAAAGTCTTGGGGATCCATGAGAAAGGTCAAGCTTCTTTGCCGGCCTATCCTTATATCGGGTTATCGGGGATTGCAGACACGCAATCGTTTTGGGATGCCATGTCGAAAGCAACCGCTGATGAATTGATGATGGGGGAAAGTTTTGGCTTGCGGTCTTTACTGGAAACTGGAATCAGTATGTATGAGATGGATTGGTACGATACCGGGAATCCTCAAGCTCTGGCCCGTACGCGTAAAGACTTAGGGTCAGCACCAGGGCCGCATATTCTTGAGAAGCCTGATGAGTCTATCTGGTTTGTAAACGGTTCGGTAATCAAATATTCGAAGGATCCGGAGTTTATTCGTAAGCGTGTTGTGCGTGCTGGCATGCTTAAAGGGTATTGTCCTTGTATTTCTGGGTCGACTCCGCATATGTATTGTTATCAAAAGGTCGAGGGTGACGTTGTTTCTGATATTATTACAATTGAGCTCATGAGAAAATTGCTCGAGCATTTGATTGAATTTTGGCGACCATATGATGTGTCATCGGAAAAACAGGTTGCTTTTGAACGCGCCTGTTTTTCTTTTTATCACGATAAGACTTATGAAAGAATTGATAAATTTTATCAGGTAACTGGTCGTTTAGATGGTCAGGAGAATATTAACGGACGAAAAATGCCCAAGTTGCGAGAGCTTCTGGATCGAATAAATTGGCAATGGCTATCTCAAGGGAGGGCGGTTCGGTTTCATGGTGATTGTCATTTCGAGAATATGCTTTTCAACAGGAAGGATCAACGGTTCATTTTTCTTGATTGGAGGCAGGAGTTTGCCGGCGAGATGGAGTTCGGAGATGTTTATTACGATCTGGCCAAGTTGTTCCATGGTTTGATTGTTTCCCATGAAGCTGTTGTGCAGGGTCGTTTTCGCATTGTTTGGGGAAAGAATGATATCGACTATGATATTGTCCGTAAGGAGGTGCTTTTTTCCTGTGAGAAAGAGCTGTTTAGTTTTCTCGAAATGAGAGGGTTTGAGATAGACAAAGTTCGCATCCTGACGGCTTTGATTTTTCTGAATATCGCGACGCTACATCATTACCCGTACAATGAGTTTTTGTATTGTTTGGGTAAGGCGAGGCTGTGGGAATATTTGGGAAATAATGAAAGATCTGGGGTGGCATGATTTCTTTTTCTTTAAAGAATGCTTTGTATTGGGCAGGTGCGACCGTTGCGGGTTTCTTGGCGGCCGTTGTCATTTATAATTCTCCGGATGGTTATTGGATTCTTTCGGCTGTTTCGCACAATAATCAAGGGATTACCTTCCACGGCGTTACAACACCGGCAGTTTTTTTCCTTGCAGTGAATTATGTTTTGATCGCAGTGATGGGGTATGCTTTAGCCAGGCCTTTCTTTGAGGGTGGTCCGGTCAAAAGTTTGGGGTTAAAGATAGTCTCTTCTTTTTTTATTGGGTATGTGTGTCTGGCAGGGGTAGTCAGGCTCGTTTCTTTCGTTTGTCCTTACCAATCAATTTATTGGCCGGTTCTGGGTACAGAATTGATGATCGTGATGATTGCATGCTGGGGTAACGAGGGGTGTTTTGCATCGCTCCAAAACTGGAAGCCTTTGGGCCTGATGGCACAGATCAAGCGATGGATGTGGGTCTTTATCTTGGCAATTTTTCTGGTTTCGGTTCTTTTATTGCAGGTTTCACAGGGGGATTTCTCCTGGGTAGGGCATGGTCCCAATCAGTATGCAAGGTTTTTGGATGAATGGTTTGTCGGCAGACTTAAACATTTCCCAATGATCGCTCAGCATTATGATGAATTGATCGTTCATTATTTTCTAGGGATGCCTATTCAGGGAACGCTGACCACGATTGTTGTTTGGTGGATGACGCTGGGCTTGATTAAAATGTCAGTTTTTGTTTTTATGTGGATAGTGTTACGAAAGATAGGACTTTCTTCGATTCTTGCTGGTTTGGGGACTTCTTTTCTTTTCTTCGGGTCGAGCTCTTTGTGCCCCTGGAGATATTATATGCTTTTTGATTCTTCAAACCCGTTGTTCTTTACGGTTCATTCCGGCCGTGTGGCGGGAGTCGCGCTGGTTATTTTTTGGATTGTTAATTTTTTACGTGAAGACGCTGTCAAGCGGCCGGTATCGGTTTTCATGGTAGTACTTTCGGGGCTTGGGATGACAGCATTGCCGGCGTCCAATGTTTTTTGGGTGCTGGCTCTTTTGCCGTGGCTATTGCCGGTAAAGAATGACGGCTATTATCGGGGGGTATTTGTTGTTTGTTTCTTCGTATTGGCAGTGCTGTTGTTATTATATGGGCTGCCTTTTGATACGGATTTTGGCATTAGGTCGAGAATGTTAATCGTTGGCGTAGTGTTTATGAATCTAGCATGGGTTGTTACGACACGAGTGCGTGTCTGTATTCTCGGACTGTTTAGTATGGATGTCAGAGTATATGTTAAAGGCTTGGCCGCCCTGGTGTTGAGTTTATTGTTGGGAATGGTTTTGTTGGGGAATGTAATTCAGAATAACGTTTTGAGCCGATGGACATTTCATAAGCTTGAGCCGATGATTGGTCATTTGGAAAGTCCTGCGCTTACGGGAGAGATATTTTCAAAAGCTCCGTTTCAGATAAAGGATTTTCGGGAGCGCGGCGGGGAGTATAATTTATATTGTGAGGGCATTATTGAATTTCTCTCCTATTATGGTTTTATCTTAGTGATGATTTGTTTGATTCCATTTTTGTATAGTCGTCGATCGAATGAAGGCTTGGCGATGGATCAACATCTTTATGGAATTTTTGTTTTTATTGTGACGTTGATTCCAATTATCTTTTTTATAGTTGATTTTACAAACTTAGGACCTCAGCGAGCGTGGGTAAAAACGCGACTTTTGGAGATCCCGGTTTATTTTATTATTTTTTGTTTTGTTTATTTTCTTGATCGTATGGCTTTATGGTTTGAAAAGGTTGTTTTAGGGATTATTCTCACGATTTATATTGTTGCTCCTTTTCTGGCTAATCAGCGCCCACTTCAGATTCAGGAAAGCGGAAAATATCTTCTTAAGGTTATTTCGCAAGAAAGCCAATCGAAGGAAAGAGGAAAATGAGTTGTCCTGAAGTTATACCAGAATTTTTTATTCTCGATGTCGATGGAGTTCTTTCTACAGGCCAATTTCTTTATTCAAGCAATGGTAAGAACTACAAGGTTTTCGGCCCTCATGATGCGGATGGTCTAAAGATGCTTAAGGGGAAATTGAAAATTGCTTTTATCAGCGCAGATCTTAAAGGTTTCGAAATTTCGAAAAAACGCGTTTCGGATATGGGGTATCCACTTTTCAAAATATCCGAATCCGACCGGTTGAGTTTCATTGAAAGTAAGTTCGGGTTTAAAAATGTTATCTATATGGGGGACGGGTATTACGATGCTCCTGTTCTAAAGGCGTGCGTTTTTGGGATTGCCCCAGCTAATGCCCGGAAAGAGGCGAAGGAGGCGGCAAAGTTCATTACGGAATCCCGGGCCGGCGAGGGCGCGGTTTTGGATGCTTGTCTCGAGATTATTAACAGGTATTTTAAGTAAAAGGATGATCATGGAAAAGGTCGGCGTTTTTATTCCGTGTTATAACGTTGCGCGTTCCATTGAGGCAGTATTGGTTTCATTTCCTGCGGATGTGTTGCAGCGCATTGATGCGATTATTGTTGTCGATAATCACAGCAAGGATGAAACGCTTGAGATTTTAAAGCGCGTTCAGGCAGCGCCAGGTCTGTTGGGAGAAAAGGTCATTATTATTGCAAACCAGGAGAATTATGGCTTAGGTGGCAGCCAGAAGATCGCGTATCAATATTTCCTGGATCAAGGATATACGCGTTTCTTTGTTGTGCATGGAGACGGGCAGGGCGATGGTGCCGAGATCGCAAAAAACTTTTTTGACGTTTTTGATGAGGACCCTGATATTGATCTTATCATGACCAGCCGTTTTCTTAAGCAGAGCGTTACGGCCGGGTATAGCCAGCTGCGTATTTGGGGGAACTATGTTTTTAATTTCTTGACCTGGTTTTTTGCAGGGCGCTGGATGTCGGATTCAGGAGCGGCCATTATATTTATGAAGTGTTCTTTGCTTCGACAAGTGCCTTTTGCCGAATTGACTAATTCATTTCAGTTTAATCCAGAGCTTAATATTTTGCTGATGAACTTACCAGGGCTTCGAATGAAAGAGATTCCGTTAAAGTGGAAGGATTCTACGGATCGATCGAATATTGCGCCGACTCGTTATTGCTGGGAATTGCTGGGCATTCTATTTAGATTTTTTATTAAGGCCCGTCTTTTCAGGCAATCCCCGTCACGAGCGTTTCATGATAGTCCACAAGGTATCAAGCCGATGTATCGGGTATTGCGATGATTAAGGCGTAAAGCATGGCAAGTATTTTACTTCCAGCTTTGACTTTCAGTCCCAATTCTTTATAATCCTTCTATGAAACAACGCACTCCCGAACCTCGAGAAAACTTTCCTTTCTGGGTTCTCCTTATCAGCAGTTCCTTGGTCGCAGCCATTACACTTCTTGTCGGGGTGCGCAATATGCCCTGGCTGACCGACTTTCTTTCCTATGGTTCTTATTATTTTATTTTTGCTCTGGTTTTTACCTGGGTCCTGGTTGTTGTCGGCGCGGCGCGTCATTCCGGCTGGGATCTTGTGGCATTCTGCCGTCGGTATTGGAAGGCCCTGCTTTTTACTTTTCTAGCCGCCGCTATGGTTTTTGTTTCCGTGCCAAAATATTTTCGTGTTTTAAGCGATGAGACCAATCTTCTTTCAGTTGCCCGTTCCATGACCTATGAGAAACGGGTCGATAATGTCAGTGAGGGCAAGGCATATTATGAGCGGTTCTGGCCGGGGGAGCGGTCGGTGGAGAAACGGGCGTATATGTTTCCGTTTTTTACCCATCTTACTCATGCTGTGTTGGGTTATGACGAAAGAAATGTTTTTGTCCTCAATTTCTTTGCCTTATGGGGTTTTCTGTTCTCGTTGTATATGCTGTTAATGCCTTACGTCGGGGCGCGCTGGTCGGCGGTGGCGCTGGTGCTGGTGCTGGCCCAGCCGGTTATCTGTTTGAGTGCTACGAGCGGGAGTTACGAGATCTTTAACATGTTCTTTGTTGTGCTTTCTTTTCTGGCCGTGCGCTGGTTCATTAATGAGCGGACGGCGGTGTCTTTCCAGGTAATGGTTTTTAATCTTTTGGTCCTGGCGAATATCCGTTATGAGTCTATTGTTTTTCTGGTAACGGTGATCGCGCTGCTGGTATTTTTCGGCTATTTGAAAAAGCAGGTTCTGGCGTCATCGCTGGTTGTTACGACAGCGCCGTTATTGATGCTGCCCTGGGTGGCGCAGCGCATTGTGATGATCGATATTCCTGATTCCAACCTTATTCATCAATCATGGGTTAAATCTTTTGCTGTTGACAATATGGGGCATAATTATGCTTCCTTGTTCAGCTATTTGCTGAATGTGGACGGTTCACTGGGTTTCGCCGGGATTTTGGATTGGGCCGGGGTGGCGGCGATCTTTATTATGGCCGGATATTTTATTTTTCGGGAGAGACGGCTGGTTTCTTTTGAAAAAAAGGTATTCCTTTCGGCCATTCTATTGGCGTGTGTTCTTCAGTTTCTGGTCGTTATTTCTTACCAGGGCAACATTACGGACCATCCTCTCAACGGACGGATGTATTTTCCACTGGTGATCTTTTTATCGGTGGTGCCGGTGTTGGCATTGTCATGCTGGTCTTGGGACAGAGGGCGGGGGGTCATCGCCGGGTTGCTGGTCGCCGGCAGTATCTTTGTTTATTACCATCCCGTGGCGGTAGAAGATAAACTGTCGAACAATCTTTTTATTGTGCGAGAGAATCGATATGTCCGGGATTTCCTTTCAGCCCATGCTGACCGGAATGTCCTGGTTATTAGCGGAAGGCCCGGTCAATTGGTAGGAGGCGGGTACGGCTCGATCTCGTATTCAACGGCCAATCAGGAAAAAGACACTATAGTGAATCAATTCAGGAATCATCTTTTCAGCGACATTTACGTTGTGCAGTCGATCGACTACCGCACGCTGGCGCCGTTGAGCGATAATGTTGTTGATCCCGCCTATGAACTGGAACCGGTCTCCCGCCTGCAAATCACCGGCTCGTACTTCTTTCAGATCTCCAAAGTCAAAAATCACGGGTAGTCGTTTGCGGGCTGTTTAATTACGTCCACCGCGGCAGCCAGAGGTGCATGCGGTAGAAATGATCGGGGATGGAGAGCCCTACCCAAAGAGGGTAAAAGAAGGCGAACGTGAAAATGATCAGAAGCATGAGAATGTTGGCGGCTAAAGGCGCAAACTCTCTTTTGTCATTTAACAGCCGGCGCAACATGGCTGCTACTCCTATGATCGCGAACGGCAAGGCCGGATAAAAATGATTAAACATTGTGTAACGGGAGACGAGGCCGGATGGGATCCAGAAAACCAGGAGGCCCGTCAGCGTCAGTGTTGTCAGGGCGTCCCTGCGTTGATACCATTGTGCGGCTATCCATACCATGGCCGGAGATATTAAAAGAAAGATCGCCGGATTTCCCAGACAAATCGTTCCACGGATGACCTGTTCAGACAGAGGCAGATTCGGTGTTTCTCTCAGAAATCCAAACCAGATCGGACGGATCAGAAATGGCCAGGTATACCAGGGCGACTGGTAACGAAAGAATTCATTTTGTTCATATAAATGGTAATGAGCCATTTCATATTGCAGCCGCCATATATCACTCCAGCCCATTCCTTGAATAAAGGGAATAATCAGAAAAGTTAAAAAATAGGTACCGATCATAGCGAGGAGCAGGTAGGCAGTCCAGCGGCCTTTGAGAGTTCCCGTTGGCCGCTCTGCTTTGCCGCTTAATAAATAAAATAACGGCGGGATCAGGATCACCAAAGTGCCCTGCCATTTACAGGCCGCGGCCAGGCCGCTGCATATCGCGGCTGCGATCCAGAAATTGCGCCGTTTGGCCGGCGCGGCATGCCCCTGCCGCCATAAAATTAATGCTGATAAAATAAAAAACACCATGGGCGTGTTAAGCAGCCCGGCGCGCGCCTGAGTGATCCAAAGGCCATCCAGCATGAGCAAAAAACTGGTGAGCCAAAACATTACCCATGACCCGGAAAGCATGAAAGCCAGATAGCCGGCCAGCGCCGTGGCGAAACCGCCGAGGACTAATGAAGGAAGTCGCCAGGCCCAGGGCTGATCACTAAAAACGCGAATACTTCCGGCGATCAATATTTTACCTAAAGGTGGGTGGGTTGTTTCAGTGTAGGCCGTCAGGCTCGCGATACCTCGAGCCGCAGGGACATAATGCGCTTCGTCGAAATAGGGGAAGGATGGATAACCAATATTGAGAGAATAAAACGCGGTAAAAAGTACTGCGATAAAGGAAATTTTAACGAGCGTGTTTGCCAGGTTGGTTCCTAGTATGTTGGGCATTGACAATTAGGATCTCCATCACTCGGATTACACGAATAACCCCAGTTAGATCCTGTGCAGTACAAGCAGCCGCCGTACGAGCTGCTGCAGTAAAAACCTTCTGTGCCTTCGCAACGAATACCTGAGCAGCAATCAAGAACTCCGTTATTGAGTGTGGCGCCACAACAACTATGCTCAGCGCTGCCAAAAGTACGTGTGCTAACAGTCGTCGCCGTGCACGGCGGGCCAGTTTCGCATCCGGAAGTAGTATAATCAGACGTTAGATTTCTGCCAGTTAGCGAACAGTTATAACTTACTGGATCGGCAGATTCGTTCGGGCAGGCGTCAGTGACGGTAAAACTTGCGACACCATCACCACAGCCGAGTACGTTATTCCAGGAAGGTTGCATCGTTGATCCCCCTGAAGCGGGGCAACACGTTGTTGGTTGATCAGTTGAACATATCCCTTGACCCCAGGCCGTTGTTAACGTCACGTCAGGCCATGAAACTGAGTGAGTTTTTCCTGTTTCATATCCATCTGAATCATAGGAGACGGTATTTGTTTCGGTGCAAGTGCCGCCATAGGCACAGGTAAATTTCGTATTACAGACACCACATGAATATCCCGCTTTACATTTCCAAGTGCAAGCAGTTGCCTGAGTGCATTCATAGCTCGATGATTCACATCCGGTGGGGCGAGAAGGACAAACACAAGCGGTACTGGTTCCTGTGCTGGTTCCAGTTTTTGTTCCGGTAGCGGTGCCAGTAGCAGTTCCGGTTTTTGTTCCGGTAGCAGTTCCTGTGCCTGTCCCAGTGCTCGTACCAGTTTTAGTGCCGGTGGCAGTTCCAGTACCCGTGCCGGTACCAGTCCCCGTTCCAGTACCAGTTCCTGTGCCCGTGCCGGTTCCTGTGCCCGTGCCGGTTCCTGTGCCCGTGCCGGTTCCTGTGCCCGTGCCGGTTCCTGTTCCAGTGCCAGTTCTGGTGCCCGTGCCTGTTCCCGTTCCAGTACCAGTTCCGGTGCCCGTGCCCGTGCCGGTGCCTGTTCCGGTCCCAGTCTTAGTGCTAGTCCCCGTCCCCGTTCCTGTCCCGGTTGCAGTTCCAGTTGCCGTTCCTGTGCCGGTTCCAGTTCCGGTACCTGTACCGGTCCTTGTCCCAGTACCGGTGCCTGTTCCCGTGCCTGTTCCGGTCCCGGTCTTAGTGCTAGTCCCCGTACCTGTTCCGGTGCCAGTGCCTGTTCCTGTTCCAGTACCGGTGCCCGTTCCTGTCCCGGTTGCTGTGCCAGTTGCAGTTCCAGTTGCAGTTCCAGTTGCCGTGCCGGTTCCCGTACCCGTACCAGTTCCAGTTCCAGTTCTTGTTCCGGTAGCTGTACCAGTTCCGGTGCCCGTGCCTGTTCCCGTTCCCGTGCCAGTACCTGTACTAGTTCCAGTGGGACAACCGCTTACGTTACCAGCGAGATCACCAACGCCTGGCACCCTAACTCCAGAGGAACAGCCACAATAGGGCGCTCCTCCTGGAACATCCCAAACAGCACAAGAATACCCGTGCGATGGACAGTAAGTGGCGCAATCAGCAGGCGTTGATGGGGATGGTATCCAGCTAGGGGGTATTGAGCATTTAAAATCTGTTATTAAGGGCCTTTCACATAAACTTGCACTAGTATCCGTTCCCGTTCCGGTGCCAGTACCTGTTCCCGTTGCAGTGCCAGTTGCCGTCCCTGTGCCGGTTCCAGTTCCGGTACCTGTGCCAGTTCCAGTTCCGGTACCTGTGCCAGTTCCAGTTCCGGTACCTGTGCCAGTTCCAGTTCCGGTACCTGTGCCAGTTCCAGTTCCGGTACCTGTGCCAGTTCCCGTGCCAGTACCTGTACTAGTTCCAGTGGGACAACCGCTTACGTTACCAGCGAGATCACCAACGCCTGGCACCCTAACTCCAGAGGAACAGCCACAATAGGGCGCTCCTCCTGGAACATCCCAAACAGCACAAGAATACCCGTGCGATGGACAGTAAGTGGCGCAATCAGCAGGCGTTGATGGGGATGGTATCCAGCTAGGGGGTATTGAGCATTTAAAATCTGTTATTAAGGGCCTTTCACATAAACTTGCACTAGTATCCGTTCCCGTGCCGGTACCAGTGCTAGTTCCAGTTGCAGTGCCAGTTCCCGTACTTGTATTTGTCGATGGAATGGGGACGCAGATGGGAGGCGAGGCTTGAGCTGTGTCGGAAGTGAATGTCCCAAAAAAGGACAAGCACAAAAGAAGAAGCACTCCGGTTAGGTTTGTCTTCGTCACAGCAAATCTCCCTGTACAACAACGCTACTACGCTAATTTAAGTATATAATTTTATTATACTAAAAACAATGTTTTTATGGAAATTGTATTTTTTTATTATTTTATTTAAAAGGTTTAACTCTCCGGCGCCACGTCAGGTGAAGAATGGTTTGAAGAATGCGCAGTAATTCCTGAATATTAGCTTTAGTCTGGCCTTGATGGCGTTGACCGAAAATAATAGGTGTTTCTTCAATGCGGGCATGATGATCTGTCAGCAGAGACAATAATTCGATTAAAAAGACATAGTGACGCGTTTGGATCGTGGTTTCAATATTTAGATCATGGAGAATTGATGTTGTATAACAACGGAAGCCTGATGTGCAATCGTATGCTTGAATGTTAAGCAATGAACGCGCAAGTCCATTGCCCCACTGGCTTAATAAACGACGGAGCCAGCTCATCTCAATAATTTTTCCTCCCAGGCAATAGCGTGAACCAATAACCAGGTCATTGTTCTTAATTAATGCAGCCATGGTGTTGATTACGTTAGGATCATGGGAAAGATCACTGTCCATGGTTAATACATGCGGCATCAGCTATTTCTTGTTGGTAAACGAATTTTTAAAATTTTCGTTCACTTTAAGTTTTGAGAAAGATCCGTCCAGGATACATCGCTCGTCAAGTAAGTCGCTATGCGTGGATTTCCACGCCAGGCCTGCTTTAATTGTGCGCGCAGTATCGACAGGTCTATAGCCATCGACTGCAGTGTTTCTTGCCGTTCTTGAGGGGAGCTTTGGTCTCGCTCAAAGACATAGAAGCCGCCACGTTTGAGAAGCAATTTCCAATCGGTTTTATTTGAGTTTAAGAAATCAATGATGCCGTCTATTTTTCCGGATGGAATGGTCAGCAGGATGCTGGGGCGAAAGAAATACCCGGTATTTTTTCCGGAAAGATGCCTGAGATGCAGAATTATATAATTCGCGGTTTTTAACTGCCGGGGAAAAGTGGCAATATTTTCGCGGTGAGAGAAATGAGGCCCCAGGTTATTCTGAATGCTGAGGGGGGCGTTGGGAGGAATAAGTTCGCGAATTTCTTTTAAGGTTTGGTATTCTTTTGTATTTAGAGCATAGTTATCCCAGCTGCTGCCCATGCCGTACGGTAAGGGTGAGAATGCCCACGACAAAAGAATGGTGGATCCTAACAAATAGAGCAAGGCGATCTTTTGGCTTCGGCCTGCAAATTTCTGGGCCGTGAGGATAACAGCAGAAATAATGACCGATTCAGGGACGATCCAGTAGTAGGTTCCTGTAATCCTGGTTGTCCAGACATTGTTGCTTAGAAGGCTTTCCAGCAGGGCCGGAATAATCAGCAGCAACATCTGCCACCTGCGAAACGCAACAATAGAACCGCTTACCAAAAGATAGAGCACAAACCGTAAATGATCGGGTCTCAAAATTTGGGATATGATGTCGGGAAGTTGATGGACAACATGGGTCGGGACCGCTGAAAGGTGTGTGCCCAGCCAGGTATAACGATTGATCGGAGATGCCCACAGCCCGTTTCCGGCGTTAAAAACGGGCACAAAAATTTTGTGAAGGAAAATGAGGTAGGCAGCGCTAATGACCAGCACGCGCAGGCCCAAAGACGTTCGTCGGTCTAGAAGCAGAAATATCCCATAAAAGATCATTACCAGCGGGATGTTTTCCTGACACAGAACCGCCAGCGTGAACAATGTCCAGCCGGTTTTAGTGCGGCCGGTATCGAACGCCCATATCATCCAGACAAAGAAGGCGGCGGCCAGTGTAACGACGTGAAAGTCAAAAAGGTTTGCTTCCTGGACAAGAGGACTCAGCCAGAATGAGATGGCGGGAATCGCTGCCCACCAGGAATTTCCGATCTTTTCCCTGGCAAAGAAATAAAGTCCGACGCCTGCCATTGCACAGGCACAGCTGGTGAGAATGAGCAGAATCTCCGGATGAGGCCATAGCCAATAAAGAGGTGCTAAAACCCAGAAAATAAGATTGGCGTGTATCCCAAAGCGGCTACGAACGATTCCGTCGCTGCAGTTTGTTTGCGGCATAGACCAGTCACCTTTTGAGGCCATCCAGATGGCGTGGTCCATGTTGCCCAGATCGTTCATTTGGGTCTTGAGCCCGTAATGTTGAACGATCGAAAATGCCGACATAATCACGCTGTAGATGATGGCGAGCAGAAAGACTGTCCTTTGAATTGTTGCGGCAGATGTTCTTAAGCGCGCCAACGGAGAAGGGATCATCATAGGGGGTTAGCCTTGAAATGCTTTTGGGAACGATGCGTAGAATTGATCGTCTTAAAGACGCTAGGCAACACGGCCAGGGAAACCCACAATCGTGTGATTGTTCTGTATTTTGATTTTCCATGACGTCGATAGTCATGTGCCACCGGAACTTGCGCAATGCGAAAGCCTTGTCGTTCGGCGATCGCAGGAAAATAACGCAGCATGCCTTCGCGCGCATTGAAGGAGCTTAAGACGTTTCTGTTAAATACCCTTAGGGCACAGCCGCTGTCTTGAATATGATCACCCAGAAGCGCCCGGCGCAATGCGTTGGCCAGAGCTCCGACGATCTTCTTTACCATAGGGTCTTTGCGGTTTTCACGTACACCCAGCACCAGGTCGTTGCGGTTTAATAAAGAAATGAGCTTGGGGATTTCCTCCGGAGGATTTTGCAGATCGGAATCAATTGTTATCAAAAAAGCTCCGCGCGCCGCGCGCAGCCCCTGGTCGAGAGCAATAGTTTTTCCGCTGCGAGGCAAGGTAGCTATTTGTACCAAGGGGTCAAAACGAATGAGCGCATGCAATAAATCTTCGCTACCATCGTCAGACCCATCATTGATGAAAATGATCTCGTAAGTAGATTCCAGCTGCCGCATGGTTTTCGTAAGACGCGCATACATTTCTTTGAGATTATCTCGTTCATTATAAAAGGGGCAAATGATGGAGTATAGGGGAAGAACTGCTTCTGGTTTGGATGTGTTGTTTATATCCACCACGGCAGCCATAAATGCATTTGGTAATAATAATCGGGGATCGACATTCCGACCCACAATGGATAAAAGAATACAAAACAGAGAGCCGCCATTGCAACAATAATGGACGCCGCCAGCACCCGAAGGGTTTTGGCTGAATTTAACATTTGCCTTGTCATGGCGGCAATCCCAATAAATGCAAATGGGATCACGGGATAAAAATGATTAAAGATGGTGCACCGGCTAACAAATGCTGAAGGAATCCAGAATATAAAAAATCCGCTCAACACCAACACGGCCAAAGGATCGCGAAATCGCCGCCATTGTTTAGCCAGCCAAAAGATCGCTGGAAAAATTAAAAGAAAGAGGACGGGGTTCCCTAAACAGATAATCCCGTTAACTGTCTGCTCCGATATAAGCGCTCCGGGATTTTCACGTTGGAACCCATACCAGACCGGCCGCAAAAGAAATGGCCACGTATACCAGGCGGATTTATATCTGTAAATGTCCGGTTGATCATGCAAATGGAATGCTGGAATTTTAAATTGCAAGAGCCAGATATCTTTCCATCCGTACCCGGGAATAAACAAAACAATCAGGAATGTTGCGAAATACACCGCTAGCATCACCAGGAACAAGTAAAACACCCATAAAGGTTTAATCGAATCGGCTGGACGGTCTTCTTTTTTGCTCAATAAATAAAATACCGGCGGAATCAAGATTACCAGCGCGCCCTGCCATTTACAAGCCGCCGCTAAACCGGCGGATATCGCGGCAGCCAGCCACCAGCCGCTCCGTTTTGCGGGAGACAGATCGCCGTGCCGCCATAATACCAGCGTTAATAAAATAAAAAAGACCATCGGCGCGTTCAACAACGCGATCCGCGCTTGCGTAATCCATAGCCCGTCTAAAGATAACAATAAGCTGGTGAGCAAAAACAACAACCATGACCCTGAGAAAAGGAATGCGAGATACCCAGCCAACGCAGTCGCGCATCCGCCAAGCACGAGTGACGGCAAGCGCCAGGCAACGGGATTATCGCCAAAAATCCGGATACTTCCTGCGATCAACAATTTTCCTAACGGAGGATGGCCTGGCCATGAGCTGTAAGCAGATAGATGGAGGAGATTGCGCGCGGCGGGAACGTAAAAAAATTCATCAAAATAAAGCCGGTGAGGATAATCCAGCCTGAATGCATAAAAAACAATAAAAAAAAAGGCAATGAGAAGACCCTTGTTAAGCATGCGGGACAACAGCTCCAATCACATAATACGCATTTTGATTTTGATAATATAATTTTTTACGGCGGTGATGATGGCGCTGGATCTGGTGTTACTGATGCTGAATCATAGCTGGATGGACAATCAATCCCACTGTCACCTATGGTGCAGCATTTATGAAAAACGCCACCGCAGTTATATGTAACATAGGAGCATGGATAGCCACTAGAGTCTGTCGTATCTGTTCTTGTGCCGGGACATAGTCCAGTAGACCAAGAGCAGGAATAATCTATGGGATCTGAAGGATGATTAGGGCACTGATCAGAAAGAGGAAAGCTCACACTACCGCCACCACTTAAATGGCAACCGATTCCCTGTTCCGAAGAAGTCCAACTCCCTGATGCTGGGCAACAATCACCGGGCAAATCACCACAGACACCTGCACCAAAAGATGTCGTTAAATATATATATGCCTGCCCACTATCGGGATAATTATCACAAGTACTTTCACCTCTGCAGGTGCCTGTAAAATTGCAGCCAATTTTTGTATAGCATGCGTTATTGCATCCGTTAGAATTAGTGCATCTCCAATAACAAGTAGGCGGGTCGCTGGCTGGAACAGTATAGCATTCATAGTCTGAAGTGTGACAAGCTCCAACATCTGGGCAAGCACAGCCCGTCCCGGTACTCGTTCCAGTCCCTGTTCCCGTACCAGTTCCAGTGCCTGTCCCCGTTCCCGTGCCGGTCTTAGTGCTGGTGCCAGTCCCAGTTCCCGTGCCTGTTCCCGTTCCAGTACCAGTTCTGGTGCCCGTGCCGGTTCCTGTGCCAGTACCAGTACCTGTTCCTGTGCCAGTGCCGGTCCCGGTCCCGGTGCCTGTACCAGTACCAGTACCTGTTCCCGTGCCAGTGCCCGTGCCGGTGCCCGTGCCGGTCCCGGTGCCAGTACCAGTACCAGTGCCTGTACCAGTACCAGTACCAGTACCTGTTCCGGTACTAGTGGGGCATGGCGGAATGCTTACGGTACCTGCGTAATTAGAAGAAGGAGCACCAGCTACAGGAACACCACTGGTACAAGCGCAAGCAGGATCTGGAGGGAACCACCAGGCACAAGTTTTTCCTTGCGATTGACAGTAGTAGGAGCAAGCATCTTTTGTTGGTTTACTTATCCAGCTATAAGATCCTGAACAGGAGAAACTTTGTTTCATGGGAATATCACATGTTAATCCGGCGCCAGTTCCCGTGCCGGTTCCAGTTCCCGTGCCGGTTCCAGTCCCCGTGCCGGTTCCAGTCCCCGTACCCGTTCCTGTCCCGGTTGCTGTGCCAGTTGCAGTTCCAGTTGCTGTACCTGTGCCAGTTGCAGTTCCGGTTGCTGTACCTGTGCCAGTACCTGTACCTGTACCGGTCCTTGTCCCAGTACCTGTTCCCGTTGCTGTACCTGTACTCGTTCCTGTTCCGGTGCCCGTTCCTGTCCCGGTTGCTGTACCAGTTGCAGTTCCAGTTGCTGTACCTGTGCCAGTTGCAGTTCCGGTTGCTGTACCTGTGCCAGTTCCGGTACCTGTACCTGTGCCAGTTCCGGTACCTGTACCTGTACCGGTCCTTGTCCCAGTACCTGTTCCCGTTGCTGTACCTGTACTCGTTCCTGTTCCGGTGCCAGTGCCTGTTCCAGTTCCCGTACCCGTTGCAGTTCCGGTTGCTGTACCAGTACCAGTTCTGGTTCCAGTGCCCGTTCCCGTTCCCGTTCCGGTTCCAGTGCCTGTTCCTGTTCCCGTTGCTGTACCAGTTAAGCAGCTGATGGTTCTGGGGCTGTTTGGTGCGTGGCCCGGGAGGCATTTGCAGTCAGTGCCGCAGAAGGCGCCGCCGTTATAATCGCATTCTTCATCACCATCCACGGTGCCATTGCCGCAGAGAGTGGTGCCGTCTTTACATCTTAAATCGCAAGGAGAGCCGGACCAGGTGGTCGGATAATTATACGGCGTGTCAACAGCCAGTGTCTGAGTGATTGGTGTCCAGATAACAAACATGTTCGTGTCATAGGATCCGGTGCAGATTGGAATACCAGTTGCAGTGCCAGTACCTGTTCCCGTACCCGTTGCAGTTCCGGTTGCAGTGCCAGTTGCAGTTCCGGTTGCCGTCCCTGTGCCGGTTCCAGTCCCGGTGCCAGTCCCGGTGCCAGTCCCGGTTCCTGTACCAGTACGTGTACCAGTTCCCGTACCCGTTGCAGTTCCGGTTGCTGTACCAGTACCAGTCCTTGTTCCAGTGCCCGTTCCGGTGCCAGTTCTTGTAGCGGTACCGGTACCTGTTCCAGTCCTTGTGCTGGTGGTTATAATTGTGCCAGTAGAGGTTCCTGTCCCTGTCCCTGTTCCAGTACTCGTGCTCGTGTTTACGATGCAGGAGTTGCCTGAGCGAGTGTAACCATTAGCACAGTAGAATTGGCATTTACGGGTTGAGTCACAACCATCAACAAGTTCGCTTGGGTCGTCAAAACACGTGGAGCCGTTGAAAAGGGCGACGGGAGTGGCGTCGTTGGTAAAAAGACTCGGATCATTAAAACCTCTATTAAAATTATTACAAGGTTTGATGTTGGGTCCCGTTGGAATATTGGTACATTCAGCACAACGAGTGCCATCGTAACAGCAGTTGCTTGTACACCCGCCGATAACCAACAAGGGTGAGGGGCTGTCCGATGGCGAAGGTGATGGTGAAGGTGATGCAAAATCAAAAGGGAGGGGGACAAGTAAAACGCCGGCAGAGCAGTTCCCAGGGCACTGTGCCTTACTAACAGCCGTATTGTTGATGAAGGAGGTCCATTCAGCATTATTCGGACTTCCTGAGCTGTCGGGTTTTGTCGGTATGTAGATATTGGTCCAGGAGCTGCTTGTTACAACATAACAGGCGTTAGCGATGTTGATGTATTGTTTTGGTGCGTTTTTATAGAGATATATACCTGAATATGTTGGACTGAGATCGTAAACATAATAGGTGTTGTTATTTAAAAGGAGAGTGAATTCTGAGTGACCGGGAGTTACGTAGTTTTTACTGGCATAGGCGCCGTTGTAAATTACAGAATTGCCATCCCAGTCGGGGCGAGAAGTATCATTGGGATGCTGCGCATAGCTTGTTTGATTGGAAATAAAAAGTAATGCTGCGATGAGGAGGCTCAGGAGGGTGAAGAATCTCAAAAGGTTCCAACTCACGGGCATAGCAACTCCAAATTGATAAAGTACAACTTCACAATTAAAGTATAACCTATAGAAGTAGAGCTGACAATATTTTTTTGATTTTTTTAAGCTCGAGGTTGACATCTAGATATTCAAATGTTATATTCCCCATTAGTGTCCGTTCTCTGTCATTTAATGTCTTTACTTGCGGTCAATCTTAGGAAATCAAGGG
>PEAR01000203.1 GCA_002753745.1 Candidatus Omnitrophota bacterium | reverse complement strand
AAGATCATCAAGGATTTCTACCGTAAAAAGAAGTGACCATGGCTAATAAACCCCGTGTCTTGCTATTACGTACCGCCGGCACCAATTGCAATGTTGAAACGGCTTTTGCCTTTGAACAGTGCGGCGCCGCGGTCGATCAGGTGCACCTGGAGGAGCTTTTTGCCCGCCGGGTGTCGATGAAGGATTATCATATCCTGGCGTTGCCGGGCGGTTTCAGTTATGGCGACGATATCGCTTCCGGCCGGATCTTCGCCAATGAGCTGCGCGTGCGCCTGGGTGAGGATGTGGCCAGGTTCATCAAGGATAAAAAACTGATCATCGGCATTTGCAACGGGTTTCAGATCCTGGTGAAGGCCGGTATTCTGCCCGGGCCTTTTGCCGCAGGCTCAAAGATCATTCAAACAGCGACCCTTTTTAATAATGACTCCGGCAAGTTTGAAGACCGCTGGGTGCATCTTAAGGTCGGTGGCAAATGCGTCTGGACAAAAGACCTTCCTGAAACGATCTTTACGCCGGTGGCGCATGGCGAGGGGAAGTTCATCCCGGTGGATAAAAAAGTGATGGATGGTCTTAAGAAGAACGGCCAGATCGTATTTTCTTATGTTGCTGCCGACGGCAGTAAACCATTGTATCCTGACAATCCCAATGGTTCGACCGAAGATATTGCGGGCATTACGGATCCGACCGGTCGTATTTTGGGACTGATGCCGCATCCGGAGCGTCATTTTTCGACGACCCAGCATCCGTTCTGGACACGGCTGGAAAAGAAATCCAAGTTTGGCGATGGCGCCAGGGTTTTTCAGAACGGCGTAGATTACGTGAAAAAGAATTTATTGTAGGTTGCCGGGGAAACCAAATCAACAATTAATGACGAGGTGCATACCGTGATCAGATACTTCCTTGTTTTTGCCTTTATGACGGTGCTGGCAGGTGCTTCTTTTGCTCAGGAGAGTGTCGGCAGCATTGAGACCATCCGTGCCCAGGCGGCGGAAGCGGAGACCGCTTTCTGGAAGAAGGTCGACGCGTCTACTGATTGGGGCAAGTGGCTGGTTGAGGTTAAGCCATATTGGGATAAGATTTCTGAGGCGACGATGGTCGCCGCGGCTTCGGCTGCCGGGTTTGATCCGACGGGGATGTCCGAACAGGCGGCGGCAGCAAAAGGCAATGAGATCGCGCTGGTCTTTTACAAGGCCTTGCAGGGCATCACGCCTCCCGAGGAGTTGAAGGTGTATCACGCGAAGATCATGGCGACCTATGCTGAATTAACAAAGTCAGTTCCCGCTGATCATGAGCAGCTTCTTCAAAAAGAAGAAGCGACGAAGAAGTTGTCCAATGACGCGGTTCAAGAGCTGGCACAGGTGCTGTCGCGCCATCAGGTCCCCCAGGATATTATCGAAGAGTTTATGAAGAAGCAGTAATTTGCTGATATCAGGAAGTCTCTGAATATATGAAAAAACTGACGTATAAAGACAGCGGCGTTGACATCCAGAAGGCGGATGAATTTGTGGGTGCCATCAAGGGGCTTGTGGCTTCCACGCGCCAGCCTGGCGTGATGGACCGTACCCGCGCGTTCGGTTCGCTGTTTGCGTTGCCCAAAGGGTATAAAGAGCCGGTCCTGGTTTCTTCGACGGATGGCGTAGGCACAAAACTTTTGATCGCTAATCATGTCGGCAAGCACGACACGGTTGGCATCGACCTGGTGGCCATGAATGTCAATGATGTGCTTTGCGTGGGTGCCAAGCCCTTGTTCTTCCTTGATTATGTGGCGTGCGGTAAAGTGGACAAAAAGGTTCTGGTAGACGTGATGAAGGGGATTGCTGAAGGCTGCCGTCAGGCGGGTTGCGCGCTGACCGGCGGCGAGACAGCTGAAATGCCCGGGATGTATAAAACGGAAGATTACGATCTCGCCGGTTTTACGGTGGGCGTGGTTGAGAAGTCCAGGATTATCGACGGCAGTAAAATAAGGCCTGGAGATGTGGTGATCGCACTGCCTTCAAGCGGTGCGCATTCTAACGGCTATTCGCTGGTGCGTAAAGTATTCGGCCCTGCCGATCAGAAGAAATATGCCAGGCTGATCCTCGAGCCGACGCGTATTTACGTGAAGAATATCCTGCCGCTGGTCGGTAAATTTGATATTCACGGGATGGCGCATAATACCGGCGGCGCTTTTTATGAGAAGCTGACCAAATGTCTGCCGGATACATGCGCGCTTGAGATCACCAGGGGAACCTGGCCGATTCCTGAAATTTTCCAGCTGATCATGAAGAAGGCAGACATTGCCGAGCGCGAATTATACCGTACGTTCAACATGGGCGTGGGGTTTATTGTGGTTGTCAAGCCCGCGGATGCAGCAAAAGTCCGGCAGGCTTTACTGAAAACCGGGATGCCGTCGTATGTAATCGGCAAGGTCAGCAAGCGTGGTAAGGAAAAACTGGTATTAGTCTAAGTAAGTTGCGCGGGCCTTTCGGTTGGAGCCAATGACCAACGTTTTTTCGGCCGGGCCGACCATGACGCCCTAACAACCGTGAGACTCCACCTTCATTTTCGGAAGGGATTTGGTTATGCCACCGGTCGTCCCTTAAGCCTCAAAAACGTTAATCATTGGCTTAGAGACCGAAAGGCCAACACAGGTGAGCAGTATGAATATTCTTGTTATCGGTTCAGGCGGTCGTGAGCATGCGCTGGTGTGGAAGATCAGCCAGAGTTCCCGTGTAACTAAGATTTATTGTGCGCCCGGTAACGGCGGTATTGCGGATCTTGCCGAATGTGTTGATATCAAGGCTGATGATGTTCCTGCCCTTCTTAAATTCGCCCAGAATAATAAAATAGATCTTACGGTTGTTGGTCCCGAAGTGCCTTTGGTATTGGGACTGGTGGATGTTTTTGAACAGGCGGGCCTTAAGGCTTTTGGTCCGTCCAAAGCGGCGGCGCGCCTGGAGGGCAGTAAGGCCTATGCCAAGGATTTTATGACCCGCCATGGCATTCCCACGGCGGCGTATGGATCTTTTGATAATATTGCCGCAGCCTCGGCGTTTTTGGAGAAATGCGCTTTTCCCCTGGTTGTAAAAGCTGATGGCCTGGCCGCGGGTAAGGGTGTGATCATTTGTCAGACTAAATCCGAAGCTCAGGAAGCGCTCAAAAGTATCATGTCGGATCGTGTTTTCAAGGATGCCGGCAGCCGGGTGGTTATTGAAGAGTTCTTGAATGGTGAAGAAGCGTCCATACTGGCCGTTGCTGATGGTAAAGATTTTATCATTTTGGAATCGTCCCAGGATCACAAGCGTATTTTTGACAATGATCAGGGGCCGAATACCGGCGGCATGGGGGCGTATTCGCCGGCGCCGGTGGTGACGCCCGCGCTGATGAAGCAGATTGCGGATGTTGTTATCAAGCCCTCGATTGACGGGATGCTTAAGGATGGCGCGCCGTTTAAGGGGATTCTATATGCGGGCATTATGGTTACCGCGCAGGGCCCGAAGGTCCTGGAGTTTAACACGCGTTTTGGCGACCCTGAAACGCAGGCGGTGCTTCCGCGCTTAAAAAGTGATATCATAGAGATGAT
>PEAR01000022.1 GCA_002753745.1 Candidatus Omnitrophota bacterium | reverse complement strand
GAGGAGGACGCTGGCCGGCGGCTTTGTTTTGATGAGTTTTTTTTGTTTCAGGTATCGGTTATTTTGCGGCGGTTGACGTTTCTTAAAAAAAAGGGTTTTGCTCATTTTCTTCCCAAAGAGTTCCATGAACGATTCCGGCGAGCTTTTCATTTTGAGTTGACGGAGGCGCAGGTCAAGGCGATCGGCCAGATCAGTACTGATATGGAAAGGGATACGCCAATGTTGCGCCTGCTCCAGGGGGATGTGGGGTCGGGGAAAACGGTGGTGTCGTTTTTTGGCTGCTTGGCGGCGGTCACCAACGGGCATCAGGCGGCGATCATGTGTCCCACAGAAATACTTGCTGAACAGCATTTTAAAACGTTTACGGGATATTTCGCATCTGGGCCTTTTGGCGAGGTGAGGACGGCGCTGCTAAGCAGTGCTTTAAAGAAAAAAGAGAAAGAGGTTCTTTACGCCCGGATCAAGAACGGCGAGGTGGATGTCGTCATCGGGACGCATGCGCTGCTGGAAGAAGGTGTTGAATTCCGCAATTTGAGTTTTGTGGCCGTGGACGAACAGCACAAGTTCGGCGTCAAACAACGGGCATTGTTATCCTCCAAGGGTGATAATCCGGATGTGCTGGTGATGACCGCGACCCCCATCCCTCGAACGCTGTGTTTGACGCTTTACGGGGATCTGGATGTGTCGGTCATCGACGAAAAACCCAAGGGCCGCGGCGAGATTAAAACGTATCATTTTACCGGCGAGCAGGCGGAGGGTGTTTACAAACGCGTGGCTGAATGGGTCAGTAAAGGGACCCAGGCGTATATTGTTTATCCGGTTATTGAAGAAAACGAGAAAGCGGACCTGAAGGCTGCTGTCGAGATGTATGAGCGGTTTAAAAAGGGTGACTTTTACGCCCTTCGGGTGGGGCTGGTACACGGCCGTTTACCGAGCGGTGAGGTGCGGGATGTCATGGACCGGTTCAAGCGCCACGAGATCGATATTCTGGTCACCACGACCGTTCTCGAAGTGGGGATCGATGTGCCTAATGCGAATGTGATGGTGATCGAGAATGCCGAACGTTTCGGACTGGCGCAGTTACATCAGTTGCGTGGACGGATCGGGCGCAGTGAAAAAAGCGCGGTGTGTATCGTACTGGGCGATCCGCAGACGGAAGCTGGGAAAATGAGGCTGGAGGCGATCATCAAGAATACCAACGGATTTAAGATCGCCGAGGAAGACCTTGAGATCCGCGGTCCCGGACAGTATTTCGGCCGGCATCAGCATGGGCTTAATGAGCTGCGGATGGTTAATCCGTTAACACAGATCGACGTGCTGGAAGCGGCGCGTCAGGAGGCTGTTGATCTGGTGAAGGCAGATCCTGCTTTAAAGAGTCATGTGCTGATCAGAGAGACCATCCGTAAACGTTACCCTGAATATCTTAAACGTGTGCTGGCGGGATAAAGGCATCATTTTATCCTTTCTGGTGGTAATATAGATTGAAAGTGGAGGTGCCTTGATATGCCTAAAACAAAGATAATCTGTACGCTGGGGCCGGCGTCGTCAAATTCTACGATGCTGGTCAAGATGATACGCGCCGGGATGGACGTGGTGCGGTTGAATTTTTCTCACGGAACACATGAAGAACATTTGGCGCGTATTCGCCTGGTGCATCAGCTTAACCGGAAATACCACCGCCATATCCGGATTCTGGGAGATCTTGAAGGGTACCGTATTCGTATCGGCACCTTGAGGGATCATAAGCCGGTTGAGGTTAAAAAAGGACAGCGTGTCTGGCTGGCGCCGAGCACGGTCGCGCTTGGAGGAGATGTCATTCCCTTTGATTATGATGGGCCCCTTAAAGATATCAAGAAAGGCCAGCCGATCTTTATCGACGACGGAATGATTGCGCTGGAGGCCGAGGGTATTGAAAAGAAGATGCTGAAGGTCCGGGTGATCATTGGCGGCGTTATTAAGGAGCATAAAGGTGTTAATATCCCGGATGCGAAATTGAGTTTTAAAGGGGTAACGGCCAAAGACAAGGTCAATCTGGCGTTTTGTCTGCAGCATCAGGTTGATTTTATTGCGCAGTCCTTCGTTCGCAGCAAGGCGGATATCCTGGCGCTGAAAGCCCATATTAAGGACCATGTGCACCAACCGCAGATCATTGCCAAGATCGAGGAGCGGGAGGGTATTCGAAATATTGATGCGATCATCGCTGTTTGTGACGGGATCATGGTTGCCCGCGGAGATATGGGTGTTTCACTGCCGATCTGGGAAGTTCCCATGATCCAGAAAGCTATCATTCGTAAATGTAACGAGGCGCATAAATTTGTTATTACGGCGACTCAAATGCTGGAAAGCATGACCGAAGAACGGCTGCCGACCCGCGCGGAAGTAACCGATGTGGCCAATGCTATTCTGGATGGCACTGATTATGTGATGCTGTCGGGTGAGTCTGCGGTGGGGGTAAATCCCGCGGGTTGCGTGGATATGATGAACAAGATCATTATTTATACCGAAAAGAGCGGGAAGCTATGAAGATCATTCTTGGTCAAGACTCCGGGCGTAATATCTTTATGCCTGCGCACATCAGGCCTACACAGAATCTTTTACGTAAAGCCGTGTTTGACATTATCGGAGAAGACCTGGACGGGCTTTCCTTCCTTGACCTTTTCTCGGGCAGCGGGGCGATGGGGTTTGAGGCTCTATCTTGCGGTGCCACAGAGGTTTGCATGGTTGAGCGCGATCCGAAATGCGTTGAGTGCATTGAAGAGAATTTGATGATCATTAAACCCGGAGAACGGGGGCAGAGGGCAGAGTTGGTCACCAAGGATGTTTTTGCCACGATCAAGGAAATGGCCCGCACAGAGCGCAAGTTCCATGTGGTCTTTTTCGACCCGCCTTTTGACATGAAGCTGGGTAGAAAAACCTTGAAAACGCTATTGACGCATGATATATTACACGCCAATTCTTTTCTGGTAGCTCAGTACGGCATCGATGAAACCCTGCCTGATCTCGACGGCATTGTGACCATCGCGGGCAAATTTTTACTCGTTAAGGATAAGGTTTACGGGTCTTCCCGGTTAACTGTTTTTGAACGTTTGGCTCCAGGGGAAAGCGTCTGATATGGCTTCAATTGCAGTTTATCCCGGAAGTTTTGATCCTGTGACCTATGGTCATTTGGATGTGATGAAGCGGGCTGTGTCTATCTTTGGCAAGGTCGTGGTGGCGGTAGCAAATAACCCTAACAAGAAGTATCTCTTCACCCTTGAAGACCGTGTGGTGATGTTAAAAGAAGCCACCAAGGGCATGAAGGGAATTGTGGTTGAGGGGTTCGACGGCCTTATAGTTGATTTGGCCAGGCGCAAGAAAGCCAAGGTTTTGGTGCGGGGTCTACGGATGACCGCGGATTTTGAATATGAGTTCCAGATGGCCGAGACCAACCGCCGTTTAGCGGCGGATGTTGAAACGGTCTTTTTAATGCCATCAGAGGGGTTTTCATTCCTTTCGTCAACATTGTTGAAGGAAGTGGCCAAGTATGGCGCGACCTTGACCCCGTTTGTTCCGGTGTGTGTGGCCCGGAAAATGAAGGTTCTTTTTAAGAAATGAAGATCAAGATCAGTGATGTTGTCAGTTCAGGCCTGGAGTATCAGGATCAGGCCATGCCGAAAGATCTTGATATCGTCGAGGATTTTATCGACCTTGATAAGCCGGTGGCGGTACAGGGCCGGTTGACGCGGGTTAATGATTTTATTCTGGCGAAAATCACTGTTACCTACACGGGGGTAATTGTTTGTGCCCGCTGTTTAGTGACGGTCAAGCTGGAAAAAACGGCGGCATACGAATTTGATCTTGATTTTGTTCCTGGGGACAGATTTGTTGACCTCGGCCGGTATGTCCGGGAAGAGTTACTGTTAACGTATGAATCGCGAACTCTTTGCCGTGAAGACTGTCGGGGCATTTGCCCGGACTGCGGTGCTAATTTAAACGAAGAAGCATGTGAGTGTAAGAATAAAACAGGAGAATAAGAAATGCCAAATCCAAAAAGACAGCATTCTAAAGCCCGCCAACGCCGGCGCCGTACGCACCAGAAGCTTGAGGTCGTTGCTGCCAGCATGACAGGTGAAGGGAGCAAGGCCGGATTTTCTCATCGGGTCTGTCCTATTACCGGTTGTTATAAGGGCCGCCAGGTTGTTGCCCCCAAGGTCAAAAAGACCGCGAAGTAAGCAGTCCAGGAGCAAAAAAATTTAAAAGGAGCGCGGACCTTGAAGATCGTTGTTGATGCGATGGGCGGCGATCATGCACCGGCGAATGTTATTGCCGGTGTTGTCGACGCTCTTAAGGAGCTTCCGGTTTCCGTTACCCTGGTCGGCATGGAAGACAGGGTGAGGGCGGAGCTTTCAAAATTTGCGTATCCTAAAGACAGAGTGGATATCGTGCATGCTGCCGAAGTGGTGGACATGGATGATAATCCGTTGGATGTTATCCGCAAGAAAAAGGATTCTTCTATTGCGGTAGGCATCAATCTGTTAAAGAACGGCGGCTACGATGCTTTTGTTTCCGCCGGGAATACCGGAGCTTTGGTTGCCGCGGCGACGTTTTACTTGCGCATGATCGAAGGGGTGGACCGTCCCGGAATCGGGCTTGTGATCCCTCAGGTTGACGGAGCGGCTTTCCTGATTGATGTCGGGGCGAATGCCGAGCCCAAGCCGGAACATTTGTACCAGTACGGCCTCATGGCGCGTGCGTATATGCAGATCGTTATGGGGCGGGAGAATCCTTCGGTCGGTCTGGTTAATATCGGCGAGGAGGAAGGCAAGGGGTCGGGTTTCGATAAACAGGCGTATGATTTGCTCAAAGAGAAGGTTCCTGGGTTTTTGGGCAATGTTGAACCAAACAAGATTTTTTCAAACAAGGCTGATTGTATTGTTTGCAGCGGTTTTGTCGGTAATGTGATCATCAAGTTGTCGGAAGGGCTGATGGAGTCCGCCGGCACTGTTCTCAAGCGTGAGATCAAGAAAAATCCGCTGGCTATGCTGGGCGCCCTTTTGATGATGGGTTCTCTTAAGTCTCTTAAAAAGAATGTCGACTACTCAGAATATGGCGGGGCTCCGTTGCTGGGCGTGAATGGTATCGTGATGAAGTGTCACGGGCGCTCGTCCCCGAAAGCGATCAAGAACGCCATCCGCGCGACCGTGCGCGAGGTGGATCATCATATCCTCGATAAGATCAAGGCTTCCCTCAAATGAACAGGATCGGAATAATTTCTTTAGGCCGCTATCTTCCTGCGAAGAAGGTCACGAATAAGGACCTTGAGAAGATTGTTGAAACAACAGATGAATGGATCATGACGCGCACCGGCATCAAGGAGCGTCGCATCTCCGCCAACGACGAGAAAACGAGCGACCTGGCCATTCTGGCAGCTAAAGACGCCCTTAAAAATTCTTCGATCAAGGCGGAAGATATCGAGGCGATCTTTGTGGCCACGGTCACACCCGACAGCAATTTTCCGTCGGTCGCGTGCCTGGTTCAGAAAGCCATCGGCGCGAAAAAAGCTTTTGCCTATGATATCAGCGCGGCCTGTTCCGGGTTTCTTTTTGCGCTGACCACTGCCAAGCAGTTTATCGCTACCGGGATGGTCAAGAACGCCCTGGTGATTGCCGCGGATCGTTTTACCACGATCATCGATTGGAAAGACCGCAACACCTGTGTGCTGTTTGGCGATGGCGCGGGCGCAGCGGTGTTGGGTAAGGTGGCGCAGGGCGGTATTTTGTCGGATTATCTTATCTCCGACGGCGAAGGCGCTCCTTTGATGGGCGTTATTCCGGACAAGGTTCGCACGCCCTTCGACCAGGCGCTGGATACGGCCAAACTTCCCTATGTGGTGATGAACGGTCAGGAACTGTTCAAGAACGCGGTGCCGGGAATGGCGGAGGCTGTAGGCATTGCCGCGCAAAAAGCGGGGCTGTCGCTGGACGAGATTAAGTGCGTTGTGCCGCATCAGGCGAACGACCGCATTATCGCAAGCGTTGCCAAACGGGCGGGCATCGACAAGGAACGGTTTTTTATCAATATCGACAAGTACGGCAATATATCGGCCGCATCGGTGATCGTGGCTTTGTACGAGGCTGTTGAGCAGGGACGAATTAAAAAAGGTGATAACGTGGCATTGGTCGTGTTTGGCGCCGGACTGGTGGCCGCGGCTAATATTATTGAGTGGAGTTATTGAGATGAAAAATATCGCGTTGATCTTCCCGGGGCAGGGTGCGCAAAAAGTCGGCATGGGCAAAGAGCTTTATGATCAGGTTCCGGCGGCCAAGGCGGTATTTGAGAAGGCGAACGCGGTTCTGGGGTATGACCTGACGGATATCATTTTTAACGGCCCGGAAGAAAAATTAATGATCACATCCAACTGCCAGCCGGCGATCTTTACCATGAGCATGGCGGCGCTGGCGGCGTTTCGGGCGAGTCCGGCTTTTAACACGGTTAATGTGAAATTTACCGCCGGACTAAGTCTTGGCGAGTACGGGGCTTTGTGCGCGGCGGGGGTGGTAACATTTGAAGATTCGCTCAAGCTGATCCAGCAGCGCGGGGCGTTCATGGATGATGCGGCGAAAGCCAATCCCGGCAAGATGGCGGCGGTTATCGGTTTTGACAAGGACCGTCTGCTGGCTATTTGCCGCGAGGCGGGGTGTGAGGTGGCGAATTTTAATGCGCCCGACCAGATCGTGATCACGGGCCTTGCGGATAGAGTAGCGAAGGCCAGCGAGCTTCTGGCCGCGGCCGGCTGCCGCAAAGTGATCGCGCTGGATGTCTCCGGCGCGTTTCATTCATCGTTGATGAAACCTGCGGCAGAAAAGTTCAGCGGCGCTTTGGCCGGCGTGGCGTTTAAAATGGGTGATATTCAGGTGATCACCAATGTCACCGGTAAGCCTCAGGCAACCGCTGAAGACGTGCGTGCTAATCTCACCCGGCAGATCTATTCCTCGGTTGAATGGGTTGAGTCTATTCAGTTTCTGGCGTCCCAGGGCATCACGGATATCGTCGAGATCGGGCCGGGGAAAGTGTTAAAAGGTCTTGTCCGCAAGATCGATCCTTCCTTAAATGTGTCGAATTGTCAAACTCCAGACGACATAAATTCCCTGACTTTTTGAAAAAATATCAATTTTTGCTTTTCTCTCATAATTTAGGTTATAGAATAATTGTAGTCATTTTTCTATAATTGTTTACAAGGGAGGAAGTATGGGTAAACGTTTGTTTTTATTGTTGGCGGTAGCGCTGATGGCGGCGTGTTGTTCGTCGGCGTTCGCGGCGGGGTCCGGCGGGTTTAAGGTGGAAGTGCCGGATGCACGCGCTCTATCGATGGGCGGTGCTTTTGTGGGATTGGCGGATAATGCGTCGGCCGTTTATTACAATCCGGCAGGCATGATCCAGCTGAAAAAGCCGGAAGTGTCCGTTAACCTGTCTTTGGTCCAGCCCAAGGGGCGCGAGAATTCAGATGTTAAAGGCAAGACCAAGATGCAGCAGGATAGCTTTTTGATCCCCAGCATGTTTTTTGTTTCTCCTGTCGGAGAAAAAGTGGCTCTTGGATTAGGAGCAACCTCGTCGTGGGGTCTGGGCACGAATTGGGCGCAGGATTCATTTGCCCGTTATGCGGCCACGCAGACAACGATGCAGAATCATGATTATTATATAACTGGAGCGTATAAGTTGACGGAACAGTTATCGTTTGGTGCTGGTGTGGTGATCGATGATTCCAAAGCGATCAAAGAAAGAAAGATTAATCAGAATTTACTTGGAGGGGGGTATTCTGACGCTAATTTTAAACTCGAAGGAAATGATGCTGCTCCCGGATTTCAACTCTCGGGATTATATAAATTTAATGATCGGCATCAAATCGGGATTCAGTATGTTAGCGAGATTCATCATAATTATGGGGGTAAAGTTCATTTAGATAATTTGAATAATAACGGCTTGGCCGCTTATGGCGGCGGCAATTTTAGTAGTAGTTCTTATGAAACGGATGTTACGTCCAAAGCGACCTTGCCTCAAAGCATAGACCTTGGGTATAGCTTCAGGCCGACAGAAAAGTTAACATTAAACGCGGATGTTCTTTGGATGGACTGGTCGTCCATAGAACAAGAGGCGATGGTTTTCCCTAATGAGTCTGATCCCAGTCGTTTGGCAGTTTTAAATGCAGGTAACCCTGCTAATCGTGATTGGCATAGTGCCTGGTCACTTGGGTTAGGAACTGAATATAAATATTCAGATCGTTTGCGTCTTAGAGGTGGTTATTATTTCCATCAGAGCCCTGTTCCGCAGGATACCTGGTCGCCCAGCGTTCCTGATGCTAACTCGCATTCGATCGCAACGGGCTTTGGTTATGACGTGACCAAAGCGTTGACGATTGATCTTGCGTACAGCGCGATGTTTTATGATACTCGCTCTATAAAAAACGGTGTGGCCGATGGTGTTGGTGGATCTGTAGATGGCAAATACAGTCAGTGGACCAATCTGGTCTTGCTGACAGCAACGTATAAATTCTAATCCGTTCCGGGACGCAGGCCCGCAAGGATGATTGCGGGCCTGCGTTTTTTATCAATGATATCTTTCTGGGCTTTTGGGGCGGGAATAAATTTTATTGCCAGTGTCGCTTTGGGCCTGCTGGTATATTTTCGCGACCGGCGCAATGAAAAGCATATCAGCTTCGGATTGTTTACGCTCAGCGTCGGCGCCTGGAGCCTGTGTTATTTTCTCTGGCAGATCAGCCATGCGCGCGCTGAGGCTCTGTTTTGGTGCCGTGCCTTGATGGCCGGCGCGGTGTTCATTCCGATCTGTTATCTTCACCACATCCTCTCGTTTCTCAACCGTGCTAAAAAATTCCGCTGGTTGATCGTGGCTTCTTATGTGCTGGCAGGGATTTTAAGTTATTTCTGTTTCACGAAACTGGCGGTCCTTAATGTGCGCCCGCGGATGCTTTTTCGCTACTGGCCCACGGCGGGAGAAATATTTTTGCCGATCCTGTTGATCTGGCTTTTTTACGCCGGCTGGAGTGTCGTAGAACTGCTGCGGGCGATGCTGGACCCTGCCGACCAGAATCGCCGGCGGCAGGCCGGGTATCTGCTGTTGGCCACCGTCATCGGCTGGGGAGGTGCGGCGACAAATTATCCGTTATGGTTTAATATCCAGGTGCTGCCGGTCGGCAATATTTTTATTTCCCTCTATATCGTTATTGTGGCCTATGCCATCATCCGCTACCGGATGCTTGATCTTCGTATTGCCTTTACGCGCGCCGGGATCTTTGTGGTGGTGTACGCGCTGGTGCTGGGGCTGCCGTATTTATTGATCTATAAATATCCTAAAGAACACCTGTGGGCATTGACCGCCATGGCTTTCCTCGCCACGGTGGGACCGTTCATTTATTTTTATTTGAACCGTAAGGCCGAGGAAAAACTTTTAAAAGAACAACGGAGGTATCAGGCAACGCTCATCCAGGCTTCGGCGGGTATGGGGCGGATCAAGGATCTGCGCAAATTATTAAAACTGATCGTGCGCATTCTAACGCGCGCGGTCAGGGTGGAGCACAGCGCGGTTTATGTTTTTGATAAAGCGCGCCAGACATATTTGCTGGGCGCGGTCCTTTCAAGTCGGGACCCGGCCGCGGTGCCGGAGACTTTCCCGGTTAACTTGGCTCTGGCGGAGGCCTTGATCAAAACCCGCAAGCCCGTGGTGGCCGATGAAGAAAGAAAGAAATGGGAAGACCTGGGGAAAAAGGATGAGTCCTTGATCTGCCGGGAGCTTTCGGCTTTGCGGGGGGAACTGGTTGTGCCCAGCATGATCGAGAATCGCCTGGTGGGGTTTGTGGTACTGGGTCAAAAGCGCAGCGGTAAAGTGTTCAGCACGGATGAACTGTCGGTCTTTACGATTTTGGCTAACCAGGCGGCACTGGCCATTGAGAATGCTCTTTTTTACGATGATGTGAAACGTACCCAGGAACAGCTTTTTAAGGCCGAGAAGATGGCCACCATCGGCACCATGGCCGACGGGTTGTCGCATCAGATCAATAATCGTCTTCACGCCATGGGTTTTATTGCCGGCGACATGCAGGATACCCTGGCGATCAAACGCCAGCTCTTTGATACGCCGGCCTTAAAGGAGATCGAGCAGGAATTAACGTACGCTTTGACTCGCTTGCAGGACAATGTGGCCCGCGGGGGGGAAGTGGTGCAGGGGCTGATGAAATATACCCGCAAAGGCGGTGAGGGCCAGGCACCGTGCGATATCGACAAGGTCTTTAACGCGGCGTATGAGATGGTGCAGTTTAAGATCAAGGTCGGGCAGATGAAGATCCTTAAGGCCTATGATATACCGTCGATCCCTATGGTTCACGGGAATTTTACGCAGCTGCAAGAAGTGTTTTTTAATCTCATTGATAATGCTTATGATGCCATGATGCAGCGCAAAACCGAGGGCAAGGATCCTGATTATAAAGCGGTGCTGTCCGTTAACATCCTGCCGGTGGGAGAACAGGTACGGATCATTTTTGCCGATAACGGCATTGGTGTCAAAGACCAGGACCGGCATAAATTATTCACCCCGTTTTTTACGACCAAAGCCTCCGCCAAAAAAGGCACAGGCCTCGGCCTTTATGTGATCCGCAAGATCATCGAAGAACTCCATGGCGGGCGGGTTGAGGTGGAATCGACGTATTTGTCAGGGACGACAATGACATTGACTCTTGCTGTGGCAAAAGAATTAATGTAGATTTCCATTTTTTTATTGCATTAACCTGTAGTTGCTTATAATTAGAATTGTATCGCGCAGACCTCTGGCTGTTCACTTCGAGAAGGACTTTATGCCTAAAATATTGGTTGTTGATGATGAGCTCGATGTACGGGAGTTTTCCCGCAGTTTTTTTAAAAAGCGCGGGATAGAAGTATTAACCGCTGCCGACGGGAGCGAGGCGCTTGACCTGATCGCGCAGGGGGTTCCCGATCTGGTTCTTTTGGATGTCCGGATGGACGGGATGAGCGGGGTGGATGTTCTGCGTGAATTGCGCCGCCGGGATATCAGGGTTAAAGTCGTCATGGTTTCCGGCACCGAGGACGACGAGATTATTCGGGAATCAGCCAGCCTGGGCAGTTTGGGATTCATCCATAAACCACTAGTGCTTGAGGAACTTCAGCGGGTTGTTTTTTCGCACATTACACCATGACCATGTTAGCCGCCAGGATCGATTATAAGAAGGAATTGGAGTCTGCCAGCAAAGGCATGATCATGATCCATGATCATGTGCTGCTGATCAAGCTTCTCGTGCGGATGATCGTGCGGAAAGTCAACTTGTCTCACGCGGGCATGATCCTGTATGAACCGGCCAAGGATAGTTACATTTTGACTGTTTCCCGAGGCGATGCCGGCGAGCGGATCCCGGAGAATTTTATCCGTTTCGACCGTGATCATCCTCTGATCAAGGTTTTTTTCCAGAAAGAATACAAGTACCTGATCACTAATCGCCATGCGCTGGTGGCCGACGACATTAATCGTCTGATTTGGCGCGAAAGCGTGATCGAGGGTGTTAACGGCACCCGGGATCTGCTGCACCAGGTCAGTGAACATATGCCGATGCTAAATAGCGTGGCCTGCGTACCGGCTTTTTATCAGCATCAGCTGTTGGCGGTCCTTTTGCTTGGCGAGAAAAAGGACGGCACCAAGATGGAGCAGGAAGAACTTGATTTCTTTGCGGCACTCGCCTCCGATGTGGCCATGGCCATCCGCAATGCGCTTCTTTTTGAAGATTTGAAGAAAGAGGCTGACCGCAGCCGCAATCTTTTTATCCAGACGACGATCGCTTTAGGGTCAGCTATTGAAGCCAAAGATTCGTATACGCACGGCCATACGGAACGGGTCACTAAATATGCGGTGGCGATCGCCCGTAAAATGGTTGATACTAATCTTGCGCAGGCGACGCCTAAATTTTTTGAGAATTTGTACATTGCCAGTCTGTTGCATGACATCGGCAAGATCGCAGTCCCTGAATCTATTTTGCTTAAACAGGACAAGTTAACAGCCGAGGAATTTCGGATCATTCGTACGCATCCCGAACGCGGGGCGGAGATCCTGGCGAATATCCGTGATTTCGATGGTTGTGTTGCCGGTGTCCGGCATCATCATGAACATTTCGACGGCAGCGGGTATCCCGACGGCTTAAAGGGCAAGGATATTCCCCTGATCGCGGCGATCATTGCGGCGGCGGATGCTTATGACGCCATGACGTCCGACCGGCCTTATCGCAAGGGCTTTAGCAAGGAAAAGGCGATCAAAGAGATCAGGGACTATGCCGCCGTCTGGTTTGATCCGCAGGTGGTGCAGGCGGTTATTGCTTTGTATGATCAGGGAGAAATTTAGTTTTCAGATTTTTGGTATAATATTCAGAACAATTTTTTGGGAGGAGGATAAGGATATGGATACCGGCGTTTCAATGCTTAATGAACTGGTTAAACGAGAAAGTGCCTTTGTTTCCGCCTTGATGATGGAAACACAGAAGGTCATGGTGGGGCAGAAATATCTGATGGAGCGTTTGTTGGTCGGGCTCCTGGCCGACGGGCATGTGCTGGTGGAAGGCGTTCCCGGCCTGGCCAAGACCACGGCAGTTAAAACGCTTGCCGACACGCTGCAGTGCCGTTTTCAGCGCATCCAGTTCACCCCGGATATGCTGCCGGCGGATTTGATCGGCACGCTGATCTACGACCAGAATACGCGTTCGTTCTCGGTAAAAAAGGGACCGGTATTTTCCAATATAGTTTTAGCAGATGAGATCAACCGTGCGCCGGCCAAGGTGCAGAGCGCATTGCTTGAAGCGATGCAGGAACGCCAAGTGACAATTGGTGACAGCACCATGAAACTTGATGCGCCGTTTCTGGTTATGGCCACGCAGAATCCGATCGAGCAGGAAGGCACGTACCCACTGCCGGAAGCCCAGGTGGATCGTTTTATGCTCAAGGTCAAGGTGACTTATCCTTCAAAAGGGGAAGAGCTCCAGATCCTTAAACGCATGGCCTCCTCGCAGCGCACTGCTGTGGTTAACCGGGTGGTTACCCCTGATGATATTTTAAATGCCCGCAAGGTGGTCGACCAGATCTACATGGATGAAAAGATCGAACAGTATATCGTGGATATTGTCTCTGCTACGCGCTCGCCGGAGAATTACCATCTGGCAGATCTTAAGCCGCTGATCCAGTACGGGGCATCACCCCGGGCGACGATCAGCCTCGCCATGGCGTCACGTGCCTACGCGTTCTTGAACGGCCGCGGTTACGTAACCCCGCAGGACGTGAAATCGATCGGGATGGATGTGCTGCGTCATCGCGTTGTGCCAACCTACGAGGCTGAAGCCGAGAACAAGTCCTCTGAAGATCTGGTGACGCGTATTTTCCAGGAAATCCAGGTTCCCTAAAAAGGGTGAACAGGGAACATGATCTGGAGGATTGTGATGATACCCAAAGAGATCTTAGAGAATGTCCGCCGTATCGAGATCACCACGAACCGTCTGGTAACGGATGTGTTCGGCGGCCAGTACCAGAGTGTTTTTAAAGGCCGCGGGATCGAATTCGATGAAGTTCGCGAGTATCAACCTGGCGACGATGTCCGTTCGATCGACTGGAATGTGACGGCCCGTACGGGCATTCCCCATATCAAGAAATTTGTCGAAGAACGCGAAATGACCGTGATGGTCTTGGTGGACGCCTCGCGTTCCTGCCGATTTGCGAGTGTCCGGCAGTTAAAAAGCCGGCTGGCGGCTGAAGTGGCCGCGGTGCTGGCTTTCTCGGCGATCCGCAATCACGACAAGATCGGTCTCATTTTTTTCACTAATGAAGTTGAGAAATTCATTCCCCCGCGCAAGGGCCGCAGTCATGTGCTGCGCCTGATCCGTGAGATCCTGTGTTTTGAGCCAAAAGGCAAAGGGACGGATATCGCCGCGGCGATGGAGTTCATGGGCCGGGTAACGACGCGTAAGGCAGTGACATTTATTATTTCGGACTTTTTTGAACCAGCGGTTTTCTTGTCTAATGGCCCGGCTGGTGGAGAACCTCGCTATTTAAAAGCATTGGCGGTCGCAAATAAAAGGCATGATGTGATCGCGGTCACCCTCAATGATCCCCGGGAAATGGAGCTGCCTGATTGCGGCTTGCTGGAACTGGAGGACGCCGAGACCGGCCGCTCCTATACGGTGGACAGCTCTGATGCCGGGTTGCGCCAGGAGTACAAGACCCGCGGATTGGGTCGGGTTGAGCGCAGGACGCACGCGTTTCGATCGCTGAATATGGACCATATTGATATTTCGACCGCAGGGTCTTTCGCTGATCATTTAGTTAAATTCTTTGCGATGAGACAAAAGAGGGCCAGGTGAACGAGCAGGGTTTAAAAGATATTCACGGACCGGTGGATGTGCCGGGTGACTGGTGGTGGCTGTTCTATGTGGCCGCGGCGTTAGCCGTGGCGCTGTTGGTCTGGGTCTTGATTCGCTTTATTCGTAAACGAGCTATGAGACCAGCGCCAGTTACTCCGCCGATCCCTCCGTGGGCAATAGCTCTGGCCGCTTTAGCCTTATTGGAAAAGGCGTCTCCGGTAGGGGAAGAAGAGATCAAAATGTTTTATTTTACGCTTTCGGGGATCGTGCGTGAGTATATTGAAGCCAGGTTCAGTATTCGCGCGCCCGAGATGACCACGGAAGAATTCATGGAACGCTTGCGTCATTCCCCGGCACTTTCGGCGGAGCATCAGGATTTTTTGAACAATTTCTTAAACATCAGCGATATGGTTAAATTTGCGCGTTTTGCGCCGTCTGCGCATGATCGGGCGGAGGCGCTGGCTTCAGCCCGCCGTTTTGTTGAGGCGACGCGTCCGGTTACGGCAGAGGCCTCATCATGATTTTTAAGTCACCCTGGGTCTTGATTTTGATCCCTTTTGTGCTGGCGGGTGTTATTGTTTTTTGCTGGCGCCGTAAGGGCCCGTCGTTTCTTTTTTCGTCGGGTTCTTTGGTCGAGGGATTGAAGGTTTCCTGGCGGGTGCGTTTTTCCAGAATGCCTTTTTTCCTTCGATTGATCACGATCGCTTTATTTATGCTGGCTTTAGCCGGTCCCCGGAGCCCATTAGGGGAGGCGCAGCATCAGGCCATGGGCATTAATATTGTTTTGGTGATGGATGTCTCGACCAGCATGGCGGCGGAAGATTTTACCCTCAACGGCAAAAGGGCCAGCCGTCTGGATGTGGTAAAAAGCGTTATGCACGATTTCATTCGTAAACGTCCGGCGGACCGTATCGGCCTGATCGCCTTTGGATCAAAGCCGTATACGGTTTCTCCGTTAACCACCGACCATGCCTGGCTTGAGAGTAATCTGGACCGGGTCAAGTTCGGGCTGATGGAGGACGGGACAGCGATCGGATCGGCCATTGCGTCTGCCGTTAACCGGTTAAAAGATGTAGAAGGAAAATCCAAGGTGGTGGTCCTGATGACCGACGGGATCAACAATGCGGGCAAGATCGACCCGTTGACCGCGGCCAAAGCCGCGCAAGCGAAAGGCGTGCGTGTTTACACGATTGGGACAGGCAGCCGCGGTTTGGTTCCGTATCCTGCCGTTGATATGTTTGGCCGTACAGTTTACCAGAATGTTCAGATCGACATTGATGAAGATATCCTGAAAAAGATCTCCAGTACGGCTAACGGGGCGTATTTTCGGGCGACGGATACGACCGAGTTAAAAGGCATTTATGACCAGATAGATACGATGGAGAAAGTCAAGATCGATGAAACCGGGTTCCGTCTGTACGATGAACATTTTGACCGGTTCCTGTTGGCGGGTTTGCTGGTTTTGCTTATTGAAGTTTTGTTAAGCCGGACTGTTTTTTTGAGGATCCCCTGATATGTTCGCAGCTCCCCACATGTTCAATGGTTTCTTTCTGGTGGCATGTATGGCCCTGGTTCTGTACTGGCTGGCCAAAATGCGCCGGCGCCGGATCAATCGGTTTGTGCATAAGCATTTGATGCCTGATGTAGCCGCCAGTGTTTCACGCCGCAAACATATTCTTAAGGATGTGCTGCTGATGCTGGTCCTATTTTTTTCGGTACTGGCGTTAGTTCGGCCGCAATGGGGTTTTGAGTGGATGGATGTTCGGCGCGAGGGGCTGGATATTTTTATTGCCATCGATACTTCCAAAAGCATGCTCACTGAAGATGTAAAACCCAACCGCCTTGAGCGTACCAAATTGGCCGTGAAAGATCTGGTCAGGAAGCTTAAGGGCGATCGGGTGGGATTGATCGCTTTTGCCGGCAGTTCGTTTCTGGCGTGTCCTTTAACGACGGATTACAGCGGGTTTTTATTAAGCCTTGACGATATTAGCACCTCCACGATACCTCGCGGCGGCACAGATATCAGCAAGGCGATTCAGGAAGGCCTCAAAGGCTATGAAGATGTGCCGGCTCAGTACAAAGTACTGGTCATCCTGACGGATGGCGAGAACTGGGAAGGCGATCCGCTTCATTGGGCAAAAGTCGCAGCCGACCGCAAGATAAGGATTTACACGGTAGGGATCGGCACCCGGGAGGGTGAGCTGGTCAGGGTTTTTAAGGAAAACGGGGATCAGGATTTTGTAAAGGATGCTAACGGGAACTTTATCAAATCCCGTTTGAATGAGTCATTGTTAAAGGAGCTGGCGGCGACGACTGGCGGCGCTTATGTGCGTTCGGGCGGGGCTGAGTTCGGGCTTGATTATCTTTATGAGAACCAGCTGTCTCACCTTGAGAAGCGAAATATCGAAAGCCGGGTGGAAAAGAAATATCATGATCATTTTGAATATCCGCTTTTGCTCGCCTTGCTATGTTTGCTGGCGGAAACGGTAATTTCTTCACGAAGGAAATATGAATAGGATCATCTTTTCTTTAATACTTCTGACTTTTGTTGGAGTGTCATCGGCGATGGCTGACCCGGGCGCAGCTGAAGTGCATGCCGGTAATGCGGCTTATCGCAAGGCGGACTATAAGACTGCGTTCGATAAGTATGAAGCCGCGGCAGTCAAGGCGCCTAATGATCCGCGGATCAATTATGACCGGGGCGTGGCGGCGTATAAAATCGGAAATTACAATGAGGCTGTTGATTCATTTACCAAAACGCTTCTTGCCGAGGATGAGAAGCTTGTTGGTAAAGCTCAATATAATTTGGGAAATGCTTTATATGAAAAGGCAATTCAGCTTGAGAATACAGATATAGATACGGCAATAAAAAATCTAAAAGAAGGAATTGCTTATGATGAGAAGCTCCTGGCTAAAGACAAACGGAATAAGGATGTTAAGCGGAACCTGAATTTTTTGAAGAAAGAGCTTAATCGCCTTGAAATAAAGAAAAAAGAGCAAAAGGAAAAGAAAAGTAACGGGTCGGGCGATTCCAAGGATAAAAAAAGTTCTAGTCAAGATAAGGATCAACAGGGGCAAGATAAACAAGAGCAAAAACAAAACGATCACCAGTCTCAGCAGGACAAAAAAGACCAGCAGGATCAGAACAAATCTGACGAGAAGAAAGCTGATGAAAAGAAAGCTGATGAAAAGAAAGTTGATGAAAAGAAAGTTGATGATAAAAAGCCGGACCAGGAGAAGAAGGCCGCGGAGCAGTCCAAGCCGGGCGATGATAAGACGCCGAAAGATCAGGGCACCGCTGGACAAGGCGAACAGGGTCATATATTATCTCAGGATGAAGCGAACATGCTCCTGGATGATTTTGCCCAGAATGAGCAGCCTAAAGGGATGTTGAAATTAGAACGCGAGCAGCATCAGGAGCGTCCTGTTGCGAAGGATTGGTAAAACAATGACCGTGACACGCAGAATTCGCATGTTGTTTCTTTCGGTTTGTCTTGTATTAACGTCGGCATTTTTGGCTGTTGCCGAGGATGTTTCCTTCGACGCAGCACTTGATGCCGACCGGGTGGTGATGGGGACGGCCGCCCAGTTGACCCTGACGCTGCATGGCAGCCAGGACTTGGCGCAGATCGCATTACCGCCGATCGATGGCTTTGAAGCGCGTTTTGTCGGTCCTTCGACACAGATTCGGGTCGTTAACGGTGAATATTCTTCGGCTAAATCATTTATTTACATGCTGGTTCCCCTAAAGGAAGGCAAATTCACGATCCCTTCTGTTGCCGTGCAGGTTAAGGGGCAGACTTATCAGAGCCGCCCTCTTATTGTGGAGGTTGTTCCGGCATCCGCTGCGCCCGCCGGTTCTGCCCCTGCGGCGCAAGACCCAAACGCGCTTGATTCTCAGGCGATATCGGACCGTGTCCAGATGAGGGTGTCGATCCCTAAAGCGTCAACGTATGTTAATGAAGAAATACCTTTGGTGATCAAGCTGTATGTCCGGGAACTGCCGATTCAGGACATATCCATGCCCCAGATCAATCAAGAAGGTTTTGTCCTGTCCGAGTTCGCCCATCCTAAACAGTATCAGGAAGCGGTTGACGGGAAGCCGTTCGAGGTTGTGGAGTTCGACACCTTGTTAACGCCTACGCACGAAGGGGAAGTTAGCATTGGTCCGGCGGCGATCTCCGGGAACCTTCTGATCAAGAACAATGTCCAGCGCAATCCGTTTGGCGGCGGTGTTTTTGATGATGCGTTCTTTTCCAACTTTTTTAATTCCTATCAGAAAAAACCGATCACGATCACCTCGCGGCCTTTTCCATTAAAGGTTAATCCGCTGCCCCAGGACGGCAAACCGCAGGATTTCTCTGGCGGCGTCGGGATGCTGGCTTTTGACGTGACGGCGGCGCCTTTAAAGTTGAAAGCAGGAGATCCGGTGACCCTGAAAATGACGGTCAGCGGGACAGGATCTCTGAAGGCTGTTAAAATGCCGGATTTCAAGGATGATCGGTTTAAAGCCTATGATCCGCAGATCAAGGTAGCCGATGGCCAGAAGACGCTTGAGCAGGTGATCATTCCGCTCAAATCCGGGACGATCGAGATCCCTGCCATTTCATTCAGTTATTTTGATACATCAGCCGGGAAATACACGACACTTACGCGCGGGCCGTTTTCGGTTGACGTCCTGCCTATGGACAAGGGGCAGGAGTTCCAGGCCGTTGGCTTTGCTGATCGTCCGGTTTCGCTGTTAAAAGAGAACCTGGGGAATGATATCGTTTTTGTCAAAGACATTTCTGGTCAGTTGGTCAGGAAGAAAGACTGGGCTGGGCGTAATGGTCTTCTTTTACTGGTTATGGTGGTTTATCTGAACGTGTGGGGTGCGCTGTTCGGTATTTATCTTTACCGGCGCAAACTGTCGGATGATCCCTGTTTTGCCCGTCGCAGTGCGGCGTTACGCTTGGCCAGACAGGAAATGCTGGGGCTTAAGCCATTAATGGTCGAAGGCGGGGCAAAAGATTTTTTTGCCGGATTGGATAAGATCTTAAACAGTTATCTGGAAAAAAAATTCAATGTTCAGGCCGGGAATACTGAATTCGCTGTAATTGAGAATGTCTTGTCTGTGAGAAAGGTCAATAACAAAAAGATTGCGGACCTCAAGCTATTGCGTGAGCTTGCTGAAAGGGCGAGGTTCGCCTCTGCTTCGGTCAGTGTTCCTGAAATGCAGCGCAGTTTCTTTGATATGGAAGATATTCTTGATGAGATTGAACGGAGGGTTAAATGAGGCGGGCTGCGGGATTATCATTTTTGATCGGGATTCTTTTGACGGCGTCAGCTTTCGCCGGACATCCCGAATACCTTTTTGCCCAAGCCGTGGCGAAATATCAGCAGGCCGATTACTCTGCGGCTGTGGAGTTGAACGAGCGGCTGCTTAAAGAAACTGGTGTTGAAAGTGCGGCGGTTTATTTTAATCTGGGGAACAGCTATTTCAAGCAAAGCAAGCTGGGGCCGGCTATGTTGAATTATTTAAGGGCCCAGCGTTTGGCGCCTCGGGATGCTGACATCAAGGCCAATCTGGTTTTCTCCCGTCAGGCTGTTGAGCAGTATGAATCGGAGAAACAGCAAAAAGAGGTCAGTCGCTGGGTTGCGCCTTTTATGTCTTTGTCTGTCGGAGAATTTAAATGGCTGACGGCTTTTGTCTGGATGTTGACGGGGCTAATTTTTCTTGGTCTGTTGTATGGAGGCTGGCCGATGAAAAGGGTCTTGCTGTTTACAGGGGCGTCTCTGGTTGCTTGTATTTATGTCACGGCAGCTTTTATCAGCTATTTATCCGATAACCATGGGCGATCGGTCGCCATCAAGCCGGCCGACGCCCGCTTTGAGCCATCGGAACAGGCGACAGTTTATTTTAAGGTTCCTGAAGGCGCCGAGATTAAAGCTCTTCATTCCAACGGAGATTGGTTGAAGGTACAACGGACAGACGGACGGACCGGTTGGGTCCCTTCAGCGGCGGTTGGTGAAATATGAGTGATCCGCAGGCCGGAAAATTTCTTGATTTGATGTTTGGTTTCGTTAAAGAAGCGGGGAGTATTGCGCTTGATCTGATCAATTCGGGGCAATCTGATCTCAAGGCCGATTCTTCGGTGATCACCCAGGCCGATCTTCGCATTTCAGCCCTGGCGGCCGAGAAGCTGGCACCGCTGATGAAGTCCGGCGGGCACGCGATGATTGATGAGGAAGATCCCCGGCGCGGAGAATATCTTGATGACCGTTATCTCGATGAGCATCCTTTTATCTGGTCTTTGGATCCTATTGACGGTACACGGGCATATGCCAACCGGATTCCCTATTACGGTGTTTCGATCGGTCTTATAAAGGACCGTCGGCCGTGGCTCGGGGTGGTTTATTTCCCGTCTTTAAACGAGATGTTTTACTGTGACGGCCTGGCGGCTTATTTTGTCAAAGACCCTTTTTCAGCAGCTGAAACAAAATTCCCGATCATTCCTATTGACGAGAAGCTGACCGATCGCTCGGTTTTTATCGCATCTGATGATGTTTTATTCAAATACAACTGGTTGCAAAAGGATTGTCGCGTGATTGTTTTGGCGACGGCCGTCTGTGAATTCTGCTGGCCTGCTATCGGCCGGGGCTGCGGATCTTTGGCCAAGGTTCATTTATGGGATCTGGCCGGCTCGTGGCCGATCTTTGAGAAAGCGGGATTGAAGCTTCGTTCGTATAAGGATGGAAAGCTGATGGACCGGCTGGATGTTTCGTCTTTTGAACGCGGCGCAACGCCCTGGAAGTTCAGGGATGACTATATTCTTTCTTCGGACAGGAATTTTTTGGTATTGAAAGAAAGGCTGGTAACTCGATGATTGTCGATCATATCAACAATCTTGGCCGTTATAATGTCCCATCGCGCAAAGAAATTGCAAGGTATTTGGCGGCTACTAATGTAGTGACACTTGTTGTGCCGGAAACAGAGATCAACGGCCGCGATCTTTTTGTACGGCCGTCGTCGTACCGCACCAAGAATCCCGACGAAGGTAAATTCGAGACGCATCGTGTTTATATGGATCTGCAGTATGTAGTGCAGGGAGCCGAGATCATGGAAACGGCCCCTGTTGATGTCCTTGAGGCCTTGACTGAATATGACAGCAGCAAGGACTGTCAGTTTTTTAAGGCCGGGAAAGATATTTCCAGGACCTTGGTGCGGGCCGGCGAGTTTGCTGTTTTTTTTCCAGGGGAGGCACACCGCCCCTGCTGCTCACCGGAGAATGCGCCCAGTGATGTGAAAAAGCTGGTGTTTAAGGTCAGGATTGGAGTTTAGTGATCTCTTCCAGCACGATCTTGGCCGCCCGCTGACTGGCGCCGGGATTTCCCAATTTTGTCCGCAGGGCTGTTAGTTCCCGACGCATGGCTTGAGTCTTTTCTGAATCATTGATCAGCAGACCGATCTCTTTGGCGATCTTGACAGGTGTCGCATCCTGCTGGATCAATTCCGCTACAATTCTCTTCCCGGCCACAATATTTACCAGCGATACATCCCGGATCCTGATCACCAGGCGTACGATGAATGATGTTAACCAGGCAGTTTTATAAATGACGACCATGGGTTTACCCATGATGCCGGTTTCAAGGGTAGCGGTGCCTGAAGCGACGATACAGTAATCGGTGATATTTAGCCCGTTATAATATTCTTTGGTGATTTTAAGGTTGTCGGGTGTCAGGTGCGTATATTTATTGAGCAGATCATCACTGATTGTTTTGGCCTGGAGAAGAACAAATTGCGCTTTCGGGTATTTCTTTTTTAAGAGATCGGCGGCGGCGTACATCATGGGCAGCAAGTGGGTGATCTCATTTTTCCGGGAACCAGGCAGAAGCCCGATGACGGGTGCTTTGGCGTCGAGATCGAGTGATTTTTTAAACAAAGCGGCAGATGTGCCGGCATGGACTTCGTCCATTAACGGGTGGCCCACAAAGTCTGCCGAATATTGATGTTTGGTATAGAAATCTTTTTCGAAAGGAAAAAGGACCATCATGCGGTCCACGACCTTTTTTATGATCTTCACCCGCGATGCTTTCCAGGCCCAGACCTGGGGGCTGACGTAGTAAATAACTTTGATGTTGAGTTTTTTCAGTTCGGCGGCCAGGCGCAGATTAAAGCCGGGATAGTCAACCAGGATGGCGATAGCGGGTTTTTCTTCTCTGGCTTTCTGCAGGGTTAGGTCAAAGATCCTCTTGATCCGGGAAAAGTTCTTTAGGACTTCAACAAAACCAATTACGGCCAGGTCGCGGATGTCGGCAAAAGTTTCCACACCTTCCCGGCGGCAGCGGTCACCGGCAATGCCGATAAACCGGGTCGCCGGCGCGTAATTCCTGACGGCCCGCACCAGGGGCGCGGCGCGCATGTCACCGGATTCTTCACCGGCTATGATCAGTATTTTTGTTTCCTGATTCTCCATAGTCCAATTTTAGCGATATTCTTTCACTTGTGCAGAATACTTTATATTTTTAATTTGATCGGCGCAAGGGAGCCTTTGCAATGTTCTGTAAAACATGTTGGTATCAAATTCGTTATGTGTTATAAATTAAAAATAGTTTGATCATCAAATACCAGATATCAAAAGGTGGCTGGTTTTTTTTTGGTTTATTCCGTTTTGATTAATAAGCCGCTGGCGTAATGTTTCATTAGAGATCAAAAAAATGTCCGAAAATGATTCGTGTGAATTATCCATCGTCATGCCTTGCCTGAATGAAC
>PEAR01000202.1 GCA_002753745.1 Candidatus Omnitrophota bacterium | reverse complement strand
CGGACAAGAGCTTTTTTGCTTAACAACTCTTTAAAAAAGACTATTTCCCGAAGAACTCCTCCAGGCCTTTCTGGCTGGCTTTCATCGATTTCTCGCCCTTGCGCCAGTTGGCCGGACATACCTCGCCATTGGCCTCAAAGAACTGCAACGCTTCAACCATCCGCAATGCCTCATCAACACTACGGCCCAGCGGCAGGTCATTAACCACCTGATGGCGAACAATTCCCTGCTTGTCTATAAGGAAAAGCCCGCGATACGCGATGCCGCGGCCTTCAACCAGGACATCATAATCCCGCGAAATAGTTTTATTGATATCGGAAACGATCGGATACTTGACGCCCTCAATACCTCCCTTAAGCTTGGGCGTGCGCAGCCAGGCCAAATGACTGAAATGCGAATCCACACTTACGGCCACCACCTCAACGCCGCGCTTGGTGAATTCAGCCTGCTTTTCCGCAAAAGCGTGCAACTCCGTCGGACAAACAAACGTGAAGTCCAGCGGATAGAAAAACAGCACCACATGTTTTCCCTTAAGTGATGAAAGCTTGTACTGGTCGATCACCCTGTCTTCCTGAACCGCCACTGCCGTAAAATCCGGTGCCTGTTTCCCTACAAGTACTGACATAAAATCCTCCTGTTAAATTATTATTCTTTAGATTCGACGGTTGGTCGCACAACCCCTTGCCTGATTACATTAATTTGATTAAGATATTCAAACGTATTTTCACCCTATCTGCAAAGGACACCTATGCTTAAAAAAACACTCTTGATACTGGCGATCATCGCGGTCATTCTCAGCGCGGGCATTTTCTATGTTAACAAAGTTCTGCTGCCTGTCCAGGTCAAAGGCCTGGTCCTTAAAGCCGCCGAAGACGCTCTCAACCGCAAGGTGAGCTTCGACAGCCTGCAGTTCAATCTTATTAACGGCTTTGTGCTCAATAATTTCACGATCTACAGCAAAGAAAATCCGGCCGAGGTCTTTATTCATCTCGACCGCGCTTCGGCCCAGGTGCTTTTTCCGGCTTTACTGCAAAAAAAGATCATCCTGCCATCCGTGCGCATCGACAACCTTTCCGCTCGCGTCATCCGGTTCAATGCCCATGACTGGAATTTCTCCGACCTGCTCGCACCCAAACCCGGAGTACCAGCGGCCGCCCCGGCGCCAACAGCCAAACCCGGCCAGGCCCCGGACGCCCCCATGGACGTGGTCATCAGCGGACTGTCGATCAACAATGCCCGCATCAAAGTGACCGACCTCGTCGGCGGCGACAACTTTACAGAAATGATCGACCCGATCAATATCAAAGGCTCACTGTCCCTGACCGGCAGCATCCACCTGGCCGGCGATATCAGGATCCCCTCGACCAAAGGCCAGCTCAACTTCGACGCCAGCGTCGGCATGAAAGACCGGAACATCAAGGCCAGCGTTAACCTGGAAAACATCATTACCGAAAAATATTTGCGCTTTGTACCCGAAGGGATCACGATCCCGCTTAAAACACTCACCATTGCCAAAACCAATGCTGTCATCCAGATCGTCAACGGCGACATCAGCGTTACCACCAGCGCCCTGTTGAACAATATCGACGCCGAACCGGTGCCAGGTATCCATGCCCGCGGCTCCCTTGAGCTCGATAAAATATCCCTGACACTCAATAAGGCCGGCATTAATGTCAAAGGGTCCATTGCCCTGCCCGACGCCGCCATCGACCTGAACAATGGCCAGAGATTCAGCGCCGCCATCAAAGCCACGGGAACAACTTTCTCGCTGAAAGACAATAACTGGAACCTCGCGACCGATGCCGAGATCAAAGGACTCAACGCTCTGATCAACGACGGTCAAAAAGCATCGGGCGACATCTCGCTAGCCAAATTGTCAGCCTCCCAAACCGGCACGAAAATCTCAGCCAAAGCCGACATCAGCCTCAAAAATATCTCTGCCGATGCCAACGGTATCAGTGTTAAAACCGCTTTAAGCGCCCCCGGCGCCGCGGTTGAACTCAACCAGGGCGTCATCGACATCAAGGCCCGCCCTATTTTTAACACGCTGGCTGTTTCCCTGCCCCAGGGCATGAGTTTTAACGGGGCCCCCGCGATCGCAATCCACGCCGTGATCCCCCCGGCCGGCCAGGGCGAACTGACCTACGAGGGCAGTGTTCAACTCAACAACGGAACCCTCAAAGGCCTGCCCATGATCGGGGAAGCGAGCCACATTACGGGAACCGTTCAGGTCAGCACCGATGAAGCGCTGATCAAGAACATTTCACTGTCGATCCTCGGCGCTGACATCAATGCCGGCGGCACCATTCACCATTTGACGGACCCGACACTTGATATTACGGCCCAGGCCAAAGGCATCGATCTGGCCCTGGCAGAAAAGGTCATCCCGGAAATCATCAAGGAGAACGGCTTAACCCTTTCCGGCAATGTGGACGTCTCTGCCGAGGTCAAGGGCAAGATCGCAACATTAGCCACCAAAGGCGTCAAGGCGACGGCCACGTTAACGAAAATCAATATCGACAGCAGCAAAATGAAACAGGCCGTCAACAATCTCAGCGGCACCATCATCTTTGATGCGCCCACGCTCACCTGGAAGAATCTGGTCCTGGACTATCAGAAGAAGACGTATACCCTTAATGGCTATCTGGAAGATTTTGCCAACCCGCTGGTGGCCACCCAGATCAAAGCCGAGAACATGAATATCGACGCCGAGATCAAGAAAACCGATGACCTGATCACGGTAAAAAGTATGACCACCACCTGGTTCGACACCTCGGTCACAGCTGCCGGCAAGATCCGTATCCCGGCGGGTAAAACCCCGACCATTGATATCACGACTACCACCAGGATTTCGCTCAAAGATATCCCCAAGATGGCGCCCGATTACGCAAAACAGGTTGAGCCTCTGAAATTGGCAGGAATGCTCACCATCACCTCCCATGTCAAAGGCAATCCGGTTGACTGGCCGCACCTGGAGTCCACGGTCAAGATCGAAACCCCGGTCCTGAATGTGATGGGTTATACGATCGAGAATTTGATCATTGACGCCACCCAGCTTGACGGCCAGCTGCAGCCGCTGGAAATCAAAGCCAAACTTTACGAAGGAGATCTGGACATCATCGGCAGCGTCGACCTGGTCAAGCCGAACTTTCCTTTCGACGGCAGTATCAAGCTTGAACGCACCAATCTGGAAGCGTTGAAGAAAGACACCCCGCTCAAAGACCAGCGCCTGTCCGGCATGCTCTCTGTTTCCGGCAGCCTTAAAGCCAATGCCACCGGCGCCAAAAGCCTGAACGGCACATTATCCACCCAGTTCCCCGAAGGCTATCGGGCCGGATCCGACTCGATCCTTAACGGCCCGATCCTGGGTATCCTCTCCTCCACCTTTAAAGGAGGCAACCTCAGCATTACCGATGAAACCGGCACACTGGCCATTACTGACGGAAAAGTTGAAACCAATGACCTGACGCTGAAAGGCCCGTCCTTATCCTTAATCGCCGAAGGCTGGATCGACCTCAATGATATGACCCTTGACATGAACGTCACCCCCCGGGCCGAAGCAACTGCCATTGCCGGGGGCACCAGCGAACAGGCGATCATTTCAGCCATCAACCCGACGGAAGGCCTGATCAATATCCATGTCACCGGCCCCGTCACCAAACCGAAGATCGACCACAACATCTCG
>PEAR01000021.1 GCA_002753745.1 Candidatus Omnitrophota bacterium | reverse complement strand
TCCGGCGGACACATTCCTGGCGGATCCTGCCGATCTTCCCATAACCGATAATTCCGACCTTCAATAACGCGCTGGTTTTATGCATATATCCTAAACAAACTGCCGCTGGCAAAGGCTTCGCAACTCTTCGAAAAGACGGTCGCCCTCCGCATCGAGGATCTCGGCCCTTTTGATCTTCGGCCAGTAATCTTTAGGCATTTTCACATATAACACGAATGTCCGACGCATGCCCTGGATCTCAGCGCGTGACAATTGCGGCATGTCTAACGGGGCCTCGGTATTCACCGAGCCCAGGATAAGATCGTCCTTGATATATCCCGCATCAATACACACCTGGTGCAGTGGTGAACCGTGAAACGGCGCGAATACTGAACAATTCATCGAATCGCTGACGATTTGGCGGTTCAACTCGATCGTGTCAAAAATCAGCTCCCTGGTCTCGCCAGGAAAACCAATCATGTTATTGACCGTCAAGGGAATCCCTGCCTGAGCAATGATGCGGGAAGCCTTGATCATGGTCGCATTATCGAACTTCTTATTGAGTACCTTGATACGAAAATCGTTATTCCCGTGCTCCAGACCCATCGACATCCGGTGGCAACCCGCCGACTTGAGGCGCTCAATGCGCTCAGGCGTAACCGTCTCCGGCCGGCTCTGAATCCAGAACGGCAGACGTATCTTCCGATAGAATTCGATAAACTGATCAAACTCAGCCTGTGAGCCGATCAAAAAATTATCCGACGTAAAATAAACGTACTCGGCTCCCCAGATCTTGACCAGGTACTCAATCTCGGCGGCGATCACCGGAATGCTCTTTTTTCGAAAAAAAGCGCAGTCATTGGTACGGTAAAGCTTAACCATTGACGGCGAATTACAAAAAGTACAGGCGAACGGACAGCCGCGGTTGGTTTCAACAGGCACGGTCAGGTACACCTTGCCAGCCATGGGGCGAAAAAACCTCTCCGGCTCAAAAAGGCTGTAATCCGGGATCGGCAGAGTGTTAAGGTCGATCACCGGCGCCAGCTTGTTGCGCACCAGGGCCCCATCGCGGATAAAACAAAGATTATCAACGTCCCAAATAGGCTCTCCACGGGACAACCGGCGACAGAGCTCAACAACAGGACGCTCCCCCTCACCAACACAGACCGCCGTGATTCCCGGGTTCTTCAACACAAGCTCCGGCGCAAACGTAGGGAAAACACCTCCGGCAATGATGGGGACTCTGACATCTTTCATTGCCGTCAGCATCTGCAGGGAACGGCTGTACGTGCACTCCAGCATGGAAATAAGGACCAGGTCAGGGACAAACGCACAAACCTTGGCCTTTAGATCATCCTCCATTCTCGTCGTCCTGACGGACACGCCGCGAGAGGCGTAATCGAAAGGCTTGACCTGTAAATTCTTCTCTTTGGCCTGGTCGGAAAGCAATCCCTCTTCAGGATAAAGAGTCGTGTCAAACAAGTCCAGTTCAAAACCTTCAGCGCGCAGCAGCGCCGTAAAAATACCGATCGCAATCGGCGGTGGATTCATCAGTGTTCCGTTGGGGTATAACAATAAAATCTTAAACGCCTTTTTCATGCCCATCACCATCCATTCACTCATGCATATTTCTTATAAGAATCATCCGCCCGCATCAAGTTCTCCGCGCGCTTGAGGTCTTCATCGGTATCTACGCCCACCGACGGATGATCAAAAACAACCATCCGCACGGGATAACCGCTTTCCAGCAGCCGAAGCATATCCACCGACTCTATTGTTTCCAGAGGAGTCCGCGTCAAACCGGCAAACAGCTCCAGCGTATGCTTCCGGTACGCATTGATCCCCAACTGTTTATACCGCACCACCGGGATCCGGGACAAAACCTTGCGCCGGGAAGGCAAGGGCTCGCGGGAATAATACAGGGCATCTCCCGTTGGGGAGGCCACCACCTTGACGACATTAGCGCTTAACTCTTCCTGAGGATCATGAATCGGCCCCATCATATCGGTAAATAATACCCGGTCATCCTTAAAAGGAGCCGTCAATGCCGACAGGCACATCGGATGAACCAGAGGCATATCTCCCTGTAAATTAATGATGACATCGACCGGCAACTGACGCGCCGCTTCAGCTACCCGATCCACACAGCTTTCATGCTTATCGGATGTCATAACGCCTTCAGCGCCGATACGCCGGCATTCATCCAGAATAACCTGGTCGCACGTCGCGACCACCACCCGATCGATGCCCGGACACATCCTGGCCCGCTGCCAGACATGCTCAATCATCGTTAACCCAAGAATCTTTTTCAAAGGCTTTCCCGGAAAACGGCTTGAAGCCATTCTCGCCGGTATCACAACACCTGCCGTCATACCCTGTCCCCGATCTCTACTTGATAGCTAAAAACCCTTCGAAAGATACATATTTCATAACGGTCATGATATCCTTGAATCCGGCTCTTTTCAACAATCCCAGATTCCCTTCTGTGGAAAAAGGATCCAAAACCCCTTTTAAACTTTGCGATTTCCCCACAATCTCATCACAGGAGAAGCCATGACGCAATTTATAATCAGTGTACAGCGATGTCATCATGTCCTGAAACCTGGCATCCGGCGCCCTGACTTTCTCAAACAAAACAAATGCTCCGCCCCAATTAAGCCGATCATAGATCCTGTTGAATAATTCCTGACGAAGCCTCTCCGGAATAAACTGCACACAATAATACGCGATGATCATATCCGCTTTCTCATAATCAAACGTAACCGCGTCATCATGAACCAGCGTGATATTCTTGACGTCCACACAATGCTGGACCGCCTTGCTGATCATGGCTTCTTCACGATCAATACCAACCCAGCGGATCTCAGGTTTCTGGGCATTATATTTTGCCAGCTTTGACAGCAATTCTCCCGTTGATACTCCGATCTCGTAACAGACACTGTCCTTCTGACAGAAAAAATCGCTCAAATAGCAGATAAGCTCATGGCCCTCCTCGTACAAAGGCACAGATTTTTTAATATGCGGGACAAAACTATCCGGCACCCCTCCCCCAAAATCCCAGTTCGCGCGCCCTTTTTGAATACTGTCGCCGACATTCATCATTCACCTCTTATGATTTCCTTCGTCCGATAAACTCGAAAAATTGCGATGAAAAATACACCTGCTTGTAAAAAAATTTGGCCCACGGTTCATAATATGCCAGAAACAGGGGCGATATCACAAAATGCCGCCGATTAAATTCATGCAATGGATAATCAAGGATATTAATATCCGTCGGATACGTCGGCCGCGCATGAAACCGGTTTAAGGTAAAAAGATACGGCGCCCCGCGAAAGACCGGAGAATCCACGTAAAACCGAAACCATTTTTCGCTCATTTCCCCCAGAGAATTGAAATTCGTGATAAGCCCGAAAACGCCCGGCGCAATCTTCGCATAACAATGAGCGGGAATAAGCAGGAAATCATATCTGCTGACGAACGCCTGGTCAATAACTTTGGCCTGATTAGCCTCTTTAAGCGTATTGATCCTGGCCTCGGGAAAGATCGTCGCTAAATAATAGTACGACAGAATAAGCTGTTCGGGAAACTCCACCACACCCACCCGAACCGCCGGATACTCCCGCTTCAAAAGGCCGCCGAACAAACAGTAACTTCCCCCGATATCAAGGACCGCCGGCTGGGCCCGGCCGAGGTAATCATCCAGATGCTCCCGGCACAAACGAACATACCTGACATGCCTGGTCCAGCGCTCGTTAAACCGGTGCCCGCCCATCGTGACAAAATTCGGCTGGCCCGCGCGCTCCAGGGGATATTTGGAAAGATAGTTAATGTCTCCGGTCTGGCGCATCATCTCCAGACGCTCCCGGCAATAACGGCGCTCGCCGCGCAGCCGGCCTTTTAGCCAGTTCAACGGCCACAACGAAGGTGAGTTTGGAAGCTCTGAAACAAACATTTTCTGCCCGCGAAAAGCTTCGATCGCATCCATATTCAACCGGCCATCATCGTGCAGAAGTTTCTTGAACGACTCCGGCATACGGCTGGTCCACAAGTCCAGAGGATCCGATTCCTCCCGACAGGACTCCCGGCAATAATCAATCTCATCGCGTAATCTTTTCTCAATTGCCTGTTTATCCGCCTTTACTCTTGCCAGATCCGCCATCGTTAGCTCCGCTTTGCCGTTTTCTTCAGATTAAAACCTAATATCCCGCGAAACTCATCAGAAATATTTTCCGGGGTCTGCCCGCGGACAAACAACCTCAACAGGATCTCCATCATAATAAATGAAACACGGATCCGCCAGAGCTCAGGATCATAAGATTCCAGCGCCGCCCGGCGCAATAGCAGCGCATCGACCTTTAAGAAACCCGACAATTCCCTGAGCTCCCATTTCTTTATCAATTCAATAAACTGAGCCCGACTATCAAACGGTGTGGCCACCTTGGTCCGGTGAACATACCAACCCGGTAACCCTTGACGGGACAACATCTGCTTGAGGATCGCCTTCTTCTCGTATCTTCCGAAACCGAAACGCGGCCGCCGCAGCCGCCACCGTAACGGCGTATTCAGCCCCAGCCTCACCAAAGCGAGCGCCACCAGCGGCGTACGCAACTCCACCGACTCCATCATCCCGTATCGGTCTGAACGCAGCAAATGACGCTGCAGACGGAAATTCATTTCATCCAGCATATAGGCCTGAACCACCGCTTCATGAGGATCCTTGATAAAAGCATAGGCCTCCTGGCAGCTCTTCCAATCGGGCAAACGCTCGCCGGCATGATAAAGGCAATTCAACGGCACTTCATTAAAATTCGCTCCCGGCGGAAGAACCAGATAATCAGTCCCCCGGGGATCGTCTTCGGGATACCTTAGCCAGTGATGCGGATAGATCCGGTTAAGAGCTTTAACAATAAATCGAAGCAGCGATGAACGGTAAAGCTGCTCCCGGATCGCAAAAGAAACCTGATGCGTTTGGCCAAAAAGCTCCTCACCATTGTCGCCGGTCAACAGAACCTTAATACCGTCGGCGCGGGCAAACCGGCATAACGCAGCCAGCGGTAAAGCATCCTCTTTAAGAACAGTTTCAAAATAATAGACCAGACGAGGCAGGTCAAAAATATACTCATGATCATTGCCCTTATGGACCCGCAGAGGCAGTTTAAACTTATCCGCAAAATAACGGGGGAAATGTTCATGCTCAGAAACGCCGGACTCATAATAATACAGATCCAGCGGGCGGAACCGCGAGGCATACGCCGTTACCAGGCTGGAATCAACCCCGGCACTAAACATACTCGCCAAAGGAGCATCGCTGATCAAATGCTCCTGCGACACCTGGCGAAATGTATCCTCATAGCGTGAAACAAGCTGCCCGGGGCTGGCTGTGGAAAGCTCATTGAACAGCGCTTCAGAAACCAGATCGTGCGGGCGAAAATAGCGGGTCACCTCGACCGACCGCCGTTTAAAATCATACAACAGGCAATCGCCGCCGCCAAGCTGCGACACACCCTTGAACATTGTCTTCCCGCGAGGTGAGACACCCGTCGTAAATAACGGATTTAACGCAGCATGAAAATCCGGTTCCGCCCGACCGCCATACTTGAGGATCGCCTTGATCTCCGAAGCAAAAAGAATACCCCCGCCGCCATCAATCCGGAAAAAAAAAGGCTTCTGGCCGAAATGATCGCGGGCCGCGAAAACGCAGCCCTTAACTTCATCATAAATGGCGAACGCAAACATCCCCTCGAGCCGCTGCAGCAATTTCTGCCGCCCCCACCGCTGATAGCCATGCAGAATAACTTCGGTGTCTGTCTGTGAGGCAAAAAGCGCACCTTCCGCCTCCAACTGCCGGCGTAACCCGCGATAGTTATAGATTTCACCGTTAAAAACCACATGTATCTTCCCATCGGGCAAAGTCATCGGCTGAGCTCCGCCGGACGTCAGGTCGATAATGGCCAGACGGACAAAACCGAGCGCCCCGTCATTCCAAAGCCTGACCCTGGAATCATCCGGCCCCCGATGAGCCAGCAGCGACAGGCTCTGAGCAAACAGCGCCTGCTGAACCGGACCCTGATTAAAGACCCCCAGAAATCCACACATAATTTTCCTAACGTGCCTGAACCTTCGACCGGAGCTGGGCCAACTTTTCCTCACAACTCTTGCCAAGATATACAAAATCAACCCCAAAAGCCAAAAAAGAATATCCTTCAGCAAATTTACGGGAAGCGATGCCGGGATCGGGATCGACCACATGAAAACCAAAAGGAATCCGGCTTCCTTTCATAACCGCCGCAATGCGGCGGAACGCCTCACGAACGTCGGGATGATCAAATTTGCCAGGATGTCCCATCGACGCCGACAGGTCGTAAGGGCCAATAATCACCCCGCTTAAGCCCTCAACCGCCACGATCTGCTCCAGATCATTAACGGCGTCAATATGCTCTACCTGGATAACCACCGACACATTGGCCCTGGCCCAGGCATGATACTCACTGAATGCCTTGCCGTACGCTTGCGCCCGGGCAAGCCCGACCCCCCTAAACCCGCCAACCGGATACCTGGCCGCCGCTACCGCTTTCCGGGCTTCTGCACTAGAATTGACCATGGGAACCACCACCCCGCTGGCACCGCAATCCAGAACCCGCTTAATAAGATTGGGTGAATTCTCACCCACCCTCACCAAAACCGGCAACCCGTATAAATGCACAATACGGATCATCTCCTCTGCCTGGGCAATTCCGATCGGGCTATGTTCCATATCCACAACCATCCAGTCAAAACCACACGCTGCCATGATCTCAACGACAGCCGCATTGGCGATCGTCAGCCATGAACCGACCAAGCGGCCGTTCTTTTTCAGATGAAGAGCCGCAGGCATTAAATATTTCCCTTTTTTTGTCATCTTTCTGACTCCATCAACACTCAATAAAAGTCCTAAATAGTTCTTCACAGGGTTTCGTAAAATATTCCTGCCGCACGAGCACCCCAAACTTTTCGAAAAGCCCGGGACCAGTCGTCAATAATTCATCCGCCCGCTCGTATTGAACCCGTATCTCGTCGGCGTTATGAACACAGGCCAAAGGATATTCCGGCTCATGCAGCGCGTCGTAATGAATGACAGCATCCGGAACGACCCGGATAACCGGAACGCCGGCCGCAACAGCCTCCAGTGTTGTAATCGAGGCGCCCGTGGTTATCATCGCCTTAACCTTTGACAACCAAACCTGTAACGTACCGCTGTCGGCAAACTGATAATCAACAAGCCCTGACATAACAATCAGCCGCTCAAGAGCGCTCTTTGCCAGCAACGGATGACTCCTGATATAGACCTTGACACCCGTTCCTTTAAGAGCCAGCGCGACCTTGGCCAACACATCTGCCGCCATCGAATAACTGTACGTCAACGCCACCAAAACCGCCGGCGGCATGGCCATACGGTCCCGCGTCTCGTGAACATCCCCCTGATAAACACTGCTAAAACGCAGATTGGGACCGTCCACCAGCAGCCCGCCGGGAAATCCGGCCGCTTCCAGAAGCTTCCGATATTTTCTGCCGCTGCAAATTATCTTGTCCGGCAAAGGATGGTATTGCCACTCGTCCCTGGCCAGGTGATACGCAAATTGGTTGGCAAAAAATGTGGTATGCTGATACCCGATTACCCGGGTACCCGGACACCATTGCCGCAAAGAAAGAATAAACTGATTCTCCGGGGCATTACACTCAAACGGATAGATGATCCGCTCAAAAACAATGCCACGAGCTGACAGGCATTTTAACATCAGCCCGTCCAGATTCAGCCCGCATAAGGCGCTATCGACAGGAAACGCCGCTGTTACTTCCCTCAGCAGAGGACCAAGATCCTCTTCCAGAACCCTAAACGTCAGATCATCAGAGGCTGCCCAGCGCCACGCGTCTGCGATAACCTTGACATAGTCTGACCATTTTAAATAATGTTCAGGGATAAGGCAACAACCTTGCCAACTATTAAACAAAGAACCATACACCTGCGTCAGCGGCCGCTTAATATTAAAAAACATCGGGCAGTAATAAACAGCATACCCCTGCTTTGTCAACCATTCGACAAGAGTGCCGAAAATCCGCTCATTCACGTTCCCTTGGCTGTCGAAATTCCCTTCCGTTACCCAACTGCGTAACAAAATCCTGTTTTCTTTACCCTCAAAGGGATTGCCAGAGCTTCTGAAGGCGCGGGCCTGAGCCCTGCGAATAAATGCTTTGACAAAAAAAACCGCTGTCTGCCTGACCCTGATAAATTGTCCGCGCATGAACGTTAAAAGTTCCGCCACCCGCTCCGGCGGAAAAGATATCTTCACCTGCCACCCCTGGCGCCGGGCCGCAGCGCCAAGCATGTGCGCGAGGGCGGGACTCTCGACCACAAAAACCACCTGTCCCGAGGAGCCTTCCAGCAGCTTTAAACCACAAAAATAATAAACCGCCAGCCTGACCAGCGGGAGTGAGCTTGAACTTTTAGAAGCCAGCTGACCACCCCACCACGAAAACGAATTATTGGCACGGTTCAACCTGGCCAGCGCCTCAATCAGATTATTCCGTAAAGACAACAACTCCTGGTCAAAAAGAGGGCCTAACCCTGCCAGCCGGTTATTTAAGCCTGACGGCTGCAGCCATGACAACGCTTCATCATCGCCCAAAAAAAATATTTTTTCGGCCGTCAGCGAGAAAGATCCTTTGCCGGCTATTCCACGGGGCGGAATAATGCGCAACACACGGCTCATATTATGCCTGACCGCCCTTCAGGAAAAGCGCGCGAAACCGCTTAGCGATCTTGGCCATTAATACGCCCATACCTTCCGCCTGGAATGTAAAAACAATATAATCAATAAATTTCAAATGAACCAGATCATACCAGAAATAAAAATTCTCGATCTCCCGGGTGGCGTCGGCTATCGCCTGACGCGCCTCGTCATCAGGCATCTCCGTCAAATTTAATCCCTTGTCCAGGATCGAACTTTTATCAAGATCCATCAGATACGCGCCCTCATCCTTGATCCGGCCAAGCTGTTTAGCCATCTCATAGAGTTCGGTGCCCGGAAACGCGGTCGCATGGCAAAGCAGGGGCTTGACTCCCAGACGCTTGCTAAACTCCACGGTATCCCGCAAGGTTATCTGGTCTTCACCGACATAACCCAGAATCATCGAAGGTTGAATATGATCAAAATATTTCTTCGTCAAATGAACCGCACGCAAACTTTTTTCAGGCGTGGCATTCTTCTTCATAATCTTGAGAAGCTTCTCACTGCCGGACTCGATACCAAATGAAATAGCATAACAGCCGCTGTCCTTAAGCCATTTCAAACGATCCTCATCAATCGTATCTACCCGGGACGTAACGCGATATTTTATCTTCAGCCCGCTGCTGATCAACGCCCCAGAGAACTCCCGCACCCATTCCTTGGACATCGTGATACATTCGCCCGTTAAGGCAAATAACTTAATCTTAGCGCCGTATTTCTTCTGGAAATAAACCATGTCCTCAACCACTTTTACTGCAGGACGGTAGCGGACATTCTTGCCGACCACCCGAAAGGCATTAAAACAGAAGGTACAGCTGGAAGGACAGCCGCGCTGAACATGGATCTGAAAAACACCGTTGGTACTCTGCAGCATCTGATCCATCGGGAAACGGGTATCATCAAATCTCGGCACCTGATCAAGGCTGGCCAAAAAAGGCCGATGCGCCGTAAAGACGGCCTTGCCCTGATGCCGATAACCAATACCCAAAACCTGCGCAAAATCACGTTTTCCGGAAATCTCCTTGAGCAACTCGACAATCGTGACCTCGCCTTCTCCGATAACGATAAAATCAATGTCAAGCCTCTCAAAACAAACCCCCTTTAACGACGACGCCAGCGGCCCCCCCAGAATGATTGCGCACGACGGCTTGATCCGGCGGATCTCAGGCACCAGCCAGGCCACGTAAGGATAAACCATAACCAACCCCCCGATCGCGATCACATCGGCCGGCGATCGGCGGATCACATCACACACGTGCTCGCGGGAATAACGGTAGGCGTCGATATCCAGCAGTTCAGGCTGAAACCCTCCCTGTTGAAGCGCCTGTACAATGAAATCAATCCCGAACGACGGAAACGTCGGCTTGCGGTTTACCATCATCGGAGGGTTTATTACCAGAATACCCATAGGACTCCTTTACCTTTATTTAATCTTTATCCCTGGAGCCAATGACCCTGGCCGGAACACCGCCGACGATTGCATAAGCCGGCACATCCTTAGTCACAACCGCGCCCGCGGCAATAATAGCACCCTGGTCAACCCGCACATCGGGCAAAACCACCGCATTAGCGCCGATCCACACATCATTGCCGATCCGGATCGTTCCTGAGACGCAATCCTGATCTCTCATCGGCAGATCAAATCGATCAAATCCGTGATTGCTCGTCAACAGCGCCGCATTGGGCCCGATCATCACATGATCACCAATCGTAATTTCACCCCCGACGTCCGCACTGATCATCACATTACTGTTCAACGACAGGCAATGACCGCCGCTGATACGACCCTTGCGAGCATACACCTTTGAATATTCGCCGGCAATAAATTTATCCCCCACCCGAATATTCCGCAGCCCCAACAGCGAACAACGCCGGCCGATGCTCAGCTTAACGCCGCAAGCGCCAAGGAACGGCCGCAGGCAAACCTCACGCACCTTGATCCCGGCCACCCCGGGGACCTCTTCCAGCACAGCCATTACCCAGAACCTGAGTTCAGCAGCAATCAATTCAATTATCCTGCGCATCCTGCCATCCTTTCCGAGCCTAAACACTCAACGCTCAACCTGCGCAAAGACCTTGTCATTGCCAAACTTTTTCCGGTAAAACTCATTAGCCCTGGCAACCGCCTCAACGCGGGTCAGCCCCTGATCAAAACCTTCCAGCACCTCGCGGATATACAGCCCGACCCGCTCCCGCGCTGCTCCGTCGCAAAAAGGGTCCCTCGGCGCCGTAAGGTCATGCCGCTGCAGAGATCCTCCGATCGCTACCCGATCCCGACGGCATTGATCGATAGCGGCCATCATAAGCCCCAGGTCATCAAAAACAACCTTATTCTTTTCTTTCACATATAACGAATTAAGCCCCCGAAACTTCATGACGTCATATGAAATCGCGCCCGTCCCGGCCAGCCAGCACTCAAAGGCCGCGGTGGAATCAGCGTATAGGCCCACCGCCAGATCTGAAAGCACGCCGGCCTGCGCGGGATATTTCTCCGCTTCAAGAAACCTCAAACGGCCTTCCTGTTCCAACCGGCGCACCGCCCCAGCCGTCTCGGGCGAGGACCTTAACGCCAGCTCATTGGCCTCGCGCTTGGGCTTGACGAGCAGCCCGACATCCTGATGCTCCAGCGCATAGGAAAAAAACTTCTGATATAACAAAAGCATTTCTTTCCTCATCCCGACCAGATGAAGCAAGGCAAAAGGGTAAGCCCAATACTCATCAAGCACGCTGATAATAAAATCCGCCTTGCCGCCAAAAAGCTCTTTTCGGTCAGCCGCCGCGCGTTCCCGCAACGGCACAAAAATATGGTCAAAAATATACCCGGACTGGACAAAGTTCCTCACCCGGCTTCTTTTCGTACGGTAAGCCATCTCGTGTTCTTTCCCCCAAACAAAAAAGGCATCGCAGTTTTCCGCGTGCCACGTCATGGTCCGCACATGGTTGGAGGACTGATACGACACAATAGCAGCATCCGCCAGCCGGGCGGCAATATTCAAATGATTAAAGAAAGACCCCGGCTTAAAAAAAACCTTAACCTGGCGAACACGAAAAAAATCCTCCCAATAAGGTAAGCGGGAGAATAAGACCGTCAAACAATGCCATACCCGGTAATCCTCCCGTGACCGGACACAAGACAATAACCGAAGGCTTTCTACCACATAGGCCATGAACGCCCTGATTGCCCCCGCTGAACACACATGCCTTTCCATCAAGGGATTAATCTTCCTGAAAAAACCCTCGCAGGAAAAAAAACGGATTCCAGTCTTACCGGCGCCTTCGACTTCCGGCGCACTGAGCGTCAATGAACCATACGAGAACACCGTGACACGTTTCGGATCAATACCTGACGGCGGAAGCCAGAACAGCGCATAACTCCGGCGCCGGTCCAGATCGGTGAAACTGGCCGGCCCCTCGTGAAAAGAACAAACCGAACTTTCCGGCAGCGTTTTCGGCTTGCCAAACAATGACCTCCCCAAAGATAACAAAATATTGGCAAACTGGTAAGCCGTGTTTACACAAACGCCTTCTTTAAATGCCCTGCGGGTCTTCCAAAAAACAATCTCGATATTTTTACCCCTGACACATCCGCGAATAAGGGCAGCCCATGAATTCTTTGCCTCGACAATAACCCGGAGCTTCTTTCCATGAAACCGGCTGGCCGAATTGCTGCCAAGCCACTCGGCAATACTGACCAGCACCAAAGGCTCAAAAATATCCATGCTCACATATGCATTGATCCACAGACGCAGATCCTGGCTGATGCCGGAAAGCCCGGCCTTCAATTTTCCCAGCAAGGAACCGTCCCCCAGATAAACGGCGTCAAACGCATCGATAAAGCGATCAACTGTTTCGTACGCGGCGCGCATCGCGACCGCGCTGCCGTGCTCATCCGTCATCCCCAGTACATCAACCGGACATTCTTCCACCCGAATCCGGCAGCGCAACCAGCGGCGGAAAATCCCCTCATCCGCCAGCCACCAGCGGCTTTCCGCCCCCGGGATCAAAAAAATAAAAACAAAGCGTCGTCTGGAAAACAATAACGGGCCGAGCACCAGCCACAAATAGCCAAGGCGAAATGTCCGGCAAATAACGTAGTCTTCACGCCGGCCGCTTTCGTCAGCTGCCGGATCATCAAGCAACAGGGACTCGCCAGTTTTCACGTGATCATCCTCCGGGCCGCTCAACAGAATTCGATACCATGCTCGCCCAGCACGGCCTTGATCAGCGGGTAATTTAAGATCTCCACGGTCTGCTCGACGGTAAAGGTGATGTCGAATTGCTGTTCCAGCGCCAGGACCAGATTTAAATGTTTCAGGGAATCCCACTCCTTGACCGTATCAACGGATGTGGCACTGCCGATCTGCCTGACATCGATCCCGAACACATCAGCCAAAACCTGCTTAAGTCTTTCTTCACTGATCTTCATGTTTATTCCTTTGGTTCGATCACTTCAATCCCGATCATTGCCGGCCGGGGAAAAGCCCCGGTCAACGACAGTTCCCAATCAACACCCCGGCTGTTTTCAGCCGCCGGCACGAAACCCAGAAGACGATAAAAATCCGCGGCCGGCGCGTTCTTCGCGGTCGCCAAAAATTGCCCCCTAACCAGACGGCAGTTTCTTTCAAGAACGGCATCAATCATACACGAAAAAAAGGCCTTTTCAACCTCCCGGCCCAAAACCCGGCAGCTGAGCAAAAAAGTATCAATCCGCGCTTGTTGTGCCTGATATTTGATAATCCCGACCCCGACAATTCCCATGTCCGAAACCTTATCGCGAAGCCGGAGATAGAAAACGTCAACGGCAGGATCCCCGGCCAGCCGGCGGATCTCGTCCTCAGTATACCTTTGGGTTGTCAGATTGAACTGATTCGTTTTCTGAGTCAACTGGGCGATCCGCGAAATCTCCGCCTCTCCCGCCCGGCCGATCCCGGCGATCATCCCGAGCATCGCCAGATACTCCTCAAGCGTTCCGGTTGCCGCACTCAACACTTTGCGCCGGGCGTCATCCCGGTACATCCGGGTGCGCTGGCGATCTTCACCGGAAAAGGTCAGGGCATCAAAATACCCGCCGGCCATTAACTGCGACCGGGCTCGCCACGACTCGGCTGACAGCTCGACGACCGCAACCTGAGGCAGGCGTTCCCGCACCAGGTCGCATTCAAAAGGGCTGTCATCGACAAACACCAGGCTGTCAAGCCCGATATTCAATTCGCGGGCGATCGCCTCAAGGTTGGTCGCCTTGTCTTCCCAGTTGATCCGCCGGGCAGCAAAATGCTCCTCCCGCAGCAGCATGCCTGAATGCGAGCGGAAAACCTCCAGGACATCAGCCTCGTTATTCTTGCTGCACAACGCCAGAAGCACGCCGCGGTCATGCAGATTAAGGACCTCGCGTTGAAAATCCTGAAAACAGGAACCCGGAAAAGTAGTGCCGATCCGAATACCCTTAAGGCCGTCTTCGCCGACGATGCCGCCCCATAGCACCTGATCGCAGTCGAGGACCAGGCATTTGCGGGTACGGCCATTAAGCGCGCGAATGAACTTCCCGAATTCCCGGCCGACCGGCAGCAACGCCGCCGGCCCCAAAGGCGCCCGACCGACCTGCCAGTAACGCTCGTCGATACCCCTCTCGGCACCAATCCTGGCCAGCACACTCATCATGTCAACCAGAAAAATATCCGCGACTTCCTTTGCCAGTTGCCGCAGACCGGCGTTAAGAGTGAGCACCGCCTGAACCTGGACATCCACAATCCCCATTGCCGGATACGACGGCAGCGGAAAATTATTCAACACCACCGGCTTATCCGAATATTGTCTGATCATCGTTACGAACTGACGCACCAACGCCAGCACCCGGGCGATCTCATCGTCGACTTGTTCGGGAGAAAGCGAAGCAAACCTTCCCGTCAAGCCGGGAGCCAGCGGATCCAGCCACTGGAGCAGAAAGATCAGATCGGGTTTAAACTGATACAACGCGCTCTGCGGATCAAAGACATCCTGTGGAATCTGGTCGAATCCGCCAAGATAAATCTCAGGAAAAAATTCGGCCAAAGCGGCCTCGCCTTTAATAACCGGGATCAGCGGATCCAGCGTAAAATTACGCAGGAACGCCACGCGCAAAAAGGAATAAGGTTTTTCCAAACCCTGGAAGTGATCCAGCGCGCTGGATACGGCGCCATAAGCGCCGTAAGATGAATCTTTTTTTAAGCGCGCCAACGCGGCGTTTAATGACGCAACACTCATAAAAGCCCGCCGGATTTCTTCAGGATCGCGCAGTAATTGACCGTGACTCTTTCCTGCTCACAGCACTCCTCAGAAACAGGTTCGGCAGGCAGGACTTTTTCCTTAACGATCTCAAGGCCCGCCGAACGGACTAAGGCACGAATCTCGCTGATATTCCGAAAAAAATACACATGATCAATCGCCGGGGAATTGGTACAGGTGCTCATGAAGATCCTTCCCCCAGGTAAAAGCAGGCTTCCGGCGCGCCGAAGAAAAGCCGGCGCGTCATTAACATGCTCAAGCACCTCGCCCATGCATACAAAATCAAACCCGCCGCGATCGATCGGCGTCGTCAAAAAATCTCCGTTGATATAACAGACCCGATCCGACGCAGCGCCAAAGGACTGCAGAATCTCCCCCGTCACCTTGATCGACGTCGGGCTAATATCGAGCAGCGCCGCCTGAACAGCTGGAAACCGCCGCAAGGTCTCAGCAGCAAAAAGCCCGTGTCCGGGTGCAATCTCCAGATAAGCATCAAGCCCCGGCAAATCTGACAGATAATCTCTGAAGAAACAAAACATGGCGTAATGATTCGGCCAGAACAGATACGACAAAAAAAGGCCCACCATATAATACCGCATCACGTCGGGCCGGTTATACACGGACTGCTGCGCCGCGCCGGCATCAGTAACAGGATAAACCCCGGTCTTGCGAAAACGGATCTGCTCGCGCAGGAAATCCATGGTCATGCGGTTATAAGACGCGGCCGCAGCCGCGCGCTCGCCGGGCGTTCGCAAAAAGGACCGGTTGATCGTCCGGCAAACATGCTCGGCAAATGTCCAGTAGCCGGCGTCCTGAGTGCCAATAAAATGCTGAATCCTTTTCTTCTGTAAAGGGTTCCCGGCAGAAACAAGCTCCACCATCGCCATGAATTCCGGACATGAGTCTGGTCCCGCATGCATAAGCGCCGCCTATCCCATGACCGATCCGCCGCAAACGCGCAGCGTCTGCCCCGTCACGTGCCGGGCCGCCGGACTCAATAAAAAGGCAATCATGCCCGCGATATCCTCCGCCGCGGCCAGCCGGCGCAAAGGGGTCTGCATTTTCGTCAGCATTTTAACCTTGTCCGGAAGATCGGCGATCATGTCGGTCTCCGTCATACCCGGCGCCACGACATTGACCCTGACGCCCGCCGGGCCGTACTCTACGGCCAGACAACGCGCCAGCGACGCCAACGCTGATTTCGCAACGATATAACGCGACTGCTGAGGCGGCGGAACTCCATCGGAGTAAACCGTTCCGATAAAAATCAAATCGCCGCTGCCGGCTTCTACCATCCCGGGCAGAACCATTTTTGCGCAGTTAAATGCGCCTTTAAGGTGCACCTCCAACTGACGGCCGAAAGACTCCCAGTCAAGTTTGTCAAAAGGCTGCGGGGCGTTGCCGGGCGCCGCGCAATGAACCACCGCCTGGATTCGGCCGAACATTTTTTCCGCGCTGGCGAACAGCGTCCTCAGCTGCGCAGGATCAGCCACATCCGCTTGAATCGCCGCCGCCCGGCCGCCCGCAAGAGCAATCCGCTCGGCCAAGGCCAGCGCCTTGTCTTCAGCTGACAGATAATTGATCACGACCGCGTGCCCCTCTGCCGCCAACGCCTCGGCCGTTGCCGCGCCGATTCCCCGGCTGGCGCCGGTGACCAAAACCGTTTTTGTCATATCACCCTTCATGGCTTTTCCCTCGCTGTTTATCTGCAAAATCTTAACCTTTGATTCACCCTTAATAAGGTCTTCCCCGGCCTGGTTGGTAACGACAACGGACAAAACCAGAATGCGTGTGGCCGGCGATCTCTGCTGTACCGTGGCCTGGATACGGATCGTATCATTCACATGGGCCGGCCGGAGGAATTCCAGGGTCTGACTCATCCACAACGCGCCGCCGCCAGGCAAAAGCATCCCGATCATCGTTGAAATATACGAGGCAGACAACATGCCGTGAACAACCGGTTTCTGGAACAGCGTCCGCCTGGCGAATGCCGCGTCCATATGCAACGGATTAAAATCTCCGGTCAGGGCCGCAAACGCCTGAACATCTTCATTCGTTAAACGATGCTCCAGCGACATCTGATCGCCAAGCTTGATAGCCTCGAAATCAGATATGCGCACCGCACGATCACCTTTAAGATAGGCCATGATCAATACCACCGCATGACAGTTGATCCAAACGTAAATCCGGCGCCAACCCCGGAAATAACCACCAGATCGCCGCGCTTGAGGCGGCCGGACTGCACGGCATCGCACAAGGCGATCGCGATCGATGCATCCGCCGTATTACCAATCGCGGCGACATTAACACACGTTTTGTTCATCGGTTGTTTCATCCTGGCCATCAAAAACTCGATCAGCCGCAAATTAGCCTGGTGAAAAATAAAAAAATCCACATCCTGGACCGTCTTACCGATCTTGGCCAGCGAACGGTCGATCGCCACAGGCTGATACTGCACCACCTGCTTCCAGACCTCAAGGCCATTAAGCTCGTAGTATTGCAGTCCCTGATGAATATTTTCCGGCCGCAGGGGATAGCTTGACCCGCCGCCGCGCATGCGTACCGCATCAAAAACCTTGCCGTTGGAAAATATTTCGCTCGCCAGCAAACCATATCCTTCCGGGACCCGCCCCAGGACCGCAGCGCCGGCACCGTCACCGAAATAAATCGCGGAATCAGGATCTTTCCAGTTGATGAACCGCGACTGCAGCGCCGTACCCAGAACCAGGGCATACTCGACCTGCGGGTCGCATGTCATCCGGTCCGAAGCAACGGTAAGGCCCACCTGAAAACCGGTGCAATTAGCCATCAGGTCAAAAGCCCCTGCATTCCTGGCCTTGATCAACGCCTGAACCTTACAGGCCATGGCGGGATAAACATAATCACCCGTAAAAGTACACCCAACAATAAGAGCGATACGCTCCGGGTCGATGCCCGACATTTGGAGCGCTTCCCGGGCGGCCGTAGCCGACATGCCGGAAGCGGTCTCATGATCTTCAACAATATAACGCGTCTCGATGCCGATCCGCTCGACGATCCTGGCGGCCGGAACACCCGTCCATGCCTCCAGCATCTGGTTAGTCACGCATTTACCGGGCACATATTTCCCGACCCCGATCACCCCGACACCTGCCTGTAACATTGCCGACATATTTTCCTGACCTTTAAACTCTTAGATCCCGCCGAAAGACTTGTACTCCGGCGGCTCGCCGCCTGCCGACCGCCACCAGCCCCGTGCCTCTTTTAACGTCCACGCACGCCCGTGACCGGGGAATAAAACCGTATCTTCAACGCAAAGCCCGAACAAACGCTCCACCGATACGACCAACGCCGCCCGGTCGCCGCCCGGCGTGTCCGTGCGGCCAATATGCCGAAAAAGAAGAGAGTCCCCAGTAAACACAAAACCCTTAAAACAATAACAAACGCCACCAGGCGTATGCCCGGGAGACGCAAGTACCTCAACCTTCTCTCCCCCCAGCGTCAGCACCGCATCTTCCCCGAATAACAACACTCCGTCAAGAGAAAGCATCTGACGCTGAGCGAATACCAGCGCGTAGGTAGCCGCCTGACGTAATAAACGTTCATCCTTGCGATGCATACAACTGGACACACCAAAACGCTCTTGCAATGCGCCGACCGCTCCCAGATGGTCATGATGCGCGTGCGTGATCCAGATCGCGCTGATCTTACCGCCGTGCGCCAGCACAACCTGGGCAATTTCTGCCGCATTCCAGCCGGGATCAATCAACACCAGTTCGCCGGAAGACACATGCCGGACCAGGTAGCAATTCTCAAGCCATGGCTCATCCGTCACCATGACCGTTATCTCGTACTCGCCAATTATTCTGACCGCCCCCCATGACAACATGTTCAGCAAACCAGCCCCATATTGATCACCTGCCCGGTGATGCTCCCGCTCTCCGGCGAAGCATAAAAAGAAACAACATGGCAAACCTCTTCAATGGACACCGTACGCTTGATCGTTTGCATGGCCAGCAAACGCCTGGACCAGTCCTCACCCATCGCCTGGGCGGAATCCGACATGAACAAAGCTGGCGAAAACGAATTACAGGTGATCCCCAGCGGCGCCAGTTCCTTGGCCAAAATCTTGGTCATTTCGATCACCGCGCTCTTGGTCGCCGAATACGCCGATGTCCCCTCCAGATGCAAAGACACACCGAGTGACGAGACCGTAATGATGCGGCCGCGCTTTCGGGCGATCATCAGTTTCGAGATTTCACGACAAACATAAAAAGTTCCAGCAACCTGGGTGCGTAAGAATGTCTGCAAAACATCATCGGGCGTCACGGTCATCAAGAGTGCGGACTGCACCGCACCGGCATTGCAGATCAGAACATCCACTTTTTCAAACTCATCCCGTATCTGCCGAACCCAGGTGCGCACCTGCCGCTCATCGCCCACATCCACCTGGCTATGCGAATACCCCTCCATCGTCAACGTCGAGGCCCCCCGGCTGCAGCCGGCCACACGATACCCTTTGCCCACAAAATATTCAGCCATCGCCCGGCCCAGCCCTTTGCTGGTACCGGTAATCGCCATCACCGGACGGTCATTGTCAACGCCCATCACATCACCTCGCGCTCAATGTCACGACATATCTGGCCAGCGCTTCAACCTTCAGGTTAGGCTGATTAATATTGAACTCATTAATCTCATTAAGAACCAGATAAAGCTCCCTGCCGGTCTCGGTACTGACTCGTTCTTCCAGGTCCGTCACAAAAGTTACAAATCCAATCGAATCCAGGGGTGAACCGATCCCCAGCAAAATGGTGTCAGACTTAACGGCGGCGCCGGCAGACAACATCCCGGACTTCCTCAGTTTTTCCAATGATGCGGCAATCAATTCAAAGGCGCGTTTTTCTGTCATGAACATTTCTCCATATTATCATTATTCTTCTCTTCTTGGTACAGCCGATATATCCTGATCCCATGCCCCTCTAAATGCCCGATCTGCTGATAAATGTCGTTCTCACTCGCTTCCGATGATATAAGGATAGCATCAATCCTCTTTTTTACATCTTCAATATTACCGGTAAAACTCTCCACCGGATGCCCCTGCAGGAAACTTCCCCGTTTCTTGGGGTCATTGTCAAAAATGCACGCCAGGGGCGTTTGTCCCAAAGCCGTTTCCGACAGCAACTGACTTGTATGAATACCCGCTCCCCACAGGGCCAGCCGCCCCTTGGGCGTTTGCTCAATAATGCCGCTGATCAATGCCTGTAACCGTGCCATCAGCCGCATAGACCCGCTTTTAAATTTCTCGATCACCGGCAGAACATCAGCATAATCATTGTTTAGCGCGCTCTTCTTTCCCGACTTAGACAATGTCACCCCAATCACCGGATAAAAAGGAGAAATCTGCGGCCCGTTATCAAACGTGCTCAGGCTGTCGACAGCAAAACCATGGGCCCGGGCCAGATTGGTCAATGTCACCGGTGTAAAGAAATTCACATGTTCAAACCCGAAATAACATTTTTGGGCGTATGGCTTCATCAAATCAGGCACTTCAATATAAACCCGCCCGTTTTCAGAAAGTAACCCGTTTAAGTCATCCAGCATTTTGTCCGGATGCAGCAAATGTTCCAGCACATGACACAGCACGATCAGATCAAAAGGCTTTTCCGGTATCAGCACCGCCGGATCAAAGAACCCCTGAATGACCCGCACATCATAACATTGTTTTGATAACGCCACACACCGGGCACTGGGATCGAGGCCCAGCACGTCCCAGCCGCGGGCTTTAAAAAGCGAAAGCCCGTAAGCCGTCGCGCAGCCGATATCCAGAGCCTTGCCCCTGAACCCCTCGGGGAACCGCCGGCTGATCAGCTGTACATACCGGTGGATCTGGTCGATCTCCGGCTGCGGACGCTGACCCCGATGCTGAGGCTGTTCATAATTCGACATCTTTTCGTAAAAGGAGAAGATCATTTTCTCGGTGAGCACCGGCGCGGCAAAAACAAACCCGCAGCGGCGGCACAGCTGAATGCGGTGATGATAACCAATATCGCCGATCCCGATGATCGCACCCGTGGGCTGGTCGAAAACCTCAACATGATCATCCTGCCGGCAGACCGCGCACTCTCTATCGATCAGATCCATCTCAAAGCTCCTTTACCTCAGCCGCCTTAACCTGCGCCTCAGGTTTAAGACACCAAACGAAGGTACTCGGAATCTTCTGGCCGCTGCTGTCGGACGCCTCGTCGAACAACCGTTCCTGCACCAGTTCATAAGGGATCTGCGCCAGCACCTCGCGATAGCCCTGCCAGGGCAAGCTCCCCCGGCCCGACATTTCATGAAAAAAAAGGTACTCGGGCATCAGGCTGGCGGCACTATTGCCCAGCAACACCTCTTCACTCTGGCGTACTACCTCGCCAACAACAATCGGCGCGTCGGGAAAAACCATGGCGATCCGCCGGAAGAAATCAACCAGGATATCCGTCCGGTTCCGGGAAATCTCGTGCAGCAGAAACCACATGGAGAATGCAATCCGGGCATTACCCGCCAAACGCCGAACCTCAAGGCTCCAGGTCTGAACATCAAGAGCATCACAACACACTGTCGCGACATCCGTCTGCGGAAACCTTGTCCGCAGATTCCCCAGCGTCGTTTCCGTCGATACGCTAGAAAGATCAACGCCGATGACCCGTTTATCCGGAACCGCCTCAAGAAAAGAGGTCAAAAACTGCCCGTCGCCGCAGCCGATATCCACCAGCAGCTCAAAAGCGGCTTTGCGCTTCAAATAGGACACCGCGGGCGGGAAATACCTTAAATGCGTGATCCCGCTGCCGATCACATTCTCCAGCCGCTCCACCTGACAAACCACCGCCGACTTCCCGTCCTGGATAAGATCGTGATACCGGTGCATGTATTCAAAATAGGAATGCGGGACGTAAAAAGAATTAGCCCGGCGGAAAACCTCCTGCCCCAACTCGGAAGCCCGGTAATGCCCCTCGGAGCCGTCCACCCGCTCGAGCAGGCCAAGCCGGGCGAAATAGCGGAACGTATCTTCCAGAAGTTTTGTGTTGGCGACCCGGGTGAAAGCGGACGCCGAAAAGCTTTCCGCCTGCCGCATCTCCTCCAGAACACCCAGACGCCCCAGACTGCTGATCATCGGCGTCGCAAAAAAACCTCTTAACAATATAACCAGATCTTCAATGACCGCCCGTTTTAACATGTTCCCCCCTGAGTTAAGGACGCGACATACCCCTGATATCTTTTTTGTTTTAACCAATCTTCAGCCAGCAGCTCGATCAGCACAACGTCGTGAAACCGACCGTCCTTGTAAACATGCTCATGGTAAACCCCCACCTCGCGAAAACCGTGCAAAGCGTGCATCTTAAGGACATTCCCGTTACCGGCGATAACCTCGCCGTAGATCTTGCGAAACCCCATGTCCCTGAAAACATGATTATAAACATACGGCGGTATCATCGCCCCAATGTTACGGTAAGCGGATTCTCCGATATAATAGCCAGCCGTGCAGCGCCGATGAACCGGATCTATCCCGGCCAGATTAACCACTCCGATCGGCAAACCCTGAAACCGGACAACCCAGTAACGGCAGGTCCGGTCCCGCACAATCCGCGCAAACCACTGCCGTTGCTTCTCCAGATCGCATTCGATATCCGTAAACATGAACTGCGACACTTCCGGCTTGAGGCGCCAGCCCATAACCAGCTCCAGATGCTCCTGCTGAAGATCAACAAAACTGATCATACCGTCATCGAGCCTCCCTGTTCAAGAAAAGATAGAAGATCCTGCCCGATCCGCTCCCTGTTAAGAATTCTGCGATAATTAAGGACCATCTGCTCCCTTCGCTCCCGATCCTGCCTTAAGGCCAGCACAGCCTGGCAAACGTGATCAAACAAGATATCCTGATAAAATCCGAGATTGACACACAGCCCGTCAGCCGATAATAACGGCAAATAATCCCTTTGCGCCTCGTTCAACGCCACCGCCAGGAACGGGACATTCATGCAAACCAGCTCCCACATGGTCGTTCCGCCGGAAACAACCGCTATATCCGCCTGATACATTTCCCGGGCCATATCTCCCGTATCAACCCTGACCTCAACGATCCCGCCGGAAATTAACCCGTCCGTCTGTCCCCGGCTGACCGCCAGCACCAGCGAAAGATTGCGGTCTTCCATGCCGGCGAAACCCGCTGCGAGCCGGCGATTAAGCGCCTGCGCAACCTGTGCCCCTCCCAGGCTCACCAGAATACGAAAGGGGCCATCGACATTCCCCTGCCGGACCAATCGCGCAGCCTGACGAAACTCTCGACGTAAAAGCACATAATTAAGGCCAGCCAAAACACGCGCCGTCGGCTCAACCGAATACGTCATCCGTTCCGCGCCGTAATTCTGGTTTAAAACAGCATCCGCGTAATAACGATGACCTGGCGTATCATCCACCCGTAAAAGCCTTACCCCCGACCGCTTGATCCTGGCCTCATAATCCGCATCAAAATGATAACCATCGAGCACCACCCAGGCCGGCTTGATCTGCCCGCTCAGGTGCAACAATGCTTCGACATCGCTAGCCGCGTCCCAGGCACCAGCCTGCGGCAGCACATGCACATCGAAGCCTTCCCTGGCCAAGCGGGCCCGCAGCAAGGGATCCTCCGTCAAGGTCGCGTAATGGATCTCGTAGCCCGCATCGAACAGAAGCTGTCCCAGCGCCAGCATCCGCATCAAATGCCCAAATCCTATG
>PEAR01000201.1 GCA_002753745.1 Candidatus Omnitrophota bacterium | reverse complement strand
AAATTGGGGAGCCCCTCGTTGATCTCGACCCGGCTGACTACAAGGTGCGTGTTGAGGAAGCCAAAGCGGCGTATGCGGCTGAGAAAGCGCGTGTGAATGATGCGCAGTCGAAGATCAGCGGGGCGATCGCGAAAGTTGATGTGCAGCAGGCCGTGTACAAACAGGCCGGGGTTGACCTGCGCCGGGCCGGGCGGCTTTTTGCTGACGGGGCGTTGCCGAAAGAGAAGCTTGAAAAGGCTCAGACCGCCGAAACACTGGCGAAAGCGCAATTGAAAGCAATTCAGGAAGAGGTGGCTCAGGCCAAGGCGGTGGAAGCGCTGGAAGAGGCTTTGGTCGAGCAGCGTGGTGCCGCACTGGATACCGCCCAGCTGAATTTAAGTTATACGGCGGTCAAGGCAAGCGCCGACGGTTATGTGACGAAAAAGAACGTCGAGGAGGGCAACCAGGTCCAGGCTGGCCAGCCGCTGATGGCGGTGGTGGCGCTCGATGATGTGTGGGTGGCGGCGAACTTTAAGGAAACTCAACTCAAGCAGGTAAAGCCCGGCCAGGACGCTGACGTGCGGGTGGATATGTATCCGGGCCATGTTTTTACGGGAAAAGTGGACAGTATTATGGCGGGCACCGGCGCGGCGTTTTCGCTTTTTCCGGCGGAGAATGCGCTGGGCAATTATGTGAAAGTAGTCCAGCGGGTGCCGGTAAAGATCGTGCTCGACAAGAAATCTGATCCTGATCATGTGCTCAGGGTTGGGATGTCGGTGGTTGCCAGCATCAAGGTCGCTCATGAATAGATGGCTGATCGCCTTCACGATCATTATCCCGACGTTCATTGAAGTCGTGGATACGTCTGTCGTGAATGTGGCGCTCGACCATATCCGCGGCAGCCTCTCGGCGGGCGTGGATGAAGCGACCTGGGCGATCACGGCGTATCTGGTGTCGAATGCGATCGTTATCCCTTTAAGCGGCTGGTTGTCGCGAGTCTTCGGGCGTAAGAATTATCTGCTGTTTTCCGTGACCTTGTTTACGGTCAGTTCATTTTTTTGCGGTTGTGCCTGGAGCTTGTCGAGTCTGATTTTCTTTCGTGTTTTGCAAGGCATTGGCGGCGGGGCGTTGCAGCCGATCTCCCAGTCGATCCTGTTGGAAACATTTCCTGTTAAAGAGCACGGCAAAGCGATGGCGGTTTTTGCCATTGGCATTCTGTTTGCGCCGGTCGTGGGGCCGGTGCTTGGCGGCTGGATCACGGATAACTGGTCGTGGAACTGGATTTTTTATATTAATATTCCGATCGGCATACTTTCTGTTTTGATGATCTCGCAGGTTATTAAGGACCCGCCGTATCTGCAGCGTGTTCCGTTCAGCGGCATCGATTACTGGGGGCTGATTCTCATCGCCATCGGGTTAGGGTGCCTGCAGGTCGTCCTTGATAAAGGGCAGCAGGACGATTGGTTCAGTTCGCCGTTCATTGTTTGTCTTTCGCTGGTCTCGGCTTTGTCCCTGATCATGTTCGTGATCAATGAGCTTTTTATCGCCAAGGTGCCGGTTGTGAACTTGAGGATCTTTAAGAATATCGGGTTTTCGGCGGGGAACTTTATTCAGTTCCTGGCATTCTTTGTGCTGTTCGGCACGATCGTGGCGCTGCCGATCTTTTTGCAGAAACTGATGGGGTATAACGCTTTTTGGGCGGGATTAGCGATCGCTCCGGGCGGGGTAGTGATGATTCTTCTCATGCCGCTGGTCGGTCAGATGCTGACGCGGGTGAATACCAAATTTATGCTGGTCTTCGGGCTAAGCATGTCGGCGGTTTCTACCTGGATGATGACGGGCATGAACATGTCCGTCGATTACGGCTTTGTGGCCTGGGCCCGGATCGTGATGGGGGTGGGATTGGCCTTTACTTTTATGATCCTGATGAACCTTACGCTTTCGAGTGTCAAGAAAGAGGAAATGGGCAATGCCTCGGCTATTTTCAATCTGATCCGTAACCTTGGCGGCAGCTTCGGCGTGGCCTTTATCACGACGGTGCTGGCGCGTCAGGCCCAGTTCCATCAGGCCCGGCTGGCGGAAGAAGTGACGCCGCTTAATCCGGCTTATCAGATGATGGTAACAAAGATCAGCGCCATGCCGGCGCTGCACGGCCAGGCGCCGCAGGGCGTGATCTACCAGGACATGATGCGCCAGGCCAGCCTGGCGTCGTTTGTGGATGTTTTTTATCTGTGCACTGTTCTTTTGCTGCTGCTGATCCCCTTCGTTCCGCTGCTCAAACGTATTGACTACGCCAGGATGTCCGCCGCCGCGCATTAATGTGATGAAACTGAAAAAAGATGCAAAATTCAGCAGCAATGGTAAAGTAGACACATGTTAGATTTCAGCGGATTAATTCGTGCGTTAGCAGAGAAATTCTCCCGGACCGGGGTGCGTTATGCGCTGATCGGCGGCATGGCGTTGCATGCGGCCGGACTGACGCGGGCGACGGGAGATATTGATCTGCTCGTTCATGCGGATGATGCCGATAAACTCAGAAGCGTTTTGCTGGAAACGGGGTTTAAGGTCTTTCACGAAGACGAGAACGTGCTTCAGGCCGCTGTGCCCTGGCTGCCGATCGGGGGCGTGGATGTGATCTGGTCGCGGCGCCAATATTCGCGGGATATGCTTGCCCGGCGGGTTTCAACACCGGATGGTATTTATGTGGTTGATCCTGAAGGGATCATCGGGTTGAAAGTTCAGGCGATCGCAAATGCTCCGGAACGCCGGTTAAGTGATGCCGTGGATATCGAGTGGTTGTTGCGGACGCATTCTCAGTCGATGAACATGGCGCTGGTGCGTGAATATTTTGCCTTGTTTTCGATGACAGCAGAACTTGAGAATATTTTAACCCGGATTAAAGAGAATCGGCCATGTTAAGTGAGCAGGACAAGCAGGAGATGCTGGCAGATGCACATAGTCCCGAACGTCGGGAAAGCTTTCGCAAGCTGCGCGTCTTTCAGGATGCCCGTCGGCCGTCTTTGGCGGAATATTGCGCATTTTGTGAAAGCCTGGCCGCTCTTTTTCCTCCACGTAAGGCGGCTTCTTTTCATTCATTAAAACTTCCCCTGCTTTGAGTGGATTTGATTATGCGGATTCTGGTGGTTGAAGACGAACGGAAGGTTTCTTCTTTTATCAAGCGCGGCTTGAAAGAGGCGGGCTATGCCGTGGACGTGGCGGATAATGGAGACGACGGGCTTTTTATGGCCAAGGCGTCACCGTATGATCTGATCGTGCTCGATGTCATGCTGCCTGGCCGCGACGGGATTGATGTGTGCCGCAAGTTGCGGCAGGCGAATCATGCGACTCCGGTGCTGATGCTGACTGCCCGGGACGACATGCAGGACAAGGTCAACGGCCTGGATGCCGGCGCTGATGATTATTTGACCAAGCCGTTTTCGTTCCCCGAATTCCTGGCCCGCATCCGCGCCTTATTGCGGCGCAACCGCAGCGAGAAATCGACCTGCCTTAAGATCGCGGACCTGGAGCTCGACCAGCTGACGCGGAAAGTGACGCGCGCCGGCAATGAGATCATATTAACCCCTACCGAATACAGTCTGCTTGAATTCCTGATGCTTAACGCCGGGAATGTGGTGACCCGTACCATGATCTCCGAGCATGTCTGGGATGACGATTTCGATTCGTTCACCAATGTGATCAATGTCTACGTCAATTACCTGCGCGGTAAAGTCGACGAGGGGCACGCGAAAAAGCTCATCCACTCCCTGCGCGGCGTGGGTTACACGATCAAGGACG
>PEAR01000200.1 GCA_002753745.1 Candidatus Omnitrophota bacterium | reverse complement strand
AGAAAGGTAAAACGTTCTTAAAAAGACTCTGTTTCTTTTCTTGAGGAATCGAGAAGTTTTTGGGGGCAATATAGACCGAATGGCGACCGACTGGACTGCTTAAATTATACTCTTTAATAACATCGTTTATGGATGACTTCGAAACGTCCAAACCATACTGATCCTTGAACATTTCCACTAACTTACGACAACTCAAAGCAGGGTTGTTTTTCTTAGAGTGGACAATAAAATCAACACTCTCTTTTTTGAGTTTGTACGGCACGCCCATAGAACACCTTTACAATGTCCAAATTTCGAAAAAAATGTCCAGAGTGGACATTAAAAAGTATATCACAGGAAAGTCTTTTTATACGAATTTTTATAGATAAAAATCTGGCGCTGTCTAGCCACTTGAATGCTAAGCGCAACTGAATTGCGCAAATATCGAATTTAACAGCTGAAATGAAATAAACCAATAAACTGGATTAAAAACGAGTGAAAAGGAAAGCGATGAGGAAGAAAAAGAAATTTACCAGCACCACGCAGGCACCGGAAGGGAGATTGAGGACATAGGAGCCCAAAACGCCAATCACAATGGACGAAACGGCAAAGATCGCGCTCCAGAGGATCGCGCGGCCAAAACCCTTGGCAAACTGAAAGGCAGCCGCGGCCGGTAAAATGATCAGGCTCGAAACCAGCATGGTACCAACGAGTTTGATCCCAAGAACAACTGTTATTGAGGAAAGAACCACCAAAAGCCGGTTAACGACCGCGGTACGGACACCTGAAGCGCGGGCATAGTCCTCATCAAAAGCTAAAGCGAAAAGGTCGTGATACAAAACAGCCACTGAACTGAGGACAGCCGCGCACAAGACCCCCGCAGCCCAGACTTCGGCCTTTGTAACAACCAGAATACTGCCAAAAAGGTAGCTAAAAAGATCAACATTAAAACCCTTGCCGATACTGGCCAAAATCACGCCCACCGCCACGGCAAATGAGGACACCAGCCCCAGCGCCGCATCGCCGTGGACTTTACCGCGTTCACTGATCTCAAGGATCAATAACGACGCCGCGGCCACCAGCGGGACGGAAAGCATCATCGGCGCCTGATGCAGCACAAGCGCCAGGGCGATCGAGGCAAAAGCCACATGGGCCAGTCCGTCGCCGATCAGGGCCAGCCGCCGCAGGAGAAGAAAAACGCCCAGGCAGGCACAGGTCAGCGCGATCAACCCGCCGGCCCACAGCGCCCGCTGCATAAACCCGAACGAAAGCGCCTCGATCAATGATCGCAGCATAAGATCGACCGCTCCTGACGGCTGAAATAGTCTTTCATGGCAGGGGAACCGGCAAAATCACCCGACGGCCCGTAAAAAACCAGGCGCCGGTCAAGATACATCAATTTATTGGCGTAAACACTGACCGTCTGGATATCGTGCGAAACCAGAAGAATCGTGGTGCCGTGGGCCTGGTTAAGGTGCTTTAACATGGCATAAAAAGTACCGCGCGACTGCGGATCAAGCGCGGCCGTTGGCTCGTCGAGTACAAGCAGCTGCGGGTCATGAGCCAGCGCGCGCGCCAACAGCACCCGCTGCTGCTGCCCGCCGGAAAGCTCACCGACCGAACGCGCCTTGAGCCCAGCGATATCCATCAGGCGCATGGCATTATCGATAGCGTCCTTGTCTTTTCCCGACAGGAAACGGGGAAACCGTTTACGCAGCAGAATACCCGACGCCACGATCTCGCCGGCGGTCGCCGGAAAACGCGCGTCCAGGGCCATGGCTTTCTGCGGGAGATACCCGACCCGGCTGAAACCGCGGAAGCCCGCACGCGGCTCGCCAAAAAGAACGATCTCGCCGCGGGTATGGACCCCCAGGTCGAAAAGGCTTTTAACAAACGTCGTCTTTCCCGAACCATTCGGCCCCACAATACCCACATAATCGCCCGTATCGACGTCGAGCGAAATGTCCGTCAACGCCTCGGCGTCGCGGTACCAGGCTGTCAGGTTTCTGACCTCAACAATTTTTACCGGCATTCCAGGCCCGCCTTCAGTTTCTTCAAATTATCTTCCATGATCGACAGGAAGGTCACTCCCGCCGCTTTTTCATCGGCTGAAATATTATGGGCCGCGCTTAAGAGCACCTGCGCCGCCCCGGTTTCCTCGGCAATAACGCGCGCCACTTTCGGGTCGATCAACTCCTCGTAAAAAACCGTATGCGTGCCCAGTGTGCGCATCCTGGCAACCAGCTCGGCCACCGCCCGCGGGGCAGGCTCGGCGTCCGGCGCAAACCCGCCGTACGGCGACACCTGGTCCAGGCCGTAACGCGCCGCCAGATAAGCGAATGCAAAATGCCCGCCGTAAACGATCGTGCGGCTGCGGCAATCTTTAAGACCGGTACGATACGCGGCATCCAGCACAGTCAGGGCGGCCTTGTATTTATCAGCGCGCTCACGATAGGCCGCCTGATGTTCCGGATCCCGGTCAATAAACGCAAGGGCGATCGCATCAACGATCTTGCAGTCATTATCCGGATCCAGCCACACGTGAGGATCTCCGCCCTGCTGCGCCAGGCCCTGACTGGCTGCGATGATCTGCAGGTTCTGGTTGCTGATCCCGGGTAAAAGCTTTCCAACCCACGGCTCCATGGTTTCGCCGGTATAAATAAAGATATCGCTGTCATTGATCCGGACAATATCGGCAGGTGACGGCTCAAAGGAATGCGGTTCGATCCCCGGCGGGATCAGCAACGCAACGTCAGCCTGTTCACCGCCGACAGCGCGCGCCATGTCATACAAAGGAAACAGCGTGGTCTCAACCCGAACCGGGGACAGCCGGGCTTCCAGCGAAGTCCCGGACGACAACGCGTCCTGGCCGGCCAGCCCCTGCGCCCAAAGCGGGGCGCCCGGCATCAATAAAACACCAAGAAAGAACGCCGCAGCCCGAAGGCCCGGACGGATCACGGCAGAACCCTGGAACATAACAACTCCGTTATCGCAAAACCGCCGGCCGCCAGCGACAAGCCGGCCAGGTTTGTCAGCACCATATAAAATGCGGCCGTGCGCCAGGCGCCATCGTGGATCAAGGCAAACGTCTCGATCCCGAAGGAAGAAAAAGTGGTAAATCCGCCGAGAATGCCGGCAAAGAGAAACGCACTAATCAGAAACGGAAAATTCATCCGGCCGCTCAACGCCCACAAAACACCAATCACAAAACAGCCGATAAGATTAACCGTGAATGTGCCCAGCGGAAAATGGCCGGGGGCCGCCCGCTGGATCGTCGTTGACAACAGAAAACGCAGGGTCGAACCCAAACCGCCGCCGATGAAAACAACCAGAAATGTGTTCATGCCGCGCCATTGACCTTCTTGAGCAGCCAGGCCATGTTCTCGCCAAGGACTTTCATGGTGTTCATCCCCTCTTCGTCGTTCTTGACCTCGCCGATCTCGCGGCCGACGGCAAAGTTCCAGTAACTGGAGCCGACCGTCATCATTTCCGAGATGCCGAAGAAATGGTTCATGGTATCCAGCCCGTGGATCGCGCCGCCCCGGCGGACCGCCATCACGGCCGCGCCAATCTTCCGGCGCAGGAAACTCCCGTTGGCCCGCGACACCAGGCACGCACGGTCAATCAACGCCTTCATTTCGGCGGAAACATCCGCCACATAAACCGGAGATCCCAAAATGATGCCGTCCGCCGTCTTCATCTTTTCCAGGCATTCGTTAAAGCGGTCTTCCTCAACCACACAACGGCCGTTCTTGTTGCGAAAACACCCGTAGCAAGCCATGTCATACAAAGGAAACAGCGT
>PEAR01000020.1 GCA_002753745.1 Candidatus Omnitrophota bacterium | reverse complement strand
TCCTGATCTGGTTGTCCGTCACCATTCAAACCTCCTTTTAAGGTCTGAAGAGTCTAACGGGCTTACTGCAGATCGGCAATTTTCGTTGTCGTTGCTCGGAAATTATACTTGTCGCTGATCACTAGGAGCCCTTCCAATATTAAAGAGGATTTCTTGGATTATTGGACTTATTATTTGGGTTTGTTTGCAGTTCTTTGTTCCTCCAACTAGCTGTTCTGATGGGTGGGGGAGTCCTTCCATTGGTCAACAAGGGGCTTGCTCTTGGCATGGAGGTGTTGATGACCACATGTTTATTAGAGTTTTGTATATATTTCTGATCGTGTTATTCGGTATGGGGTTTTATTTCTTGGTGATTAAGATTAAGAGTTTTGTTTCGGGATTGCAAAAGAGATGCGAGAGTAAATGAATTATTTGAACGATGTTTTAAGTGGTTGGAGATAATTGACAATGGGGAATAATAAGGGTTCGTTAAATTTTCTTTATGTCCTTTCAATTTTGGTAGGAGTCTATGTCTTGTTCATTGCCAGTAACGTATGGGGCGCTGGCACAGGCATACTTATGATCATTGTGGGCATAATTGAGTTATTATCTATGAGGCATAAATAATCTGATTTTTCCCATGAAAAGAAGACTGCGGGAAGACGAGGGCGAAATTGCCATTTCCTGTAATAGTATTTACAGGCAATAGCGTCAGTAATTCGATTATTATAGAAAGTCAAAAGAGCCATGAAAATGGGAAGCTCAAAACTATAGGAGAGAGGTATGATGCCTTGGATTTTAGTATTCTTAGCATTTCCATTAAATAAGCCGGCCGTAGTAACTCAAGGATTTGCAACGCATGAGATTTGTGAGCAAGTTCGACAAGATCTTGAGAAAGCAGTTCGTGCTCAGGTTAATGCGGGCATTGGGTACTCAAAATGTATTGATAACCGTATAGAGTCTGAGACAAGAAAATAGGCCAGGGGTTATGATAAGTTGAAGCGCTATTATTTAACGGGAATAGGTTATGGGAAATAAAATTTTTATTGTTGGATCAGGATTTTCGAAAGCGCTCAATCCTTCGTACCCGCTTCTTTCCGAATTAACAGTATCAGTTGAGAGAGAACTGTTGGAAAAGGCAGAACCAGCAATTAAAGAACATTATTTGTCGTTGCCTGCATCGCTTAAGGGCAATATTGAGTATTTGATGACTTATTTAATATCAAATAAACCTTGGGGGGAATTGTCATATAAATGTTATTTAAACAAAGCTCTATTTAAAGTCATAACGCAGGTAATTGCCTTTTCTTTAAGTGAAATTGAGGCCTCGATCGAAAAAAGTGAAGAAGCAAACTGGAGCAGAGACTTAATTGAATATATACACTGGAATGCAATCCCTGCTATTACGTTTAATTATGACACTCTTTTTGAAAGTTTAACTGAAAAGCTTCTTCGAGGCAAAAGAGAGCGCTATTCTTCTCTGGAAATATGTGTAGAGGATTTGCAAGATAAAGAAAAACATATTCCGATAGGGCAGGAGTATATTGCGACGGTTTTCTCGAGCTCGCCCCAAGGACCGCATAATAAAAAATTATTTCTTTCCCGTTCTTATATAGACTCAACCACACAAAAAGAATTTGAGAATGTTGTTAAAGAGGCTGGGGCTCATTGGACTTCAACGCCTCCGTCTTTAAAGAGTCTGCGATTAAATTCTGAAAGATATGAGCTCCATAAACATACTCCCAATTTGACCAAAAGGGTTAAACTGCATGGATCGATTGATTGGGAAGCGTCTTGGGATGAAGACGAGTTGCTTGGAGTTAGGCAAATTGATGAGCGCTATTCCAGCAGAACATCGGAGATTTTATTAATACCGCCAGTATTAGACAAAAGTATCTATTACCGTGCACCTTTCATAAAGGCTCAATGGGCCGAGGCTTTTGATTTACTGTCATCTGCCGAGGAGATTTTTATCATAGGATATTCATTTCCCAGTACTGACATTTCGACGAGACTTCTCTTTCAGTCTTCCATCGGCTTTAATAAAAATGTGAAGATGGTTATTGTTAACAGCGACACGGAAGAGAATCTAAAAGATAGCCTTAGCGGTTTTTTGAAGGGCGCCAATATTGAAATACATTATAACTATTGCGGTCGCAATGACGTTCTATTTAAGTTTGTCGATGAACAGATACGGCAGAACATTTGCACTGTTTCCCTGAAATAGTACAGACCGGATCATTATCAAAGGACTTACATTCGGGGATTATGAGAAGTTGCGTTGGAATTAATTGAAGGGGAGAGGGTGATATGAGTACCGGCCAGAATTCTTTAAAAGAAGCGATTGAGGTATCGGAAGATATTCTGACTGACTTAGAGGTCCGGAACGTTTCTTTGACTCAAGTATTGCCTAAATGTAAGCGCTTAGCGCGCTTAAGAAATGACTTTGATGCTCTTAGTTGGTTTTCCTGTGAGTTGAATGGTTATAAAAAAGATAACCTTCCTGAGAGCATCAAGAATTCAAATAAATGGGAACTATTTGCAACGAGATCGGGAAGGGTTGTTGTATCAAAAAATGAATCTACCAAGAAGGAAGAGACCAAATATTGGATACTCTCCGTAAGTGAATTTGAATCTCAAGTGAGTTCATTAAAAGCTGAGCATGAATCCTTGCGGCCGCCAACACAGTACGAGCCGATTAAAACAAAACATGTTACGGGAGCTGGGGGATATTTCAACCTTCCCGGTTCAGAACATGAGTATGTTCAAGAAACATTCCGGGATGTTTTAAGTCACTTGAGTACTCGTAAGATGACATTATGCAGTAGTATATCTGACTATGAAGGACTATTGACCAGGATAAGAAGCCGCGTACATGACTATGTTCTAGAAACAAATTATAAACTAAAGTTCGAAAATATAACTGAGACAATATTTGAACAGACTAGGCTTGCTGTTGAAAAGGAACTTTCGCGATCATGCCCAAATGCAATTAAAGAATTCGTTGCCGCTTATGACCGTTTATCGGGAGATACTCCCGAGGTGTGGTCGCAGGCCATGTCTTCATGTCGACGCATACTAAAAGAGTTCGCCGATAGTGTTTTTCCTGCAAGAACAGAACTTTTTGTTGATGGTTCTGGAAAAGAACGAGAAGTTACAGAAGACAAAATTCGAAATCGTATTTGTGCGTATGTTAGCAAGCAATGCGAGAGTGACTCAAAGAAGGCCTTTCTAAAAGTGAAGATCGATGACATTGTTCACAGGATTGATCATTTATATGATCTCGCATCAAAGGGCATAAAAGCTAAGAATGAAGAACTTAAAAAAGATGATATAGATATGTGTGTTATCGAAACTTTTTTGTTGCTAGGATACATCTTGAAATTAGAGCAAGGGACGCTTAAGAGTTAATATTTTACTCTATATGTTGGACTATCTTCCGGTCGATTGTTTCGTTTGTCATACATTGCTGTCGTCTGAATTGTTGCGTGCCCCAGCCATTTCTGCACTCGCCTGATATCCTCACCGTTTGACAGCGTATTGGTGGCTGCCGTTGCCCTTAAAGAGTGGGGAGAGAAGTTGCTAATATCAATTCCAACCTTTTCCCCGTAACGCAGAACCAATTGATATACCGCCGTTGTGGTAAGGGCCTTGCCGGCATTCTTCCCATTGTTGCTTAAGGACCGAAAGATCGGCAACTCTTTATCGGCCGGGTTACCAATGGCTTCCAAGTAGTCATTTATCCGACGTGCTGCCGACGGGTGGATCGGAATATAACGCTCCTTTTCACCTTTGCCCAAGATCTTGAACTGCTTAATACCTTCGCGTTCCTGGATATCTTTAAGTCTTAAGCCGCATAATTCGGATCGCCGTAGTGCATGAAATAGAAACGTCGCCAGGATTGCTCTATCCCGCTTTCCAAGCGCAGTGTCCGAATCCGGAGCATCCAACAAATCTCGGGCCTGGCGTTCGCCTATGGCGGCCGTGGTGCCTTCATTGGCAGTCAACTTGGGCCGTTCTACACCCAAGAACGGATTCTCCTTAACTTCACCCTGATCACACAGGTATTCAAAGAACTTGGCAACGGTAGACATCTTGCGCTTGATCGATCGTGTGGCAAAGCCAGGGTTTTCCTTGGTGCCGGCCATGGAGTCGCGCCATTCCATGTCATCGGAGCGTTGGATCCGGCTGAAATCATCGATCTCACGGACTTTTAGGGCTTCAAGGAAGGCCTGGAGGTCAACGCGCATCGCATCGCGGGTATTGGGGGATGTTGTGTTATTAAGCCAGTCCTGGATAAGAGGACGCTCTAAAAAGGCTTTAAAGGGGCTTTCTGGGGCTGGAGTAGGCATATTAGGCATCCTTTAGTAGGATTATATGCCTTAATTTGCCATTTGTCCAACTTATCATAATATATATTATGATAAGCAAGTTGTTGCTATGATGTTGTTTATGTAATATAACACTTAGTAAAAAACGTAGTTCTTAGGCATTGATAACCACAAATCGAGCAATAAAACAATTCACACCAAGCTAACACCAAGTTGATATAAAGTTCATGCCTTTTGGTTAGAATGTTCAAAAAGGTAAAATATGACAACTTGTGCCATTTTTGATGATCCGCGGGTTTTGGCTGAAATTGATGCTTTTCAGGAAAGAGAGAGTTTGCGTCTTGGGTATCAGATCGGCGTTTGTCAGGCTGCGAGTGAATGGTATCGCAGGTGCTCAAAAGATTGGGTAAAGAGTCAGTCAGGTTATAAATACTGGCGGATTGATCTTAAGAAAGAAGCGGATTCAGATTGTTGCAATTAATAAAATCTTCAACATTGGCAGGCTTGATGCCGGTTTTTTCGCACCCAGCAACTTCCTATAATATATGTTATGTTAACTTCACTCGCACGATTGCACATCAATACAGTTGAATTAACATAACGACAACGTGTACGTTCTCAAAAACAAACCGCGCACATCAATCCCCTTTGAAGAACTACTTAATCCGCTTGTAATCGTCTTCATATCTAACAATATCTTCTTCTGTCAGATCGCTTCCACAAGCAACTTCGATAAATACCAGCGACTTCTTACCTAGATTGGCGATGCGGTGCGTGACACCAACCGGGATATCGATAATTGAGCCTTTGGTGACCGTTACAGTCAGTTCATTGACCGTTACAAGCCCCTGACCGGATACTATAATCCATTTTTCAGAACGATGTTTGTGTTTTTGAAGGGAAATTCGCTCGCCTGGAGCCACCTCAACACGCTTGACCCAAACTTCGTCTTCCTGAAAAATCTTATGATATGTGCCCCAAGGCCTGTCGATAATAGATTCTTTAGACATAAACTCCTCATTTCTTTGACAGCATGATGGATTTAATGCGGTCGATTTGGTTGCGAGCAGCTTCTTCCCCTCGCTTTATAAGCGCCTCAGCCTGGTAAAGCTCATACCAGTTAAGGCCGGAAAGGTCTGGATGGATAACGATATCTGCGTTGCGGGCGCTTTGTTCGGCAATAACACACTCTGAAGCCTCGAGCGTGCGCACGATAATATCTGATATGTTAGGAAAAAATACTCTGTTAAGCCAAAAGCGAAAACGTATATCTAGGAAATACCAGGGATCCTTAAGAAACGGCTCCGCCAGGCACTTATCGAGTTCAGCTTGAGTTTTCTGATATCCACGAATAACATCGTTGGGTGACTGTAATACATTAACAGCAATAATTTTCTTAACGTCTGATGAAATCAAAACATTGGTCGGAAGCGGGTTCATGACGCCGCCATCAATGATCAACTGGTCATTGCCAACGATCGGTTGAAATACGCCGGGAATTGATATGCTTTTACGAATGGCCTCAACTAGAGAGCCGCTATCAATTACAATATCCTGCCGGTGAATAAGGTCATAAGCTACAACCTTCAGCGGAATCTTGATATCTCGAAATGTACGATCATGCAGCTTGCTTTTCAGCCAGGACATCACTGCTTTACCGCTAATAAGTCCTGACAAAGGAAAAACCAGATCGATCAATTTAAACAGGTTGGAACGAATTCTGAACTCGTACGCCATTTTCTCAAGCTCATCAGCATTATAACCTGCAGCCCACAAGCCGCCGATCAACGCGCCCATGGAACTTCCGGCGATAATATCGATTGGTATATTTTCTTCTTCTAAAACCCTGATAACGCCGATGTGAGCCAAACCGAAAGCAGCGCCGCCGCCTAAAACAAGTCCGACGGAAATCCCTGATATCTGGCGCGAAATCCTGGTGATCATGGCCCAATAATCGCTGGACGTATTGATCGCCCAAAAACGCAAAGATGGCGAATCGATCTCCATGGCCAGATCTTTACGTTGCAGATGCGGCAGAAAAGCTAAAACGTTATAATCAAGAAGACTTCGCACTGCTTCTTCAGTTAGATTACGATGTGAATGCGCGCCGCCGATAATCACCCGGACACGATCTTCATTGAACGTATTTTTTAAATAAGATTCGATATGATCAAGGGTCGACCTGGACTCTTCAAGGGCTTCGCGCTTTCTAGCCATCACCAGATGAATAATATCAGACTGCGAGAACGTTTTCATGACGACATCATCAAGTTCGCTAGGCAGATCAACGATAATATAACGATAATCATCCAGAAAACTGCCCACAAAATCGCTCATATTCTGAACAATATTTTGACTTTGCTCGCCTGCAGGATCAAAGGAAACATTGAGGATATCCAGGCCTACATCACTATGCACAACGCGTTTGCCGATATTCTCCAGGTCATCGGATAAAGCGATAAGATCCTCGGCAGGATTATTCCATTTAGGTCTGATCTCATCAATATCGGAACTGAAGGGATGATCCGGGGGACGACGCGATTGAATACTTATCCATATGACCTTCTCCCCTGTTTCCTGATAAAAACTCAACGCTAAATTGAAGGCGTAGGTAGATCCGCCTGAACCGGCAACCGGACTAAAAACAGAGATGATCGTGCTGCGGGACACCAGGCTTGTTTTGGTAACCTTGTTTCGAATACGTTGAGACAGGGATTTACTAAATTTTAAACTTAACTCCGGAGATCTCTTCAACAAACGGCGGAATTTAGTGACGCTGATCCGAAAGATCACGGCATCATTGATCGTTTCAAAATTCTGGGAATGGACTTCGCCGGTAAGCGCGGAAATAATACCGAAAAACATGCCCCGATGAATAAATTCAACATCATCCTTCTTGCCGTCAGAATCCAGATTGTATGAGATCAAGCGGCCGGAAATAACAAAAAAAACATAATCCGGCGGATTGCCTCTTTTGGAAACAGCATCACCCTTTTTATAACGGATAACATCACCGCTGCGCGCAATGGCTTGCAGCCGGAACCAGTCCACCGAGTTAAAGATCGGGATCTTTTTAATCGCATCACAACGTTGGAGAAAAGAATGGACCTTAAACATTAGCAGGCAGGATCCGGGCAACCATCCAGGCATAAAGTTTAAAAGGGATCAGCCGGACAAACCAATAGCGCAGCCGGGATTTAAAACCGATAATATTCCGGAACGAAGGCCAAGGGCTATTGATCAGATCTTCAAGCACAACGGCAACTTCTTCAGGATTACGATTGTTATCCCGGATGTGGTTATCGACAATCCTTTTTAACTGTTGGCTCCAGGAAAAGTATGGGCTTTGAGTATTAAAAAAACCTGCCGCATAGCGGGCATTATCCTCAAAAATCTTTGTACGGTATGACCCAGGTTCTACCAAAGCGACATTGATTCCTAATGGCTGCAACTCCATATATAGACATTCTGAAAAACCTTCCAAAGCAAATTTACTGGAGGAATAGGCGCTGAACGCAGGAGATCCCGAGAAAGCAGCCATGCTGGAAATATTGATAATTAAACCACGTCTACGAGGACGCATGATAGGCAAAACTTCTCTGGTTACATTAAGGACCCCGAAGAAATTAACATCGTATTGAGCCCGCCAATCAGATTCGGAAAGATCCTCAAAAAATCCGCCGATACCGAAACCGGCATTATTAATAAGCACATCGATCACTCCATCTTTTGAAATTATTGTATTGATCGCAGCTTTGATAGTATCTGGTTTGGAAACATCTAGTGGCAGAATCGTAAGATTTCCAGCTCCCCCTCTGGCTGTTACCTCAACTTCAAGATATTCTTTCTTACGGATATCCCGCATTGTGGCATAAACCTTATGGCCGCGAGAAGCCAGGCGAGCAGCAGCGAGCAAACCAAAGCCACTTGAACAGCCTGTGATCAGAATAATTTTTGGAGACAGCATGGACGTTTAGGGTCTCAACGATTGTTGGAGCAAAATACAATCAGCAATAACAAGTGCCGTCATTGCCTCAACGACCGGAACGATCCTGGGCGTTAAACAGGGATCATGCCGGCCTTTGATCTCAATGTCAGACAAAGCCATATCTTTAGTAGCGGCCTGCTGCCTGGCTGCGATCGAAGACGTCGGTTTGACAGCCAGACGAAAATTAATTGATTCTCCGTTGGAAATGCCGCCGGAAATACCGCCGGCAAAATTATGCCCGGTAACGACTTTTCCATCGACAATCGACACCTCATCATTATGTTGTGAACCATACATGTTGGCTGACGAGAATCCGGAACCGAACTCAATACCCTTAACAGCACCGATCGACATGACCGCATGAGATAATCGCGCTTCCAGTTTATCGAAAACAGGATCCCCGAGGCCGGCTGGAACACCGACAATGACGGCCTCAATGATGCCACCGACAGAATCTCCTGACTCTCTGGCCGCGTTAATCTTTTTGACCATATTCGCCGCGGCCTCAAGATCGGGCGAACGGACAATATTTTCTTCAATGACACTTAGGTCGATCGTATCAGCATGAACACCACCGATAGCGAGAGTATATGCTGTTATCGCAATTCCATGTTTTAAGAGTATCTTCTTAGCCACCGCTCCGGCAGCTACCCTGGCGGCAGTCTCGCGGCCCGACGATCTTCCACCGCCGCGGTGATCCCGTATCCCGAATTTCTGAAAGAATGTATAATCCGCATGTCCAGGACGAAAAATATCCTTGATGTTTTCGTAATCTTTGGATTGATGGTCGGCGTTACGGATAATGAGCGCTATTGGTGTCCCGGTTGTCTTGCCTTCAAAAACACCCGAAAGGATCTCGACCGTGTCGCTTTCCTTGCGCTGGGTAGTGACATCGCTTTGGCCGGGTTTGCGTCGATCAAGATCTTTCTGAATATCAGGTTGAGACAGATCGAGTCCTGGAGGAACACCGTCGATAACACAGCCGATCGCCGGGCCATGGCTTTCACCGAACGTTGTCACTTTAAACAATTCGCCAAACGCATTTCCAGCCATAATAAAACCTTTGTATGGGACGGATTATAAATCTGTTACAGCACCGAGATGTGCAGATGTTACCTGCTTCGCGTATTTCGCAAGAACCCCTCGCGTATACCGGGGCTTCGGAGCATTCCAGGATTTAAAACGTCTGGAGATCTCCCCTGCGGACAAATCGACATTAATGACGCGTTTCGCTGTATCGATTATTATTGTATCGTTGTTTTTGATGATAGCAAGAGTTCCCCCAACAAAAGCTTCAGGAGAGATATGACCAACCACAAAACCATGGCTTCCGCCGGAGAAACGTCCGTCCGTGATCAGGGCCACATCTTTGCCCAGTCCTTTCCCCATAATGGCAGATGTTGGTGAAAGCATTTCTCGCATGCCCGGGCCACCCTTGGGTCCCTCATAACGGATCACGACAACATGGCCTTTCTTGACTCTGCCCTTAAGAATAGCGTCGAGCGCATTTTCTTCAGAATCAAAAACGATCGCTTTGCCGGCGAAGTAGTCGCCTTCTTTGCCAGAAATTTTTGCGACCGCACCCGTAACGGCCAGATTGCCGTAAAGAACGACCAAATGCCCGAAGGGTTTGATCGGATCATCAAATGATCGAATAATTTCCTGATGCTTAGGATAAGGTTTAACGGATTTATAATTATCGCGCAGGTTTTTTCCTGTCACAGTTAAACAGTCACCATGCAAAAGCCCCCGGTCCATGAGCATTTTCATCAAGGGTGTTCCCCCGCCTATCGCCGTCAACTCTGCCATCATAAATCTGCCGCTGGGCTTGAGATCGGCCAAAACAGGCACTCGTTTCCCGATCGTGGTAAAATCATCAATGCAGAGTTTAACACCGATGCTGTGCGCGATAGCCAGTAAATGCAGGACAGCGTTTGTTGAGCCACCCAAAGCCATAACAACCGTAATGGCATTCTCAAACGCCTTGCGTGTCATGATATCTTTGGGACGAATATTTCTGGAGATAAGATTTAAAACGGCTTTACCGGCAGCGCGGCAATCCAAATGCTTCTCCCTGGAAACAGCCGCTTGCGATGAGCTCCCGGGCAAAGACATTCCCATCGCTTCAATGGCAGAAGCCATGGTGTTCGCCGTATACATTCCCCCACAAGAACCAGGCCCCGGAATAGCCTCACACTCGATTTCTTTCAATTCCTGGTCGGAAATTTTCTTATTGGCGTTTGACCCGACAGCTTCAAAAACAGAAACAATATCTATATTCTTAGACTTATGGCAGCCGGGTAAAATGGTACCTCCGTAAACAAAAACGGCCGGACGATTAAGCCGGGCCATGGCGATGATACAGCCAGGCATGTTCTTGTCACAACCGCCGATCGCGATCAAACCGTCAAAACCTTCACAGCCGGCAACCGTCTCAATAGAGTCAGCAATGACCTCGCGGGAAACCAGAGAATATTTCATCCCTTCCGTGCCCATCCCGATAGCGTCAGAAACCGTAATCGTATTAAAGATGACCGCTTTGCCGCCAGAGGAATTAACGCCTTTTTCAGCTTCACGGGCCAACTGATCAATATGCATATTGCAAGGCGTTACCATGCTCCAGGTAGACGCCACACCAACCTGGGGCTTTTTAAAATCAGCATCCGTGAAGCCGACAGCACGGAGCATGCTGCGGTTGGGCGCGCGGTCTTTGCCGTCGACAACGATACTTGAATAATGGCGTGCGGTGGTTTTTGTCATCAGCCTAATTGACCCAGGGACGTTCAACAGCAAGGTTCTTTTCGTATTCATCGATCTTGGAAGAATATTGTAAAGACCAGCCGATCTGGTCGAGCCCCTTGATCAGACATTCCTTATTAAAGGGATCGATCTCGAAATGGAATTTATTACTGGCAGCGCATACCACCTGTTTGTCAATATCCACACCAATCAGGCCTGAAGCGCCGAAAGCGGCAACTGCAAAAAGCTCATCAACTTCATTAGGTTTTAAGCGCACCAAAAGAATGCCGTTCTTGACACAATTGTTATAAAAGATATCGGCAAAACTGGGTGCGATAATACAGCGAAACCCGAAATCATAAAGCGCCCAGGGAGCATGTTCACGCGATGAGCCACAGCCAAAATTATCACGAGCCAGAAGAATCGTGGCTTTGCGGAACGGATCCTTGTTAAGGATAAAATCCGGATTCTCCTTGGTGCCTTCAAAATCGGTATAACGCCACTCATGGAATAAATGTTTGCCAAAACCGGTTCGCTCGATCTTTCTTAAAAACTGCTTGGGGATGATCGCGTCGGTATCGACATTAGAACGATCTAATGGCGCGGCAATACCGGTTAATGTTGTAAATGGCTGCATTGAAATTATCCTTTCTTCATGAATTCTCTGATATCGGTGATCTTGCCTGTGATAGCGGCAGCGGCGGCCATTTCAGGGCCAACAAGATGAGTGCGACCGCCAGGTCCTTGACGACCTTCAAAATTACGATTTGATGTAGCGGCACAACGCTGCCCGGGCGTTAATTGATCATCATTCATCGCCAGGCACATGGAACACCCGGCATGACGCCACTCAAAGCCGGCAGCAATAAAAATCTTATCCAGTCCTTCTTTTTCAGCCTGACGTTTTACTCGACCAGAACCAGGCACAATGATTGCCTGAACACCGGAAGCAACCTTCTTGCCTTTAGCAACAACGGACGCGGCACGCAGATCTTCGATGCGGCCATTCGTACAGGAGCCGATAAAAACAACATCGATCTTAATATCGGTCATTTTTGTACCAGGCTTAAGATCCATATATTTGAGGGCGTTTCTGGCAGCGCTTTGAGCAACCGGATCTTTAAAACTATCCGCCGCCGGAACTGCACCATCAACGTTAATTACCTGTCCAGGGCTTGTTCCCCAGGTTACCTGAGGCGCGATATCTTCAGCCTTAATATTGATCACTTTATCAAATTTGGCGTCAGTATCACTTTTTAACGTTTTCCAATACGCCACAGCATTCACCCAATTTTTACCTTTAGGTGAATGATCTCTTCCCTGTAAATAGGTATACGTAACTTCATCAGGAGCGATCATCCCGCCGCGAGCACCGGCTTCGATTGACATATTACAAACAGTCATGCGGCCTTCCATCGACATGGCGGTGATCGCACTTCCAGCGTATTCGACAACATAACCCGTTGCCCCTGCCGTACCGATCAATCCGATGATATATAAGATAACATCCTTAGGCGTCACGCCAGAACCGACTTTACCATCAACATTGATCAGCATCGTCTTGGAAGGTTTTTGCTGAAGCGTTTGGGTGGCCAGAACATGCTCAACCTCAGACGTCCCGATACCAAAAGCCAGGGATCCAAAAGCACCATGGGTGGCTGTATGGGAATCGCCGCAAACGATGACCATCCCGGGCTGAGTAATCCCTAATTCTGGCCCGATAATATGAACAACCCCTTGATCCTCATTACTCAGGTCATAACATTTAATACCGAATTCAATGCAATTTTTCTGCAGTTGGGTAACCTGAATCCGTGAGGCCTCACTTGCAAGAGAAAGGTCACGACTTTTAGTCGGGACATTGTGATCCATGGTAGCGAAAGTTTTTTGAGGACAACGGACCTTACGGCCCGATATACGCAACCCTTCAAAAGCCTGAGGAGATGTAACCTCATGGACCAATTGGCGGTCAACATACAAAAGAGAAGCAGCGCCCTTTTCGCCTTCTTTGACCAAATGGGAATCCCATATCTTTTGATACAATGTTTTCGACATACATTTCTCCATGTAGTTAAACGAGCAGACATCTCATCTGCCAAACGGCCAAACAAAACTATTTTAACTTGTTAAGAACAGTTTGTAAAATGCCGCCGTTACGATAGTAATTGATTTCGACAGGCGTGTCCAGCCTTACAACAACATTGAATTGCTTAACATTGCCCTCAGATGACGTCGCCTTGACGGTTATCTCCTGCCGGGGCTTCAGATCTTCGTTTAGTCCCAGGATATCAAATGATTCGCTGCCGGATAGCCCAAGACTTAGGGCATTCTCCCCTGCCTTGAACTGAAGAGGAATAATGCCCATGCCGGCTAAATTGCTGCGATGAATACGTTCAAAGCTTTCAGCGATCACAGCATTAATGCCCAGTAAGGACGGCCCTTTAGCCGCCCAATCACGGCTTGATCCTGTACCATATTCTTTACCGGCAATACCGATCAAGGGCGTGGCTAATTCTTTGTATTTTACCGAGGCATCAAAAATACTCAAGCGCTCACCGCTTGGGAAAATGGTGGTCCACGATCCTTCCGTCCCTGGCGCCAGCAGATTCTTTAAGCGGATATTGGCAAATGTACCCCGGCTCATAACGCGGTCATTCCCGCGGCGCGCGCCGTAACTGTTAAAATCCTGCTGCTCGATCCCCAAAGACAATAAGTACTGACCAGCCGGGCTTTTAATCGAGATGTTCCCTGCCGGAGATATATGATCTGTGGTAATAGAATCCCCAACCATAATAAGCGCTCGGGCGCCGTTGATCTCCTTGATTGGTCGTGGTCCTTCACACATGGTCTCGAAATACGGCGGCTGCTGAATATAAGAACTTTTCTTGCTCCAGCGATATAACTCGCTTCTAACGGTTTTAATCTTCGCCCAATGAGCATTACCTTTTAAGGCTTTGGCATAGCGGCCCTTGAAAGCGGCCGGTGTTACGAATTTTTTGATTAGCCGGTCAATTTCTTCTTTAGCTGGCCAGATATCCTTAAGGAAAATATTGTTGCCGTTTTGATCGATCCCCAGCGATTCAGATGAAAGGTTGATGTTCACATTACCAGCCAGTGCAAAAGCCACGACCAAAAGCGGCGATGCCAGGTAATTAGCCTTCACATGAGGATTGATACGGCCTTCAAAATTGCGATTGCCGGAGGTGACACTTGCCACAACCAAAGTCCCTTTTTCGATGGCAGAAACAACATTTTCCGGCAATGGGCCGCTATTACCGATACATGTGGCGCAACCGTAACCAGCATTGTGAAAACCGAGAGTTTCAAGTGATTTCATCAAACCGGTCTTTTTCAAATATTCATCAACTACCTGCGAACCAGGAGTCAGCGAGGTCTTCACGAATTTTTTAACTTTAAGCCCTTTAGCCACGGCATTTCTCGCCAGCAAACCGGCGCCGATCAGGACCGAAGGATTAGAGGTATTGGTGCAGCTGGTGATCGCGGCAAGGACAACACTGCCGTGGGTAATCTGATCCCTGGTGCCGGGTACAGCTTCAGTTCTGGAAACTTCTGCCGGATCAAGGCCAAACCCCTTGTTACCCGCCTGAGTTGTCAGTGCCTGAGAGAAATTCTCTTTTAATGCGGAAAGAAGAACCCGATCCTGAGGACGCTTGGGTCCCGAAAGGCAAGGTTCAACAGTGTCCAGATCAAGCGATAATAGATCCGTGAAAGCCGGCTCGACTTTCTGATAAGGATCGAACAACCCTTGAGCCTTATAATAAGCTTTCACGCGCTCAGCATCTTTGGCGCGCCCAGTCAGTTCATAGTATTTAATCGTCTCATCATCGACCGGGAAAATGCCGATCGTGGCGCCATATTCGGGACACATATTTGAAATCGTCGCTCGGTCCGCCAGGGACAGATCTTTTAAACCAGGCCCAAAGAATTCAACGAATTTATCGACAACACCACGCTTACGCAGCATTTCAACAATAGTCAACACGATATCCGTCGCTGTAACGCCTTTGCCGATCTTCCCCGTCAACCGAACGCCGATAACCTCTGGAATAACCATGCACAGCGGCTCACCCAGCATGACCGATTCAGCCTCGATGCCGCCGACACCCCACCCGACAATACCAAGGCCATTGATCATCGTGGTATGGCTGTCCGTACCAACCAGTGAATCAGGAAAAAGGAACGTTTCCTTGCCCGATTTCTGCTGAAGGACGCCGGAAGCTAAATATTCCAGATTGACCTGGTGGATAATCCCGGTAGCCGGTGGAACAACGCGAAAGTTCGTGAAGGCGTTCTGGCCCCATTTGAGAAATTCATAACGTTCTTTATTGCGTTTGAATTCAAGGGCAACATTCTTGTCGAAGGACGAGGGCGATCCAAATGAATCAACCTGAAGCGAATGGTCGATCACCAGGTCACATGGCACCTGCGGATTGATCTTGTTGACGACCCCCTCCATTCGTTTCATTTGTTCGCGCATGGCAGCCAGATCGACCACGCAAGGCACGCCAGTAAAGTCCTGTAAAATAACACGCCCGGGCTTGAATGCGATTTCTTTTAACTCGTTCTTGGGCGTCCAACTAGCAATCGTCTTGATATCGCTTAATGTGATCTGATAACCGTCGTAATGGCGAATTGCGCTTTCCAGCAGAATACGGATCGAGAAAGGAAGACTGGAAACATCGCCAAATCCGAGCTTTTCGAGTTTGGAAAGCTGGTAGATGGTATAATTCTTGCCTTTGATCGTTAAGTTCTTGGCGACCTTGCTTTTATTAAAATCCATATTCACCTCATAATATAAAAACTTGGTAATAAATCCGGCTAACACGGTGTTCTAAAAATAATGTTGGTAAATTATAGACATTTGACGGGTCAGCGTCAATGATCATTCTTTAGTAAATATTTGCTAAAAACAGATCCTGCGAGTAGGATAATCGGACTATGAAAGTTACAATTCTTAATCCATCCTTTGGTGATAACTTTGTTCGTGTTGCCCGTTGGGCGGCACGGTCGCGAGGGCGTGTGCAGCGTCATCCAGAATACCTCTTAACTGCAGCTCAAGTATTGCTGGATGCAAGGCATGATGTTATTTTTGTGGAAGCCGCAGCGCGCAATATGCCGGTTGAGGAAAGTTTTAAGATGATTGCCGATTTCAAGCCTGAACTTTTGGTCATTCATGCGACCACCCCCTCAATTTACGCAGACATCAAACAAGCTAAAGAAATCAAGGCGTTTACCGGCTGTAAAGTCGCTTTTGTCGGTCAACATGTGACAGCCGAGGTGCAAAATACATTTGATATCGGCTTTGGTGTTGTCGACTATATTCTGCGTTCTGAATACGACTATACCCTGCGCGATCTGGCGAATGCTCTGCCGGCCAGCGATATTGGAGGGCTTTCGTGGTTCAACGGAACACGGGTGATCAATAATCCTGACCGGCCACAGATTGATGTGACGAAACTTCCTTACCCGGCCTGGCAATTGATCAAACCGGAGTGGTATCCTGATGCCGGAAAACGATACCCTTTCCTTACCTTGATGACCGGCCGGGGATGTAATAATGCCTGTTCTTTCTGTCGTGATCCGCAAATGATGTACGGCCACACCCTGCGTAACCGCACGGCGATCCAGGTCGTGGATGAAATGGAATATGATATTAAACTTTTCCCGCAGATCCGCGAGATAATGTTTGAAACTGATACATTCGCCGCTGACCCCGAGCATGTACGTAAGGTTTGTGATGAAATCATCCGCCGGGGCATTCATCGCAAGATCAGCTGGTCGTGCAATATGCGTGTGAATACCGATCTTTCCCTGCTGCCTTTAATGAAGAAGTCAAATTGCCGGATGTTGATGGTAGGTTTTGAATTCGGGACGAATGAAGCGCTGCGCGTGATCCGTAAGGGTGGCGTGAGTATCGAAATGGGCCGAACCTTTGCGAATACCGCGCACAAACTCGGGTTTACGATCCATGGCTGTTTTATGGTTGGGGCCCCTGGAGAAACAAAAACCAGTGCACGGGCCACCATCGACTATGCCAAATCGCTGCCTCTGGATACCATGCAAATTACCGGCATAGCAACGTATCCTGGAACAGCCCTTTACAAATGGGCTAAAGAAAATAATTATATTCAGGCTAAAGACTGGAATGACTGGCTAACCCCCCAGGGCGAACAACGCACCCTAGTCTCGTATCCGCAATTCTCGTCGGACGATATCAATGCTTACGTTGATATGGGGCTCAAAGAGTTCTATTTGCGCCCCAAGCAGATGTGGAACATGCTTATCACGATCCGCAGTGTCGGCGATTTGTTAAGAAAAGTTTACGGGCTTGGCGCTTTCCTTGATTATTTTCTTAAGAAGGTCGTCGGGCAAAAGGCCTCACCCGATCCGTCGACATCAAAATAAATATATTTTGACAATGCTGCCATCGTCTGGTATATTTTCATCACATTTTTAACGGAAGAATAAGAGGAGGAAATTCAAATGCCGCATATTGTCTGTGAACCCTGTGTGAATTGCAAGAACACCCATTGCTGCGTAGTCTGCCCCGTGGAAGCTTTCCGCGAGGATACAAATATGCTCGTGATCGATCCTGAAGTTTGCATCGATTGCGGTGCTTGCGCTTCTGAGTGCCCTGTCCAGGCAATTTACCCTGATGGCGATGTTCCGGCCCAATGGGTAAAATATGTAGCGCTTAACAAAGACAAAGCGCCCTCACTTCCCATGATCAACACGAAAAAAGCTCCGCTGAAGAAGTAAAAAGCGGTAAGATCATCGAAGAAGGCGCTGACAGGTTCAGCGCCTTCTTTATTTATGACCGTTTCCAGGCAGACACAAGGTCTGCCTCCAATGAAATAGTATGTATCGTTTTTAAAAGGAAAATATTATGGCAAAAAAGATTTCGAAACCGCAAGCTCCAATGACCGGCGCGCAAGCCTTGATTAAAGGGCTTGAAGCACATGGAGTGCAATATATTTTTGGACTCCCCGGCGGTGCTGCGATCCCACTGTTTGATGCTCTCTACGAGTCAAAGATCAAAACAATTTTAGTGCGCCATGAGCAAGGGGCGACACACATGGCTGACGGTTACGCGCGCGCAACTGGTAAAGTGGGTGTGGCTTTAGTCACCTCAGGTCCTGGGGCAACAAATACTGTTACTGGCATTATGACCGCCATGATGGATTCCATCCCCATGGTGGTTTTATGCGGGCAGACAATCTCCCCGATGCTTGGTAAAGACGCGTTCCAGGAGTCTGATATTTCGGGCATTACCATGCCGGTAGTGAAACACAGCTATCTGGTGAAAGACACCAATTCAATCCCGCGAATCATTAAGGAAGCTTTTTATATCGCCTCAACAGGGCGTCCAGGCCCGGTTCTGATCGATCTGCCCAAAGACATGACAGCGGGCGTTTTTACCGGCTCTCTTGATCAGGAAATGGACCTTCCGGGATATTCTGTGCCAGGAAAAGGCAATAAATCAGACATTATCAAATTAGCTAAAATGTTCAAGCAATCCAGGAAGCCGCTGCTCCTGGTTGGTCACGGTGCCGTTATTGCCGGGGCAGATCTTACGATCAAAGCTTTAGCAGAAAAGCTGCGTTGCCCGGTCACCATGACCTTGCTTGGAAAAGGCGGTTTTCCTGAAACCCACCCCCTCTCGATGGGAATGCTGGGAATGCACGGGACGGCTTATGCCAATAAGGCCTTAACCTCCTGCGATCTGGTGTGTTCAATCGGCTGCCGTTGGGACGATCGTATTAACGGCAACAATGATGAATTTTGTATCGGGGCCAAGAAAGTCCATATCGATATCGATCCCGCCGAGATCAACAAGATCGTTAAACCTGATCTTTCAATCATTGGTGATGCTAAAATGATCGCTGATGAACTGATCAAACACGTTGGAACACTTGATACTGGCGATTGGCTTAAAGAGCTTGAATTTTATAAACAGGAATTCCCGCTTCATTATTCTGATGCTGACGGGTTAACGGCCCAGCGCGTGATCGACGATGTTTATACGGTCACCAAAGGCAAGGCGATCGTCACGACTGATGTGGGCCAGCATCAAATGTGGGCTGCGCAGTTTTATAAAACTGACCGCGGGGTTAACTGGATCTCTTCCGGCGGCGCCGGAACCATGGGATACGGCTTTCCTGCCGCTATTGGTGCACAATTTGGACGCCCAGGAGAACTGGTTGTGGCGATCGTCGGCGACGGTGGTTTCCAGATGACCTTGTGCGAGCTGGCCACCGCAGCGATCAACAAGCAGCCGGTCAAGGTGGTGATCATAGACAATAAATATCTCGGCATGGTCCGCCAGTGGCAGGAACTTTTCTTTGACAATCGTCTTTCCGGCGTAGACCTGGTGGGTAATCCTGATTTTGTGAAATTGGCAGAAGCTTACGGGATCAAAGGGTTCCATATCGATAACGTTAAGGATTGTCAGAAGGTGCTGGCTGAAGCGATGACATACCCCGGACCGGCCTTGATCCATGCGGAAGTCATCAAGGAAGGCAATGTTTTCCCAATGGTCCCGGCGGGGAAATCCGCTTATCATATGATCGTTGAAGCGCCCAAGACGAAAATGGAAAAACCAACCGGATCGACCTGAGGATCACTGGAGATAACCATGAAAACAAATGACACACACACATTAAGTATTTTAGTGGCCAATAAACCAGGCGTGCTGGTACGCGTGGCCCTGGTCTTTGCCCGTCGCGGGTATAACATCGATTCACTGGTGGTCTCCCCCGTGTATAATCCAAAGTTTTCACGGATGACGATTACCGCCAAAGGTGATGTTAAAATACTGGAACAGATCATTAAACAGGTCAATAAACTGATTGATGTTATACATGCCAGCGAACATGATTCCTCAACATCAGTTGCCCTCGAGATGGCCTTGTATAAAGTTAAACTGGCGCCGGCATCAAAGACGGTGGTCGGTAAATATATCAAGGAATATTCCGCTAAACTGGTCGACGAAACGGACAGCCTGTCTGTTATTGCCCAGATGGGGACAACCGAAGACCTTGATGCTTTTGAGGCCGTCCTTAACAAGTATGGACTGACCGAAGTTGTTCGCACAGGCAAATTGCTGTTGAAGAAGGGCAAGGAAACGACGTAACCAATTTCATCTCAAGACTTCACCTAGAGCCACAGGTTTGTGGCTCTATTTTTTTATTGTTTACTTAAATCCGTCATTGAAGGCGAGACTTCCGGGTCTTGGGATGATGTGATATCAGCCGGCATTTCTTTAGATGACGAGGGCTGGCTGGCCGGTGCTGATTCTTTCCTGGAGGGCAATGGTGTTCCCTTGATCTTGTGCATGCGTTCAGGGATGATCGTGTCGACGTATTCCTGGGCTTTGGTTTCACCAGGATCAAGATCAATGATCTTCCGGGCACGGTCCCGGGCTTCAGCGAATTGATTCTCTCTCAGGAAGAACGTGATCTCGCGGTAATAATAAGCGATATCTTTTCTTTTATCATGTACTCCTTTATTCTCGGCTTGTTCCTTGATCTTTGCTCCATCTTTCTCCTGCTTTTCCTGGGTCAGCGTCCACTCATAATTCTCTTTATCAGCTTTTAATTGAGCTTTGCGCGCACGCTGCGGATGCGTATTGATGAATTTCTTAACAACAGGACGGCGGGTCCGGGGTTCATTGGCGATCAACAATTTCCGGGCCTCGAGGTATTTCCCCTCAGCATAAAGCTTGCCTGCTTTATTGATAATTTCCGTGATCGCTGATTCTTCGGCTTTTTTCTTCAACTCGGTTTGTTGAAAAAGGATCACATTGTTGGCTTTTGAGATGTAATAATTTGAACGATAGATCCAGTCGGCAAAACGGGAGCGGTACCAGGACAGCATGGGCTCGGTTTTGATCTCGAGCGTGGCCTCATCGAGGATACTTTCCCATAAAGGTTTGGCACGCACCATATCGGATTTTTCGTAATATTCACGGGCCATGATATCAAGCTGAAGGAATTTTTTGTCCAGGTCATACCAGCGTTCGATATAAGTAAACGCGCCGGAATAATTAAGCTGGATGGGACTGCGGGAGACCTGCTGCTCGCGCACCAGCATTTTGGATTGTGCATCCAATCGGTCGGCCCGGACTCGTTGACGTAATTCTTCAACCTCTTCCGGCGATCGATCGTAAAGCTTGCCGGTCATGCGAATATAAGGGCCCTGGCTGGTATACCCCAGATTAGTCAGGTCATCTGAGAATTGGGTGAAATTGTAACCAACCGCAACTTCAGCGGTATCGTTGATATTGCGCTTCACCTCTAGAACAATCCCCTGTTTGGCATCCTGGGCCTGTTTCTGGGTCAAACGCCGGTACTCGATCCCGAGCGCCCAATCCTCATCAAGATGATAATCAAACCGCTGCGCCAATAACCAGGTATCGCTTCGTGTTTGGGCGAAGCCGGGGACAATTTCCCTGCCTATCCTCAACGCGTAACGTTCGGTAAGGGTGATCTTCCTGGTCAGATCGTAGACAGCGTCGGTCGATATTGTTTGAGCGCTCCACTGATCGACATCACTAATACTGGTTTGACTGGCCGGGGAAAGATTCTGCTGATATGTATAACGTGCCAGCAGATTAAGCCGGTCAAATGAAATGGGACGATACGCGCCGCCAAAGGCCAGTTCCTTATATTCGGCTTGAACAGCGTTTGTTGTCGGGTTCCTGGTTTGCGAATAGTTGCCTTTTGCCGTCAGGGTCAAATTGTCCGTGACTTTGTGTTCAATATCGCCGGCCAGGACGACCTGGTCCTGCGCAACAGGGCCTTTGTCTTGACGGAGCTCAGCTTTGGCCTGGGCCTTGGTCAATGGTTCGCCGGTTTTGTAATGCTTATCAAGATAGCCCGCGGCCAGTGCAACGGCTAAACGATCGGCTCTGGTTCCATCGAGGTTCTGGACTTTGCCTTGTTCAACAGAGGCATTGACTGATAAATTATCGCTGACTTGACCGCCACCTTCAACTTTATGTGTTTTCGCCAGATCAGCAGCACTTTGATCCTCATTAGCGGATATCCCAGCATGGAATGAACGTTCGTCTTTGGCCGTCGTCACTTCATAACCGGTAGATGTTTTCTGCGTTCCTTGCGATGTGGAATCTTCCTTCTTAACAGCCGCCGTAACCTTTTCGCCGTCAGAACGGATATTCTCAATACCATAACGTTCCGACTTCGCTGTCGACGGCCCCCCCGCGGACAAAGTCTGCTCGGTCAAAACAGTTTGAGTAGGTGACACCTGTTTCTTGGCACCGAAAGTTACGCTTTGATTTTGCGCAGCCGTTCCCTGCTGCTGAACCGCCCCGGTTACATTAACCTCGGCATTATCGCCGATCTTCGAGGCTACACCCGCTGAGGCCTGGGAACCGGTGTGGTTTACATTGGTCCCGTAAACAGTATAGTTCGTACTTGCAGTTACATTTTTGCCTAATTCTGCTTGAGCACCGACCGTCGTTGCCGACCCCTCTTTTGCCAGTGTTTCGGTAGCCTGAAGTGTTAAGCCTTTAAGCGGTTTGGTGGCAACACCAACACTGGTCTGCCGGCCGGCCGCTTGATCTTTACCCAGTGATTCCTGATGAGTTAAGTTTACTGATGTCTTTTCAGACAAAGCGTAGTCGGCACGTAAGGCGGCATCGGTACGCGCCTGGTTCGTTTCAGAAATGTACTGACCATTCTGCTGGTCAACCTTGGAATTCTTTAGTTCACCCGTAATTTTAAGGCGCTTAAAATCCTGGATGATCTGTACAACAGTCGTCGCTGTCGATTGCGCGCCGACCTGCATCCGGGTTTGATCGGTACCCATATTGATCAGTGTCTGCAGGTCATAACGTGTCATCATACGGGTTGACGCCGTCAGGTCCGTGGTGGTTTGGAACCCGTAAAGTTCTTTAGCCTGTTGGGCGGTGGTGGCTGATGTTGAAAAATCACTGCCGATCCACTTGTAATAGGCGTTTAGCCCTACCCGGTCAAAAAGTTTGGTGTCCCCTTTGAACCCGTACGCTTTGCCTTTCGTCGCGTCCCCGGTCTGCATTTGCGTAAAGCTCAAGCCCCCGTCAGTTGAGAGGTACGTTCCAGCAGCTTCGGATGAGGTTTCAGCGAACTCTGCCTTCACCGTTGTGTTTTTATCCGGCTTAACAGTCAGATCGGTCCCTTGCATTTGATAATTCTTGTCAGGTTGAGTTTCCTGAACGTATGTTCCACCAATGTCAACATAATCAGTTACCGCCTGCTTGACGCGCAGGCCGTTCGTCGATTGATTGAATTTATCAATGCTTTGATACTGATAATCCATCAAAAGATATACCGGATCGCCATTGAGGATGTTATTAGAAATAATTGTATTGGTATCAGCCATTGATGTCACCGGCTGCGTCAGTAAAATGCGGCCTTCGTTATGGTCCATCGTATAATCGATATCTGCGGTCAAGGCCTTGGTCTGTTTAACAAGTCCGGTATATTTATCACGCACTTCAAGGGTCAATTTCTCGGACCCTTCTATAATCTGCTTGTTATTGAGGTAGTACAAAGAACCCCCGGTCGCCAAAAATTCATTGTGTGCCGTTCGTTGGAGAGTCCTGGACGTAAACGTCAGGACTTTGGTACGGGGTTCACCATAAAGAGTTGAGGAAAGAGTTTGATAATCAACCATACCGCCGTAAAGCGTACGGGAAAATTGAGCGAACTCGGTATCATTAAGGTTAACCTGGTAATTCCCCCATTTGGCCGTCGATTTATCCCATTGGACCATCAGATAAAGTTTTCCCTGGGTGTTATCGGTTGAATAATCAATGGATGAATTATTATCATAAACTGGGTTTTTTTT
>PEAR01000199.1 GCA_002753745.1 Candidatus Omnitrophota bacterium | reverse complement strand
CACCGGCCATGACATTGCGGTTAACGTCCCCGCAAGCCGCAACCGTCGTCAACCCCAGGTCATTAATGCCTTTGATCGCGGTCTTAAGATGCCGCTTGAGAATGCTGTGCAGTTCAACCGTCTGGCGGGTCGTCAGCTTGAGCGTTTTGCTCCCGTACTGGTCGCTCAAACGCTCCAGGCCCAGCCACTGCGCCGGCGTCACGACGCCGCCAGGAACACGCACACGGATCATGAACGAATACAAAGGCTCAAGCTTCTGTTTTTTGCGCTCGCTCTCGGAAGGACGGTCCCACTGCATATAGGTGCCATGAAACTTGATCAGCTGAAGATCGTCGGGGTAAAGCGAACCTGTGATCTCATCGGCCAAACTCTCCTTGATCGTGCCGCGCAAATACCGACTCCGCGTCTTGATCCCCTCAACCTCGCTAAGAGATGGAATATTATTTTGTGTTGCCATTTTTTCCTTTCGTGCGCAGCATCTTTTCCGCGCCAAGCGACGGGTTCCCTGCCGCCCGGAACGAGCCGGCCAACTCCAAACGGTCTGCGCTATTTAATCAAATGATCCCCGTCCACACCAAACAAACTACATCAGATGAAACCCAGTTAAGGCGAGTGAGAACGGCAGGGTGGCGCGTTATGGCAGGAAAAGATGCCACTGCCACTCCTGCACAACTAAAACGCACAACTCAATAAACATCTTCAAGATACCGTCCGCCGCGTTTGAGCGCTTTCATATAATCCTCGGCCTTCTCGGTCGAAAACCCGCCCTCCTGCTGTGCGACGCCGACAAAGGCCTGATACACATCAGGCGCCATGCGCTTGGTATCGCCACAAACATAAATATAGGCACCCTCCTCAAGACAGGCAAAAACATCTTTCGCCTGCTGCGTGATCTTGTGCTGAACGTAAATTTTTTCGTCCTGGTCGCGGGAAAAGGCCACATCCATCCGGGTGAGAAGGCCTTTCTTCAGATGCGCCTGCCATTCGGTCTGGTACAAAAAATCCGTCGCAAAATGCGGATTGCCGAAAAACAGCCAGTTTTTTCCTTTACCTCCGCGCACCCCGCGCTCCTCAACAAAAGCCCGAAAGGGCGCCACCCCCGACCCTGGCCCCACCATGATGACCGGCACATTGCCGTCGGCCGGCAGGCGGAAGCCCTCATTCGACTTGATGTACACCGGCACCTGCTCATTTTCCAGAATACGGTCCGCCCAGAAGGTGGAACCGACACCTTCCTTATGACGCCCGAACGCGTTATACCGCACCGCGCTCACCAAGAGATGCACCTCGTCCTGATACGTCGACGGACTTGAAGCAATCGAGTACAACCGCGCAGGGATGGGCCGCAGCACCGTCAACAGATCGGCCGCCGTATAGGCCACCGGAAAACTGGTCAATAGATCGATCAGGTCCCGCCCGTACAAATATTCTCGCAGCCGCGCAACATCGGCCAGCAACGCTTCAAGCCCGGCGCTTTTGGCAAAAGCATTATGTTTCTTAAGCACATCGGGCGTTAAAACAGTCAACTCATACCCGCGCAAGACATCAGCCAGAGTTTCTGACGAAGCCGTACGCTCGCCGCCCCGCAAATTAAGTTTGGCCAGCACCTCGGCGACCATCCGGTCGGCATTGCGAGGAAGCAGCCCGCACGCGTCGCCCGGCTGATATGTGATCCCCGACTCTGCCAATGAAAGTTCAATATGATACGTTTCTTTTTCAGATCCACGGCCGTTAAGGTTCACCTTTGACAGAACCCTCGCCATGAACGGATTCTTCGCCGTATACGCCGCTGTCACAGAAGAAGGCTTTACCGCCGTTGAAGTTACCGACAAAGCAGCCGCCGCATGATCCGAAACCGGCAAAGACGTTTTCAGCGCCGCCAGCACCCGGCTCAGCCATCCTTCGGCAGCCTCCGCAAAATCCGCATCACAATCCACCCGTTCCGTGATCCGCCGGCCGCCCAGCCGTTCCAAAGCCTGGTCGATTTCAATCCCGGCCTTGCAAAAATAGACATATGTTTTATCCCCGAGCGCCAGCACCGAAAAATTAAGGCCATCCAGACGCGGTGCACGGTTGCCCGCCAGAAACTCGAACATCTCCTCAGCCGCCGGCGGCGGAACACCCTCGCCATGCGTGCTGATGATCACCAGAACATTCTTTTCGTTTTTCAGATCCCGGGGCTTGAACTCGGCCATGCTGCACATTTTCACCCGGTACCCCGCCTGCTCGACGGCCGCTGAAACCCTCCGGGCAAACCCGGTGCCGTTGCCGGAATGCGAGGCCACCAGCACCGTAACGGCCGCCGCAGCCGAATCACCGGCCGGCGAAGCTCCGCCGGCAAGGTTTGGCAGCGGCATTTCACCGCCAGCCGCCGCCGCAAAAGCAATGCTCAGCTGACGATGTGTTTCAGCGGACCCGGCAAAATATCCTGACAGCCAGGCCAGCTGATCTTTATTCAATCCGCCAGCCGATTCCCGGACGACCGACTGGATATCCGTCCCCGATTTCTTTAATATCTCTAATGCTTTTTTTTCCACAGTTTTAACGCTCTTCCTTAAATGACGTAATCAACATTGACGACATGATGCGCCTGCAGCGCCGCGACCACCCTGGCCGCGCCGGACGCCGGGTCAGGATTGACCGGCAACTCCACATCCGGCGTGAAACGGCCGAACACATATTCTCCAACGGAAACAACCAGGATCTCGGCCGGCTGATTAAGTAATCTCAAACATTCTACATCATGATCATCCACATCCGACACCGTGGTGATAAAGATCAGCCCGGCATCGGTCATGATCCGCGCGAGTTCGCCCAGCCGGCGGATATGCTCCTCGGCCGCGGCGCTGGCCGTGTCGCTGCCCAAGCCCCGCACCAGATTCGATATGCCCAAATAATAGGCCTGACAACCCGCGGCAAACAGGCGCCGCTCCAGCTCGGCCGCCAGCGCTTTTTTACCCGTATTCGCCGCACCCACGATCGCGATCAGTTTGGCCCGGTGCCCCAGCCGATGCGCCCGTTCGCCAAGTCCCACCGGCCCGCGATACCAGAACTCTTCGCGGTGCTTGATCGCATCCCGAAACAACGACGGGTCATCGCCCAGCGCTTCCAGCACGATCCCGCCGCCGGCGATCTCGTAATTATCCACCAGCACAAAACGGCCCGTGCCTTCATTGTCCTGAATCAGGTCAAAAGCCACAGGTTTGGCGGTCTCCAGGACCACCTCGGCCACGTCATGGCGCTCCACCTGCGTCTTTGTGCTGGTCTGACGCAGCTCGGCGGCGTCCAGCACCTGGACGATCTCAACCAGCCGCGCCTGCACGCGCGCGGCCCCCATCTTGAGCTTATACGACTTGCCCTTGATCAGGGGTGAGCGGCCCATCCAGAAAACATTCGCCCGCAGCCTCATGCTTACCTTGGGACCTGGATCCTGCGCGCGCACCATCAGCTCGCCGGGCTTGATATAAATTTGAGTGTCAAACGTGAACCCCGCCGCTTCCCCCGCCGCGGCTTCAACGCGCGCCGGTGCGTTAAAACGTTCGATCGTCTTAATCCGCGCTTTCTTATACGACGGCAGGAACACCACCTCTTCCCCCGCCTTGATCCGGCCGCAATCGATCGTGCCGGCCGCAATCCGGCGCTCATCGCCGTCTTCGGTGAATTTATAAATGTCCTGGACCGGAAACCGGAACGGCAGGTCGAAAGGAACTTTCTTATTGTTGAACGCATCAAGCTGTTCAAGCACCGTCGGCCCCTGATACCAGGCCATTTGCGGCGAGCGATCAGCGATATTGGCCCCCACCAGCGCCGCGATCGG
>PEAR01000198.1 GCA_002753745.1 Candidatus Omnitrophota bacterium | reverse complement strand
CAGCGCACCCGTCCGGGCCAGCGAGCGCAGAAATTCTCCCTTTTTAGCCAGCTTCTTTTCTTTGGGCAAACCCGCGGTTTCAAGGCCGTCGTAGTATCCCTCGAGGCGGTCCTGGCCGGCTTGCGTATCAAGGTCTCCCGACAGGGTAGCGATCCGCTGATGACCAAGCCCCGTCAACACTTCCACCGCCTTGCGTGCCGCGCCGCGGTTATCGATCGCGATCGTGTTAAATGGTTCCGTCGTCGGATTATTCAGGACCATGGTGGGCATGCCCCGGCGGATCGCCGAACGCACCACATCCCAGTCGCGGTCAATGTCGGCGAACAGCATGCCGTCGATGAAATTGGGGTCCAGGAGCCCGTCGAGCCAGTGGCTGTGGTCGCTGCGTTCCACCAGATGGATCAAAATATCAACATCCAGCCGGCTCGCCGCGATATTGGCGCCCTTGGTAACTTCGCCGGCATAAAAAGAATTTGAAAGGTCCTCGAAACGGGGAATGACAACAACAAAGATCGGTTTTCTATGCTTGCGGGTCAACGTCGGTTTCATGGTCGGGTTCATTCTTGCCACTGTCCTGTTTTTTTAGGATATCTTTCAGTTTTTTCAATATGGTCACTTCCAGCTGACGGACCCGTTCGCGGGAAATACCCAGCTTGTCCGCGATCTCGGCCAGGGTCTTGGATTCCCCGTCGATGAGACCGAAGCGCAGGGAAATGATCTCCCGTTCGCGTTCAGGAAGCTCCTCGAGAATACCGCGCGCCCGCTCCTTGTTGAGGAACTGCTCAACCTGCTCATCAGGCATCGCCAGATTTTCGTCCTCGACGATATCATGCACCTGGCCGTCGCCTTCTTCGCCGATCGGCGCATCCAGGCTCGACATCTTGGTGATCGCCTGGTCCAGCTCCCGGACTTTGTCGACGGTCAGAGCCATCTTCTTGGCCACCTCGCCGTACTGGGGCTTGCGGCCAAGCTTATGGGTCAGTGTTTCCAATGCTTTTTTATAGCGGACAATCTCCTCGTTCATATACACCGGAACGCGGATCATTTTACCCTGATCGATGATCGCCCGTGACACCCCCTGCTTGATCCACCAGGCGGCATAGGTTGAAAAGCGGTATCCTTTTTCCGGGTCGAATTTGTCGACCGAGCGCATCAAACCGATATTGCCTTCCTCGATGAGGTCGCTTAACGGAATGCCCAGATTGACATAGCGCTTGGCAATGCTGATGACCAACCGCAAATTGGAACGGATCATCTTGTCGCGGGCGCCGGCGTCGCCGTTGACCACCTGACGCGCAAGCGCCACCTCTTCTTCAGGGGTCAAGAGCGGGATAGGACGAATATCTTTGAGGTACGCTTTTATGGGGTCCATATTTTAAATAGGGCCGGCACGGGGGCCGGCACGTACACGCATCATGCGTGTACGGGCGGCCCCCTGTGGCCGCCCAAAGTATTATCTTAATCGCTATTAGCGATTTTTGCCCGACTTTTTGCCGGTTTTTTTACCAGCCGCCTTCGGAGCCTTGGCGCCTGCCTTCGCTTCGATAGCTGCCTGCGCCGCTGCCAGACGAGCGATCGGTACACGGTACGGCGAGCAGGACACATAATTCATCCCGGCACGCACGCAGAACTTGACGCTCTGGGCTTCCCCGCCATGCTCACCGCAAATACCAACCTTCAGGTGAGGACGCGTGGAACGGCCCTTTTCAATGCCCATCTTGACCAAAGCACCAACGCCGCTTTGATCCAGGCTCTGGAACGGATCGTCCTTGAAGATCGCCTTGCCGCCTTCTTTTTCAGCCGCAACATACGTCGGCAGGAAACGGCCGGCATCGTCACGCGACAACCCGAGAGTCATCTGGGTGAGGTCATTGGTACCGAAAGAGAAAAACTCGGCATCTTCGGCGATCTGATCGGCCAACAGCGCCGCGCGCGGGATCTCGATCATCGTGCCAACCATGTACTTCACCTTGGACTTGGCTTCTTTAATGAGGCGTTCCGCAATTTCACGCGCCTGCACTTCAAGGATCTTGAACTCCTTGCGATCCATCGTCAGCGGGATCATGATCTCGGGAAGAACTTTAACGCCTTCCTTCGCCGCCTTGATCGCGGCCTCAATGATCGCTGTCACCTGCATCTCAAGGATCTCAGGATAAGTGATGCACAAACGACAGCCGCGATGTCCCAACATGGGATTGGATTCATGGAGCTGTTCGCAACGGTGTTTGATCTTCTCGGCGGAAAGACCCGTAATCTTCGAGAGCTTCTCAACGCCGGCATCATCTTTCGGCGTGAACTCATGCAGTGGCGGATCAATCAGACGGATCGTGACCGGGAGCCCGTCCATGGCTTTGAAAATACCATAGAAGTCTTCGCGCTGGATCGGGAGCAGTTTCGCCAGGGCCTTTTTACGGGCTTCCAGCGTTTCGGCTACGATCATCTCCTGAATCGCCAGACGACGCTCTTCAGTATCAAAAAACATATGCTCGGTACGGCAAAGGCCAATACCCTCGGCGCCCATCTCGATGGCCTTCTTGGCATCATAGGGGGTGTCGGCATTGGTACGGACATTAATCGTACGGATCGCATCTGCCCACTTGAGCAACGTGGTGTAGGCCTCGGGAAGAACCGGATCCATGAGCGGGAATTCGCCGATATAAACTTCGCCCTGCGAACCATCAAGCGTGATGTAGTCACCCTGCTTAATCATTTTTCCGGCGACAGCCATTTCTTTGGCTTCATAATTAATGTTGATTGCTTCACAGCCAACGACGCAGCACTTGCCCCAGCCACGAGCCACGACCGCGGCGTGGGAGGTCTTACCACCCGTCGCTGTCAGAATCCCCTTGGCCGCGTGCATCCCGCCGACGTCCTCGGGAGAGGTTTCCTTACGGACAAGGATAACCTTCTCGCCCTTGCCGGCCATTTCTTCGGCTTCCGCCGCCGTGAAAACAACTTTACCAGACGCGGCACCCGGAACGGCATTAATACCGCCCGCGATCCGCGCGTCTTTCAACTGCTGAATACTGACCTTCTTGGTATCAATGATCGGATAGAACAAACGCTCGATATCATCCGACGTCAAACGGCTGACCGCCTGTTCCTTCGTGATGACCGGCTTGACGGCCATGGCCGCAAAAGCCTTCGGCAGATACCCCTTCTTCACCAGATCATTCGCCTGGGCCTTGCTGAGCAAAGGCTTGGTGGCATGATCAACCGCGATCGCAAACGCGGCCGCCGGAGAGCGCTTGCCGGTACGGCACTGCAGCATATAGAGCTGTTCATCTTCAATCGTGAATTCCAGATCCTGCATTTCCTTATAATAGGACTCCAGGATCGCGCGAACCGCAAGAAGCTGATCGTAGACCTTAGGCATCTGATCCTTGAGCGTCTCAAGCTTGAGAGGCGTGCGGATCCCTGCGACGACGTCCTCACCCTGGGCATTGATCAGATAATCTCCATAGAAAAGATTCTCTCCCGTATTCGGATCGCGCGTAAAACACACGCCGGTACCGGAAGTATCGCCCTTATTACCGAAAACCATCTGAACAACGTTAACGGCCGTCCCGTTAAGATCCGTGATTTTTTCAACACGGCGGTAGGTAACAGCTTTCTCGGCATCCCAGCAATTGAAGACAGCCATAATGGCGCCCCAAAGCTGTTTGTAAGGATCCTGAGGGAAATCCTGGCCCTTGTTCTGCTTATAGAACGACTTAAACTGCTCGCAAAGCTCCTTGAGCTTATCCGCCGGGATCTCAGGATCATTCTTGATGCCGAGATCATGCTTCATTTTGTGCAACATCTGCCCCATTGGCCCCTTGGAA
>PEAR01000197.1 GCA_002753745.1 Candidatus Omnitrophota bacterium | reverse complement strand
CAGGACCAGATCACGTGCGTCCTTTCGGCCAAAACGTTTGATGTTTCATTGACCGATAACCTGGACGTGCTGAAACGTCTTCTCAAGGTTAGTTCCTTTGATCTGCGTCAGGGAACAGATATCAGCATTAAAAATGCCGCAACCGGCCTGGCCGGGACCATTACCTTCTTTATCCCTCTGGGCGATGTCATCGATGTTGTTAAAGAAAAACAGCGCATTGAAGCCGAAGTTATGTCCCAGGAGAAAACCGCCGCCGCGATCGAAGCCCGGCTCGCCAATGAAGGTTTTGTCAGCAAAGCTCCGCCGGACGTCATCGCCAAAGAACGTCAGCGCATGACCGAACTACGCGCCAAGAACATCGAACTGAAAAAGGCGCTGGCGAGTTTTGTTTAGTAGTTTTAAGTGCTCATTTCTTCGAAATTTCTCTTTTGTTTTAGTGTGACTTTTCCCGAAGTATCTGCGGTAGGTATGGTTAACTGATAGTTCACCCTATCTTGTTCTCGTATACGCTCAGTTCTTTGGCATACGATAATCCATACCTACGGCGAACCCAACGGCCGAACTGACGGCAGTCAGGCCGGCCCGCATGCCGTTACATCCCTGTCTGACGGGAGCGTTTTCAAGTATGATTTTAATGGCAACATGGCGAGCGTTGCTACCCCAAACAACATCACAACTTATCAATATGACGCGCAGAACCGCCTGACGGCCGTGCGCAATGCGGGTATCGGTCAGGCATCGTATCTGGTGTCTGAATACACGTACGACGGCGACGGCGGCCGGACGCGCAAGACCGTGTACCACCGCGATAAAGCCGCGTATTCTTTGATGGTCGATAACATGTTGTTTAACATGTACGGCTTCAACCTGCCAGCCACCGATGCCAACACCACGGTGGAAACCACCCGCTACGTCGGCAACATTTACGAAGACACCGGCATCCGCCAGACGAAATCCATCTACATGGGCAGTATCCGAGTGGCCAGCGCGGACAATAGCGGGAATATCTTTTACTTCCACGGGGATCATCTGGGCAGTACCAATGTGCTCACCGACCGCTGGGGCGGCCAGCGCGAAGTTACCGAGTACGATCCTTTCGGCCAGATCATTCGCCACGACCAGGGGCTCAATGTCCCCAAAGTGCTCACCTGGAACTACTTTACCGGCAAAACGCTCGATGATGAATCCGGGCTGATGTATTACGGGGCGAGATACTACAATCCCAGGCTCGGCCGCTTCATCACGCCAGATACGATTGTTCAAGCCCCCAGTAATCCGCAAACCTTAAACCGGTATACCTATTGCAACAATAATCCGGTGAATCTGGTTGATCCGTCGGGGCATGGTTGGTTTAAACAAATTTGGGGTTCTGTTAAAGATTTCTTTAGGGATTATGGTGGCATGATTGGTATGCAAGGGAATTTGATTAATGGTATTATTAATCATGATTGGGCTCCTTTGAGAAATCAGTGCATTGCTGGCATTTCAGCGTATGTCTTTTCAGGCGGCAATTCAATTGCAGCTGGTGCGGCTGTGTTTGTCACTGGGTTTCTTGATTCAAAGCCAGGCAGACAAATTACAGGTTATTTTGCGGCTGAAGTCATGGATGATATGTTGGGGATGCGACCAAGAACTGCTTATGTGTGGGCAAGAGTTACATTGCAAATACTCGGAACATTAGCTGTCGAGAATTTTTTGAAGGATGCGGTTGCTTCCCCTGCAATAAAATCGAAATATGATCCAAATGATCCAGCACAAGAAGGAATAAATAAAGGTTACGACCCTGCTGGTGGGCGTTATCCTGGTGGAGAAGGATCAAGAGGCTTTGATACTAGTAATCCGGATGTTAAAGTTTGGGCATTAGCTATAAATGGTGAGCCTACACCTGTTGCTGCGATAGGTGAAGGATCATTTGGGGGAGGTTTGTTTTTGCATGTTGGGGCAAGTTCTTCTTCTATTGCTAGTGAAGGAATGGAAAAATTGGCTTTTGGTTATGAAGCAAATCCTTTAACTGGTTATGCAACATATTTTGGAGTTTGCCACCAAGCAAGTAACGCCACACTCTTAGCCAGTGGAATAAGCAGTACGGTTTGGGATTTAACGCCACATTGGTCAACAGTTGCATCTACGATAGCGTATGGGAATTATGGTGGGCAGTTACCTAATTATGTTTACTCAGGGGTTGAGGCAGCAAATACGTACAAAAACCCGTAACTATATAGCTATATGTGTGAATTTTGGTTTTTGGAAATTCAGCAATTGGAGAGGGAAATGCTTTTTAAAAAGACAATGTTATTGATACTAATTTTAACTTGTTTTTGTTGCGAAACGCTTTATGCCGATTCGAGTTATGTAGTGCACGACGATAAACAGGCGATGGATTTTGCGTGGTTTTGGTATGATCGTAGAAATTTTAAAACTGCAAGGGAGATGGCGCTAGTAGCTATGAAGTTAAATGCGGATAATGTTGATGCATATAATTTATTAGGTTTAATAGAGTTAAAGGACAATTTCTTTAATAAAAGCATTTCTTACTTGGAGGTTGGAAAAGAACTGATTAAACGCAAATCATTACCTCATGGTGATTTCATTTTATGTAAGCTTGGCATAGCATATTTTAAGAATAACGAATATGAGAAAGCCGCAACTGTTTTTAATGAAGCGATAAATATTACTGAGTCATGGCAGCCAGAATTTGGCGCAGCATTATCGCTATGGAATCTTAATGATAAGAAATCTGCCATCAAAAGGATCAATAAATGTCGTTCTTTAGGGGCAACTGTAAACGACTTTAATAATTATTTTATTGAATTTTCAATCTCAGGTACAGAATATTTGCCTCTTATAAAGAATATGAAATAAAAGGACAAGATGATCGTTGCCGGCTAATTATGAAAGCACTAAATTTCTGTATACTGGTTGAGTTTTGAAACCTTTATCTGTTGATGCTGGAGTTACCAAGCCATGGTTTGATCAAGAAAATAGAAGAAAATAGAAGAAAATAGAGAAAATAGTGTCACTTCTCCCGAAGTATCGACGGTAGATATGGTTAAGTGATAATTCACGATTTTTTGTTCCTAGATATTTTCAGTTCTTTGGCATACGATAATGTAAACTAGTGGCGAACTCAGTGGTCGTAGTCAAGTCGGCTCACACACGGTCACCTCGGCTGAATCCACCCGCTACGTCGGCAACATTTACGAAGATACCGGCACCCGCCAGACGAAATCCATCTACATGGGATCCACCCGAGTTGCCAGCGCGGACAACAGCGGGAATATATATTATTTTCACGGGGATCATTTAGGCAGTACCAATGTACTCACCGACCGCTGGGGCGGCCAGCGCGAAGTTACCGAGTACGATCCTTTCGGCCAGATCATCCGTCACGACCAGGGGCTTAATGTCCCTAAAGTGCTCACCTGGAATTACTTCACCGGCAAAAAGCTTGATGACGAATCCGGGCTGATGTATTACGGGGCGAGATACTACAATCCCAAGCTCGGCCGCTTCATCACGCCAGATACGATTGTTCAAGCCCCCAGTAATCCGCAAACCTTAAACCGGTATACCTACTGCAACAATAATCCGGTGAATCTGATCGATTCAACAGGGCATGATTGGTGGAGCCGGGCCTGGAGTAAGCTTGGGGGGTTCTTTACAAAAGGGCCGGGCAGTTCGATCTTGCAGATCGTGGGCGTGGTGGCGGCGCCGTTTACCGGCGGGGCCAGTTTGATGCTCACCTATATAGGAATGGCGATCAGCGGTTACAATGCGTATCGTGCCGGTCGAGAGCAGTTTAATGCCTGGCTTGAAGGGACGGCGATC
>PEAR01000196.1 GCA_002753745.1 Candidatus Omnitrophota bacterium | reverse complement strand
CGTGACTATGTGTGAACGTTCAAGCCAATGGTCACAGGAAATCCCAAAAATATTTCCGGCAATCACTGGTTTCGACCAAAATCGGCTCTGAACCTGCCACCGACATTCACATTTCATTCACTGCCGCCCACAGACGTTCACATCCACATTCACAAAACGACTTCTTCACTAACCTTAGATATATGCAGCTGTTTCCTACCGCTACCACCCTCTCGGCTTACCCGTTCAATTTTGATACCGCTGTTCCGCAAAAGAGGCTCAATCCGCTTGATCTCATCTGATAGCTTCTTTGCAGTCTCTGGAAGACTTTTATCTTTACGTAAACCTGGGTTAATGAACTCCAGCAAATCCGTGAACGAACCTTGCCATTCAGGCTGCTCCAACATCAACTGTTCGATCCTTCCATTCAATGTGTTAACATCTGCAGCTTCTGCCCATTTTATGTCTACTGATTCCTGGTATTTTCTAAAGAACTCCTCTTTGGAATATCCAAGCGGACCAGCCAATGCCGCTCCCCAACGAGCAAAATCGGACATCCTGAACTGATCATGCCCCTTAATCTGGTCAACGATACCCATTGCCTGCGATACTGCGGTAAAGAAGCCACCCAGAATCCCTGGCAGCATTTCATTCCACTCCGCTTCCATTTCTTCAACAGACCGCACAGCATCCAATTTAGGGATATCAATCAATATTGATCTGTCCAAAAGATCAGGACGCTCGGCATAAGAACCAATACCGTTTAAAACGAAACACCTGCGATAGGATCGTATAAACTCGTCATCGTCCGTGTAAAGGGTGCGTTTCATATCCCCTTCACCAGTAATGGCACGGCACAAGAAATCACTGAACCATCCGCTAATAGCTGAAACATTGTCAAACATGCTCACCCAATGCTTTTCAGCGATCATCTGGGCATGCTCTAGGTTTTTAGGAATAGACATATACTTTACAGCTGATGGATCAACCAACCTTTTTACACTTGCCCCTGTGCTGGTCTTGGCTGTGCCTTGTGTGCCGCCAAGGTAAGGCATTGCGTGAGGAAAATTAGGAATAAAGAAAGCCGCCACTGAACACATGAAAAGACACTGATCCTCCTTGCCAATATTGCAAAACCGTAAGAAGTTCCTGGGATCCCCCGCAGCAGCCGGGGTAACTTGTGCGACCTGATGCTTATATCGTCTGAATACTGGTGGCAAAGCCGTAATGCTCCATCCGTCTTTGGTGATCTTCACACCTTGCCAGTTAGGGTCTGTAAGATCGTAATATAGAGAGCCATCATGCCATCCCACACGGTTAAACAGCTCAATTTTGGGCGATTCTGAACAGATCCCTTCCAATTGTACCTTTGCCTGGTTAATGACATCGCTATTAGGCGGATGCTGTTTCTTTGCTCTGAATGTTCCTGAAAGCCAATAACGAAAACGAGCACTCTTTACAGAACAAGGTTCCAAATGGTCATCAATAGGCAGGACAACGAAAGGCTCGCCCTGCTGATCAGTAAAGAATGTTCCTATTGCGTCTTCACACATACGGGTGAGAACCTCACCCTGGGGGATCGTTGAATTCTCTTTTTCGAGACCATATTTTTCTTTGGCAATCCGACAGGTTTTCTTGTACTTATCGCCCTTCAGACCACCCTTTACAGCTTCTGAACAAGCAATAATACCCTCTAAAACAGCGATCAATGAAAGTGTTCCGCCACCGCTATTGCACCTAAAACAGTGCCAAACATTTTTATCCGGATGGACTACAAAGTTACTGTTATTTTTTGAACCATGAACAGGGTGAATACCAACCAGCTGATCCCCTACCACCCGAAGCTTAATACCTTCCTGATCGAGAATATCAGTAATGCCGATATCACTATTCTTCTCATTGGGATCAACTGTCGGGTAACCAATTTTAATATAATCAATGAATGCGGAATAAATGAGTTCGGGCGTTATCGTAGCTATATCCGTATCGTCAACTACTTCATACGCAGTCCCTGTATCCGGATGGATTGACCCAGGACCAACAACCTGGGATGCGAACCACATAATTTCGCCATAATGAAACTGGTCCTTTTCTTCATATGTAGCTGTCTTATCTTTTATTTTCTGTAAAAGCCAATCCGGGTATGGCTTCTGGAGAATAATCTTTTTATTTAAGCCAGGGCAACGATAGTAAAAATGAAAGAAATTTCCAGGAGTCTTTACAGTAAAAGTCCTTGGAAATTTCTGTTTTATAATTTCTGCTATTTCAGGCTTATCAACATCTATAGGGGCTAGGCAACCATGCCCGCCCATGACACCATAGTTACCACTCTGATCAATATGATCCTGAATGCTTAAATATGTGTACGGCTTGTCCTGCCAGCCATTTTCATACGGCTTCTTTGAACGTGGCGGCAACTTTACAAATCCGAATTCCTCATTCTGTAACTGTCGTGGGATCTTCTTTACTTTAGTTTCCATCTCCATATCAATTTTACCTTTCTCTACTAACCGTTGAAGATCAGCGTCTTCAAGCTCTGGACTGAATTTACAAATGCACTTGCGTCTACAGTCCCATTATTATAAAAATCTTGAACAAGCTCCTGCCTGTCCGACCTATCCTCAAAAACAAACATCAACTTGTTTCCACCAGCTTTGTGGTGATCCACAAGGCGTAGACCCCTAGCTTTCAAAAAAGCAGAAAGGTAAAGACCGGAACTCTCGAACACTTCCATTGTTTGCGTCTTCATATTTTTCAATCTCCTGATTATTTTTATTGGACCCTGTCATCAGCTATATTCAAAACGTTTCCCTAATAAGGGATCGTTCCAGCAGCTACGCAATCCTGGGTAGCTGCAAATGGACTTACGCTTTGGAAATAACTGCTGATCGAAGGTATGCTGATTGCGATACTGGTGGACTTACTGGTTTGGATTACTGGTGCGGATACTGGTGGCACAATCAAAACAGGCTGTTCCTACCTGTCTATGACTCCCCAGGATGTTAGGGTCCGTGGCCATGATGGCACAACTTTATTCGGCTACTGGAGGCTTAATGTGATCCGAATACTGAAATAGTTACTGAAAGGCGTTGCTGGGTGTCCGTACAGCTCTGGTGCCTATATGCTGATTATATACTCAGCTTTAATGATCCCTGAAAATATTTATCAATAGTTTTTCCGGCTAAAACGGCTTTATCGCCATTTCCAAATGTATTATATACTCAACTACCCAGATAAGCCCTTTTCCATTGGAGCTGGATCTGAAAACCTTAAAAATCGTGAAAAAGTGCTTAAAATGCCTGTGAGTAGTCCTCGTTATGATATCCATATGTATAATTACAGCTGAACATCTTTTTAAAAATATAGCAAAATTCTTTCAATCCCACGCCAGAAAGCAGACCTGGGCTATTTTATAACGATCCCCCCACCCACCTGCCGCCAATGGGCTGATTATTGAACCCGGATGCACCCAGATCGAGTGATTGGGATCGAGCTGAAGGTTGGCTAGCACTAGCCCTGAAGCCGTCCCGTTTGCCCCATATCGCTTCGATCCCATATTGCTTCGTCAGGTGATCCGCAATTCTTGTACCTTTAACGTGCCTTTAAGGAATTAATGTTTACAAGATCAGGCAAACGGACACAAAATAACCTAAACAATAGAAAAGACATAACCCCTTAAAGAATGAAGGAATTATACCTATTTAAATAGAAAAAGGGAGACCCGAAGATCTCCCTCTTTTAAAGTGGTGCCGAGACCCAGAATTGAACTGGGGACGCAAGGATTTTCAGTCCTTCGCTCTACCAACTGAGCTATCTCGGCGAAAATTGCTGTCCTGTGATCCCTCCGCCCGCGGCTTTGGGATAACCA
>PEAR01000195.1 GCA_002753745.1 Candidatus Omnitrophota bacterium | reverse complement strand
CCCATGCTGGGCGATCTTTTTTTTGTAATGTACGGAGATTCCTATCTGGATATTGATTTCAGTTCTGTTCATGGTTATTTTATGGCAAGGGAATATTAGGAGTAGGACCGTGCAAATGCCCCCAAACACAGGCAGTCCATGGCACATAGGCTAATATGAGCGCTGCGTAAATAAACCCCAAACAAACGACGTCTTTCCGTGTGCGACAATAGAATGCAAACGACGCAACACCCTGAAGAAAAATAAGATACAACCCATAATAGTGAAGATAACAACAAATCAGCGAGCTTAGCAGATAAACTAAGATTGTGTAGACCTTTACCTTCCGATTACTCTGCAAATGTTCAACTATCGACAGCCAGTAATAAACAGTTACGATACTAAATAAAATTAAAAACGCGTAAGGCCGGGCTTCCTGGCTGTAAAATATAGGACACTGCGAAAAAGCCATTAAAACTGACGCGACAAGACCTTCTTGCCAGGAAAATAACCGGCATCCTAATAAAAAAATCCATATGATAGATAAAATTCCACATATAGCCGAAGGGAGCCTTAAGATGACCTCTGAATTACCAAATATCTCTAAGCAATGGAGAAACATATGATACCCGGGAGGATGCCCCTCCCATTGCAATGCCACCAAAAATACAACGCCACCAATCGACTTTTGAGCGCTGATGGCCCAGGCGTGTAACTCGTCATTCCAAAGAGACTGAATATCCAACCCAAAAAGCCTAAGACCAGCGCCTAATAAAACAATTCCAGACAACGCCAGCCAGACTCGTCGATCCCTGACATATTCGCGCATTAAGCAAACCTTCATATAAACAACACCCCATTTGCCGAGAACTTCACAGGAAAGATACGATTGATGCTGTTGGTTCTGACAGTCAGCAAAAATCAAAAGAAAATATTACGCATAAAACAACGCACGTACTTGGGTAACATAGTTAAAGGGTTAACATGGGAATCCCCCCTGGATCATCATCAATCGAGAATGGCTTTAGCAATAAAGGGATTTCTTCCGGCTGATGCGACCCGTCACTATCCATAAATACCAAAACATCTCGCTTAATGGCGCCTAGTGCCTGCCTTATCGCAGAACCCTTTCCCCTGCCATTATCCAGCAAATACTGCACATTCTTTTGCCGAACAATCGCCGTAGTCCCATCAGTGGAATGACCATCAACAACAAAAATATCGTTTCTATCGATGTTTTGAAGAAGCCGGTCAACAAGCGTCCCGATAATTGCAGCCTCATTCTTACAAAAAACAACAATACCAACGCTTAAACCTGGACAATAACTAAACATTAAGACAGTTTCCTTCTCAAATATTTCCCGGTTTCTTCCAGCCCCGAGACCGAACCGATCTCATAAAACCGTTCCATTACTTCTATCCCGGACATTTGCCGACAGAGGATCAAGCGCCGATAAACATCTCCAAGATCAAAGCACGTTCCGTCCTTGAAGCTTTCAAAGCAGCTTCCTCTTAACAAGCTCAACCCATAATCAATATATTCCAAACCCGAGGTGCCAGCGGTTTTATCGTAACAAGAAACAACGCCCTCTTCAAAAACGACATTACTCTTTCCCCAACGGTCTCTATTCCTGAAAACCGTCATGACCCCGTTACGATCCCCAGCCATAAAATAACCATGAACAGAACTGAAATCAATATCCAGATAGGAATCTCCGTACATTACAAAAAAAAGATCGCCCAGCATGGGCAATGCTTTCTTTACTGCGCCGCCGGTCCCAAGACTCATCTCACCGTCAAAAGAATAATCGACCGAGATCCCGAAGCGTTTCCCGTCACCGATGGCAAACTTGATCTGATCACCAAGATGCCCGGCACAAAGAACAACCCTCGCCACTCCCTTGGCTCTGAGCAAATTCAATTGATGTTCAATGAATGGTTTGCCGGCCACCTGGACCAGAGATTTCGGGATCGACTGCGTAACCGGATAAAGCCTCGTGGCGAGACCGCCTGCAAGAATAGCGACAGGGGGCATCATGGTTTTTTTCTTATCGCAAGGTTTAAAAGAAGCGTAAACGTAAATGTCTGAAAAGCCATTGTCACGGCTAATAAACCCAGAACAGCTTCGTGAGAAACGCCGCGCAAATGAAAATTATTGACAGCATATTCATTGATCAACTGTATCAGCGGCGGAAAACCAATCAGCAGCAGAAACACGCTCATTAACATGCCCCTGTTATACCCAAATACCTTTCGGTATTCCCCAATTCTCTCCGGCGTAAAACCGGAAACAACTCTGGTCAGGATCGTCATCTGGAAAGATGAATACCCGATCACGATCAGAAATATACCCAGCAATAACCAGTGCAGGGAGAAACATATTCGCCATATCGTGACCGGTCCAAAGGAAACAATTAATACCAACAAATAGCCAACGCCTAAAGAAAGAGCGCTGGCCCACTTCAAGAAAAAGTCAGGGGCATAGACAAATACCACCCGTAGGTTAATCCATCCCGCCAGCCAGGGTGAGAGCCAGCCTGATCGCTTATGATGACTTAAACGGCCGTCGACATCTTTATAGAATTTAACCGGGACCTCTGCGATCTGTAAGCGCAGCTTGACGGCTTTAAGCAGCATTTCGGACGCATACTCCCAAGAGGTTGATTCCAGATCTATCTTACGGAAGGCATCAATAGTCAAGGCGCGCATCCCGCAATGAATATCACTGAAATTTGATCCATAAACAATATTCAAGACAAACGTCGTTAACGGATTCCCGAAATAGCGATGCAACGGCGGCATAGCTCCATCCTGGATATGCCCGCGGATGCGGGAACCCATCACAAAATCATTTCCTTCATCAAGCTTATCTACAAAGGCTTTAATGTCCCTGAAGTCATACGTCAGATCACAATCCCCCATAATCACATAATCACCCTTGACGTACGCAAGTGCGTCGATATACGCCTGGCCAAGACCTCGTTTCGCTGTTTTAATAACAACGGCGCCATGTTGCTGGGCGATCTCAGCTGTGTTGTCGGCAGAACTATCAATGATCAGAATCTCACCCTGTACACCTGCCCTGGCAAGACCTTCCTGACACCATTCAATAAATCTGCCAACCGTTAATTCTTCATTTAATGCCGGGACAACGATTGAAATAAACTTATCACCTCTTGAATTTATTCCCTTCATCCAAAGCCCCCTGGCAACTGATTATTTCTGGTCAAACTTACCCGCATTTATATCTGCATAAATTGATCGCACTGACGCATAAATCGCTTCTTTTGTCGTCAACACATTCGACCAGCCAAGACTTCTGATCTTATCGGAATTCAGCCGCACGACCGGCACATCTCCCCGCCAACCGCGATCTCCACCCATGTAAACAAAACGAACATGCTTTAACGCCATGACGTCAACCACAATACCGGCGATCTCTTTTACATTAATATGATCGAGCGTGCTGACATTATAATACGTAAGCCCCTTCAGAGCCATCTTCTCCAACATGCGCATTGCCTTAATAACATCTGTAATATAAATATACGATTTACTTTGCGTCCCGTCTCCCAATATCTGTAATTCATGAGGATCCTTAATCAGCCGCCTTACGAAGTCATACCCGACCCCATGCGTCTGCTGAGGCCCCACAACGTTAGCAAAGCGGAAAGCACTCGCAGAAAAACCGAACATATGGCAGTAAGCCCCTATCAACGCCTCACAGGCCAGTTTACTGGCACCATAGGTTGATATCGGCAGCTTCGGTGAATAGTCCTCAGCCACATCGCTTAACCCCGTGTCACCGTACACCCCGCTTCCTGAAGCGTAAAACAATCGCTTCACGCCCGTTTTGCGCATCGCTTCAAGAACATTGTTCGTAAGACTTGTT
>PEAR01000019.1 GCA_002753745.1 Candidatus Omnitrophota bacterium | reverse complement strand
GTTCCAAAGCAGATTCGGCTTCCTTGCGGGCAGTAATATCAAAACAATAACCGATATAACCGGCAAAGGTATCATCAGGAAGTATAAAAGGCCTGCCAAAATCAACGACCCAGCGATATTGTCCGTCTTTACGTTTTAAACGGTACTCCCTTTCGAAAATTGTTTTATTAATGAAAGCATTATGATAAATATTTAAACATTTTGTGAGATCGTCAGGATAAACACCCTCGATCCAACCTTCACCAGATTCCTCTTCAAGTGATCTGCCGCGAAACTCGTGCCAGCTTTTATTAAACCAGTCATATTTGGCAGTAATGTCTGAGCGCCAAATAAATGCCGGAGATCCATCCAATACATTTAGGTACATATTCCGTGCGCGGATCATGTCTTCTTGTGTTCTTTTGGAATCTGAAATATCTAATACTGAGAATATAAACCCGGATTGCATATTGATCTGTTCATTAACAGTAAGGCCTAAAAGGACATCGATCACAACACCATCCTTCTTGACCCAACGAGCCTCTTGGCTTGCGGTGCCATGTTTGATAGCTATTGGGTAAAGATCCCTGGCAACACGTTCATATTCTTCAGTATTTGGATAAAGCATCAATGAATTCTGTCCAAGTAATTCATCACGGGAATAGCCGATCATTTCACAAAACTTATCATTTACCTCAATGAAAACTCTGTTCTCAACGCGTCCGATCCCTGCGGGTGCGGCTTTTAGGGTTTGTTGAAATTTCTCTCGGCTGATCAGTAGTTCACGTTCTATGACCTTTTCTTCAGTTACGTCTAGAAAAACAGTTGCAAAACAGCCTTCTCCGAAATAAACAGCAGACACATGAAAATATTTTTTCAGGGGCTCAAAAAATGCGGTAAAAATACAGGGTTTCCCCGATTGGACAACATTAGCAAATAAATCCAGATAAGGAGCTGATGTGGTTTTATATACCTCTGTTGAAAGTTTTCCAACAACATCCTGCCAACGTAAAGCAAGGATATCCTGGTAGCGGGGATTTACATCCAGGATCACATAGTTGACAGGATTCCCATCGCGATCACAAACCAGTTTATGTAGGGCTACACCTTCATTCATGTTTAGATAAAATGAGCGAAAACGTTCTTCACTATCGGACAACGCCTTAAGCGTGGCTAAGTCCTTAGAAGCATTTTTGAAAGTAAAAATTATACTTTCGATGATCCCGTCACTGGATCTCATCATCGTTATGCTCACTACAAAGTTATGAGCATTTCCATCTTTATCTTGCATCTTCCAATGAACAACTTGTTTTAGACTTGTGCATTGTATGAGAAAGGTATTTAAATCTATCGTTTGATCTTGTTCAGTCTTATCATTTGTAAAATAAAATACTTCATTAATGTTACGCTCTAACAGGGCGGCTTCGTTAATGCCGCATAAATCTTCTGCGGATCGATTAACACGAATTATCCGGCCGTCTTTATTAGTGAAGATAATCCCTTCACCCATTGAGAGAAGAATAGTTTCCCAATGACGTTCTGCGTTTTTTAGCTTTAAAGAGAACTCTTTTGCCAAACTTTCACTTGTTTGCAACTCGATAGAGGCATGATAAATAAACAGAGCACCGAATGCGCTGATAAAAACTATTAAATACCAAATTGACCAGATAAACCATGGATGATGTTGAAGAATGTGATTGAATGATGGAATTATGTATGAATTAATGCATATAATGCCAGGAATGATTATTGATGTAGCGATAATGAATAAAGGAATGATAAATGAGATGGAAATGAAACTAGACTTGGAAGAATTTTTGCGTGTAGGGCTAGAAAACATCCTCTAAGCCTCAAAATGTTAATTTGACCTTAACTGAACTTTAGCACATATAAAACGGGTCGTCAAAATAATCTTTATAGAGGTGTTGAAAATGACCGAAAAAAGACCCCCTCCATGGTATTTAAAACCACAGAGGGGGTTTACCTTAGACAACAGATAACTATTCAGCAATTTCTAACTGAGGACCAGCATCAACCAAGGCCCGACCATTTTCAGTATCTGTAAAATTACGGAAATGAGTAACAAACATCTCCGCTAGTTTACGGTAGGATTTATCATATTCAGATTTATCTGCCCAGGCATTGCGCGGGTTAAGGATCGTGCTATCTACGCCGTTAACAGATTTAGGGATTTTAAAGTTAAATAGCGGCATCGTTTCAAATTCAGCTTTATCCAAAGATCCATCAAGGACGGCGTCGATAATTTTGCGTGTGCTGGGAAGATCCATACGGGAACCTACGCCACATTTCCCCCGTACCCAGCCGGTGTTAACAAGATAAGCTGACGATCCGTGCTTGTCGATTTTATCACCAAGGATCTTGGCGTAGCGCGTTGGATGAAGTAACAAAAAGGCTTGTCCAAAACAGGCGGAAAAGGTTGCCTTTGGTTCGGTAACGCCTAGTTCAGTTCCAGCTACTCTAGCAGTATAGCCACTTAGAAAATGATACATTGCCTGATCACGTGTCAGTTTGGCGACAGGAGGAAGTACTCCATAAGCGTCGCACGTTAAAAAAATAATCTTCGAAGGATGACCACCGCGCGAAAACGGGCGAACGATATTATCAATATGGTGGATCGGATAAGAAGCGCGTGTATTTTCTGTTTTCTTATCTGAGTTATAGTCAGGCACGCCTTTATCATCAATGACAACATTTTCAAGAAGTGCATCACGACGGATCGCCCGATAAATATCAGGTTCATTCTTGGGAGATAAGTTTATACACTTGGCATAACAACCGCCTTCGAAATTAAACACACCGTCATAATCCCAACCGTGTTCATCATCACCGATCAACAGTCGCTTGGGATCAGTTGAAAGGGTGGTCTTTCCAGTCCCTGAAAGGCCGAAGAAAAGAGCTGTGTCGCCGTCTTTGCCCATATTTGCAGAGCAATGGAATGAACCTATTCCCTTTAAAGGCAGGAAATAATTCATGACTGAGAAAACACCTTTTTTGATCTCCCCGCCATACCATGTGCCGCCGATCAAGGTCATCCGTTCCATCATATTAAAAGCAATAAAGACATCAGTCCTCAAATTGTGACGATGCGGTTGCGGGCAGGAGATTTTACAGCCGTCAAGGATCGTCCAGTCAGGAACAAAACCATTAAGTTCTTCTTCCGTTGGACGAATAAACATATTACGAAAAAAATGAGCTTTCCATGCGATCTCAGTCACCAGGCGTACCCGAATACGCGATTCAGGATTGGCCCCGCAAAAAGCATCCATGACATAAAGCTTTTTACCGTTTAAGCGGTTAAGGCATAGATCTTTCAGATAATACCAGGTTTCTTCAGAAATCTGTTGGTTATCAGAATTGTTGGTTGTGGGAGCGACCGGACCAATCCCCCACCAGATCTTATCGTGTGAGGTTTCTTCGTTGACAACATATTTATCTTTGGGTGAACGCCCCGTGTATTTGCCGGTATCGATCGCAATTGCGCCGCTGGCGGTTACAGTTCCGCGTTCATTTTCGGGAGTTGTAGCGGCAGTTTCATGTTTAAAAAGTTCTTCCAGGGACAAATTATAGAAAATTTCATCGTACTGAGTGATCCCATGACGTTCCAGGCGTAATTTGCTCATACCGATGTAGTCCTTTCATCACTTAGATGATTATTGGGAAACAAAACCGCATAAACCGTCAAAATACTAATAGGAATATAAAACTTTGCAAAGAATATTTTGTTATAAAAAGAAATCGAATCCCTCTTCACGGCGCAATTCTTTACTCAGACGTACAATAAATGCCGGGGCTTGATGAGGATCCAGTGATAACTGAATGCTTTCTCCCTGCCAAATATACTTTTCACCAGTGAGTAAATTCTCAGCCGTATAGGGACGATCCTTATTGATCCCCAGGTCTTGTAATGGAACTTGAAGCCAACCCGATTGAACATGATACGGATCCAGGTTAACGACCATTAAAAGGATATTCGAATAATCCCCGGTTGCCTTATAATATGCGAGCATTTGATCATTATCAAAACGGCAAAACCGAATATTTCTTGTAAGCTGAAGTGCCGGGTTATCACGACGGATTGAATTCAGTTGAGTAATCAATCCACGAATATTAACTGGAGCGTTCATATCCCAGTGCTTGATCTCGTATTTTTCAGAATCAAGATATTCTTCGCGGCCCGGAAGTGCGTCTTTTACGCATAGTTCGAAGGCAGGCCCATAAACGCCATAATTGGAAGATAAGGTTGCAGCCAGGACCGCGCGCATCGCATACGCCGGGCGCCCGCCGTATTGGAGCTGCTCGGGAAAAATATCAGGAGTATTCGGCCAGAAATTAGGACGAAAATAGTCTGCAACTTCTGATTGTGCGAGTTCAGTCAGATATTCCTCGAATTCCCGTTTCGTATTGCGCCAGGTAAAATAAGTATAGGAATGTGTGAATCCACCCTTGGCTAAGCGATACATCACCTTAGGACGGGTAAAAGCTTCAGCAAGAAAGATCGCATCAGGATATTTATTCTTAACCTCAGCGATCACCCAATCCCATAACTCAAACGGTTTGGTATGAGGATTATCAACTCGAAAAATGGTTACGCCCTGATCAGCCCAGAATAGAAAGATGCTCTTAATTTCCTCCCATAGACCGGCTTTATCGGCAGTGTCAAAGTTAAACGGCAGCACATCCTCATATTTCTTGGGTGGATTCTCGGCGTATTGCACCGTTCCGTCCGGACGCCATTTAAACCAATCAGGATGCTGTTTCAAATACGGATGGTCCGGAGAACACTGTAAGGCAATATCCAGGGCAATGTCCAGGCCCAAAGTATTGGCTTTATTTACAAAATCTTTAAAATCGGCAATCGTCCCCAACTGAGGATGCACAGATTTATGTCCGCCCTCCGCCCCGCCGATAGCCCAGGGACAGCCGGGCTCATCAGGCTGACACGTGGTGGCATTATTCTTTCCCTTGCGAAATGCTTTACCTATCGGATGAACAGGCGGTAAATATACGACATCGAAACCCATGCGCGCGATGTCGGGTAAAATGCGCTGACAGTCTTTAAATGTCCCATGCTGACCAGGTGTCGTACTGCATGAGCGGGGAAAAAATTCGTACCAGGCGCTGAATTGGGCTTTCTTGCGATCAACGACGACCTGAAGTTCCTTTGTATAGGTAAAACTCTTAGACTTGTCAAGATTGGCTTCCATCAGAGATAGCAGTTCAGACCCCAGGGCGATCGTAGTAGCTTTTTTGATGTCGTCTTGGTCAATCTGTTTCAGAATCGCTTGAAGTTTATTCCTGGTATCAACTGAAGAGTAAGAAATCGTATCCGTGATGATCCGGGCACCGATCTTAAGGTCGACAGATAGATCCTGTCCGGCAGATACGCGTTTTTCTAAGTCATGTCGCCAGGAACTGAACTCATTAATATATCCGCGAACGGTATACACGTAATTAACTTCCTGATCGATCGTAAAAGACCCGATCCAGGCATCATTGCCAAGATCTTTCATGCGCGTTTCGGTCCATTCTTTGGATATGACCGTGCGATATAAAAGGACGGCGCTTACCTGATCATGGCCATCAGCAAAAATATCCGCACGGACAACCACGCGCTGACCGGATACCCGTTTAACTGGGAACTTACCGTCGTCAATTTGTGGCGTGACATGTTCAATGATTATCCGGTTGGATTGAGAGAGCTTTAGTTCACCTTGTTTCTTAGCCATTTGTATTCCTTTTCTGAACCGCGATACTCAATAAAATATTATATAAATGAATAAAATTTTAACACCCTGATAAATAAATACAAATAATATGTTTACGAAAATCAGTCCTTTTTACCTTGCAGAAAAGTAACCTTTAGATAAGATGTTGTCATGAGAGTAATGCTGTTGACAAACGAATACCCTCCCAATATCTACGGCGGCGCCGGGATCCATGTTGATTATCTCAGCCGGGAATTGGCAAAATTGTGTTCCGTCGATGTGCGCTGTTTCGGCAATCAGAAGATCCGCCAGGACGCTCTGTCCGTCACCGGTTATGACCTGAAGAACACTTCATATACGGCGCCTTTGCCGCTCCCGGCCATCATGGGCGCGATCCAGCGCAACCTGGATTTCAACACTACCAATATCGACGCAGATATTGTCCATTGCCATACATGGTATACCCATCTTGGGGGCATCATCGCCAAACTTAATTATTCGATCCCGCTGGTCGTCACAACGCATTCCCTGGAGCCCCTGCGTCCCTGGAAACGCGAGCAATTGGCCGGCGGTTATGATTTCAGTTGCTGGGTAGAGCGCACAGCCTTGCAGATGGCCGACGCCATCATCGCGGTTTCCGACGATACCAAAAAAGATGTACTCAATCATTTTGATGTATCGCCAGAAAAGATCCACATTATTCATAACGGGATCGATCTTAATGAATATCACAAGACCGAGAATAAAGATCTGGTCCAAACGTTCGGCATAGATCTTTCGAAGCCCTATATCCTTTTTGTCGGACGCATCACACGTCAGAAAGGGATTATTCACCTGGTCAATGCTATCAAGCATATGCATGACGGCTTTCAGATCGTGTTATGTGCCGGAGCGCCTGATACACCGGCGATTGCAGAAGAAATGGCTTCCGAGATCAATTCACTACAGCAAACCAGGCCTGGAATTATCTGGATCCGCGAAATGGTCTCAACACCGGCCAAGATCGCGCTTTATTCGCACGCGGCCCTTTTTTGCTGTCCTTCGATCTATGAACCTTTTGGCATCATCAACCTGGAAGCCATGGCCTGCGAAACTCCGGTCGTTGCCAGCGCCGTCGGCGGGATCAAGGAAGTGGTTCTCGAAAACGAAACCGGCTTTCTAATCACAACCCGTCAGGACACCAAAGGCGCGTTTCTGTCCGGCGCCCGGGAACAGTTCGAACATGACCTGGCCGAAAAGATCAATATCCTGATGCAAAACGCCGACTTGCGCCGCAAAATGGGCCAGGCCGGCCGCCGCCGGGCTGAAGAAATGTTCAGCTGGTCTTCAATCGCTGCCAGAACCCGTGAGCTATACGAATCCCTGATCAACTAGTTTATCTTTTTTTAATGATGAAAGGAGTTGGCATGCGACTATTGTGTTTATTGATTATAAGTGCCTTTTTTGCGAACATTGCCCATTGCGAAACAATCAAGGAGCGTTTACGGAAAGCGCGGATGGAAGAAGAACAGGAAAAATCAACACCGCAAGAATCTCAAAGTACCCACAGAATGACGAGTGATGAATATACGCAAGAAATGCGAAAGAAGGGCATCGAATATACGGAATCCACCATGTCTGAACCGGAATATAAAAAGCACATGGAAGAAGATTCAAAGGGCATCGTTATTGAAGTGGACGATCCTTCCACTGCTGAAGCAATCAACAGATACCAGCATCGCATCCAAAAGATCAATGGCACATGTTTCGCGAAGATAAGCACAAAAAGTTTGATTGACAGGTATAACGCTGCTGAAGAATGCGCTTGCGCCCAACCTGCGGAAAACCTGAAGGCCTTAAACGATAAGATCAGCGCGATTTCTAATTTGATAAAAAGACGGCCTGAACTTCTCGATCAATTTATTAAGGTCAAAGGGACACCTGGAACAATTTATATTAACTCAAGCGCACTTCATCAAATGACATTATCTGAGTTCAATGAATCAAATAAATGCCGGTAGAATTCAGCTACATTGAAAACAATCAAAGCCTGATCCAGTCCCGCACATCCCCGACAGATTGAATGCCCACGATGACCGGTCGTAACCCGCGGATGTCCCCCGTATCAATCGAGGGTGAAGTAAACTGAAAGTCATCACCTCCGGCGCGCGACACGTTTACTTTCATGGCCTGATCGGTCAGGTCGATACCACCGAGATTCCCATCTTTGTCAACGTGCAAGACTGGCTGTAATAATAACGATTCCAAACGCATTTTTAAGACATGTTGTTCATTTTCGTTTAATGGCCTACCATCTTTCGATAAATATATCCGATCAGAAGCTCCCGGTTCTGTAGTTGTAATATCTGCACCCTCAATATTCGCTTCTATCTCTTTAACGGCTCCAGAACTAGCAAATAGCAAAGCCTCCCGATCCGGCGCCGCAACATTCATTACGGTTTGCCCATTTTTTTCATTAAATGAAATATCGACGGTATCGTGCTCATGTCCAGGGGCGATAGGGAAATCTGTATGTCCCGTTACCCGAAAGACATCTGCCAATTTAATTTTGTTTTCAAGTAACTGTTGTAAAAGAACTGAAACAATCAGCGTACGATATTCTGGAGAATCATTTTTATGTCGAGACCTATCTTTCTTAGGGACATCATCGGAAAACAATTTCTCTAAAAGAATCCGGTTATTTTCCTTTAAATTTTCCCCTTTGAGTTCTAAAGAAGGCTCTTTTGCTCTTAGCATCTCCCCAAAATGCTCATCTTCCAGAAGAACATTAAGCCCGGAGATATCATTGATATGGCTATCAGCTGTTCCTATAGGGACTAAACCTCCATTTTCCAAACGACGCCAGAGTTGATTAATTCTCTTTCTATTCGGGAACTCAAGGAGGAAAAAATCAGGATCACCTCTTAAAAATCCACTGATGTCATCAGGCAACAAACTATACAAATCAGTCCAGTTCGGCTCTTTCTCTAAATAACACTGCATTGCATTTAACACACCCTTGTTGCCATCCTTGTAACTAGGATTTCGGATCGTAGCGATCATGATATTAAAGCCCAGAGCAGCCAACAGCCCCGTCGCTTTCTCGAAAATACCCGGTGTATCCTTCGTTAACCCCATCAAAAGGTGCATCATCAGGCCGTATTCATTCTTTATCGCGCTTGTCTCTACTACCACTTCATGTTCCGGATTAAATTTTAAACTATAAATCATGCGAACATAAATCTGCAAAACATCAGATGGTATTTGGAGCAAAAAAACCGGATCATAATATTCAAACAGAGCAGCAAGCAACTCTGTAAGTTTTGAAGAAATATCTGCATCTTTAGATGATATGAAATCTTCTTCAATGGACGATTTAAGCGCTAATTGAAGCCGTGACTTTTCATTTTCAGCGTCATTACGCCACTCATCAATTCTGGCCTTAGGAATAAAACCGTCGCTGGCAAACCCGGCATTAACCTTATTGTAAAGTGCTTGCATATTTCTGATGCTTTGTGGCTTACTAAAAACAGATGGTGGCATCCATGATAGCCAATCAGAAACACTTAATAACATCAGTAAATCAAGTCTCTCTTGTGTCATACTACCATTCATTCGATCAAGCATATTTACGATAGTGCTGTTCGGAAAAGATTTAAAGTAAGTTGACCAGGCAGCTAGAGATTGATGATACCAAACCAGCCAACGGACATCGTTGCTATCAGCAGCAGAAAACCCAAATCTTTTTAAAATAATTGTTCCAAACCCGTTGGATCCCGCAATCGGATGCGGTTGTCCGAATAATAAAATGCCATCCTCTTTACCAATATCGTGTAGTAAAGATGCCATCCGGAAATTGTGTCTCAATCGCTTATTCGTCATTACCTTATTCCAAAGATTAATCAAGTCAGGATTTGCGATATCCTCTAAAGATGGATAGTAATCTTCCATGGATTTTAAAAGAAATAACGTATGAAATAATCCATTAAACATATGTGTTGGATGAACGATATGCCCATCTTGTTCCTCTAGCTCAGGGAAAAGCCGTTTAAGAACGCCAAGACGGTGCATTTCGACCAGAACATCACTGATTTTGCCGTCAACATCAAGAAATTGATTGAAAGCTTCATTTTCTTTTATAGAAACAGGCGGAAGCTCACCAGCACTTAACACCGAAAGAATTGCAGCAGATATTTCAGGAGAAAGGATAGCCCCTTCTTCAACCCTCCAGCGAAGGACATTAATCATTCGTTCAGGAGATTCGCGAAAATATGACGTTAGTTCATCGGGTCCTTTAATAACGCGATAAGGATGTTCGACTGCGCTTTTTAAACCTGCATTTTCGTCATAATAATATCCGGAGTTGATCTCAACAACCGTGAATCCATCTGCAAGTGACTTTACGGTAGTCTCCATCGTCCCCAACGAAACTTGAGAGTCTAGCGCCTCTCTGAGTCTTAGTAAGGCACGCAGATACTGTTCTCGAATCTTGTAAAGATTCTCTTGTGCTTCTAAAAAGAACTCTTTGGCGATTTGTTTATTATTTGGATCAGCCCACCATGCTTCATCACTCATTTTTAACCTTGAGACCTGAATAGAATCACCGTCCAGATTAATAGAGATTAGATCTCTTTTACGTCCGTTGACATAAAGATTTAAATTTGCATCCATTCCCTTCATCATTAGCGCAGACAGATTTTCTATATTATTTTCCATATCAGAAATTCGTGCATTGGTGAATAAACCAATTTCGACGACCAATTCCCTGGCCGCTTGAAGATTGGGCATTTTAGCTGTCCCTTTATAAATTCGCCAAACCAGATTATATAATTCATTAGCAAGCATCCTAACCTGGGGTATATCGCTTCCGACGATAGGCACATATAAAACACCATCAGAAAGAGGGCCATAAGGGATGTTCTTTTTAATTAGAGCCGCGAAACTATCGACCTGTTTTTGGGCGTCCAATCTTTCATCAACAGACATCGTCTCAGGAATAATAATTGACGGGGATTTAGAATTCCCAACATGATCTAGAATAACACTTATAGCGCGCGAATGAATATTACTGACTATTTCAGCGTGGTTATGACTCTTAACCATAAAAGTCTTTGGAATGTCAAACCCACCAGAAAAATATTTTCGCGGTAGAACATCGCCGGAGTAAGCATCTATTTCTTCGCGAATATAGTTAAACGCACCAACTTTAAAGGCTTCGATATACTGGGCGTAAATTTTGTCTTTGGCGGCAGCGTCTAAGGCTTCAATGCCCAGGATTTTATTCTTATCTGCATAGCCTGTATTGAGGATGCTATCTTTGACGCGACCTTTAAACCAATGAGCCAAAATGAGGGAATAATAAATCTGACGTAAGGGCGCAAAGTTTTTGCCTTCGTTAACTTCTTTTTCCAAAACAGGAATGATGATTTCGCGCAGGACTTGTTTGGATATATCTTGCGTTGGGTCAGCAACCGTTGAGACCTGGGTCGCTTTCGTATTCATTGGTTGAGAGGTTGGCAACCGGCTTGGGGACACGACGCCACGCTCTACTTGATCCACTGGCGTGGCAACATGTCCCCCGGTAGGCGTTGCGTTATTCGACGTCGCTATATAGTCACTCTCTAGCATCACTTTAAGGCGGGCGCCAGTGACAAAGGCGACAGCGGCGCCTTTAGAGGCATCCAGGCGTTCGAAGACATCGGCCTGATCCGGCGTGATCCAGACTTTGTTAAAAGTGTCTACAGGAATATCAGTTGTCCCAAATTTCTCATAGGCCATCCTGTAAACTTTAGACCAGAAAACTTTTCCCAAGTCGGCGTCGGGGTTCATTAATGAAGCCGTGATCTGTTTGAGGATGTAATCCTGTTCCAATAAGTCCTGACCCATTTGGGTACGGCCAAATGCTTCAGGAACGATGCGGTCGTTTTCGTAGGGTGACAGGTTGACCCAGAAGTCTTTCTCGGGAGTCGTTAGCGCGGCTAGAAAATATTTTATAAGGCGGTTGGCTTCGGCGGTCGATGCTTCAGTGGTCGTCGATGGGGTTGAGCCCTGGGGTGCTTTCGTATTCATTGGTTGAGAGGTTGGCAATAGAGAGTTATCACCTTCGTCCAAGATGAAGTCTAATTTATATGGATTATCGGTATAAACCTTGATCCCCTTAATCAGTTCCGGCATGAATGGCGCACTCAACGACATTATCCCGCCCGCTGGCGGCAAAGACAACGCTTGCTGAGCCTGCGCCGGTACTATGCCCGTCACGACAAAGCAGCAAAGGATCATGACTGATATTAGTTTTTTAAGAATTTTGTTCATTGCTTCACCTTATCAAGAAATCCCCAGCATTTGGGGCAAATTATTCAAAGGTTTGATCTCGATGCTTTTGATATACAGCTGATTAATCTCAATATTTGCCATGGCCTTTAAATCCAATGGCTTTTTGGTCACAGCAGCAGGGTCGGCATCGACATCAATGTTCATCCGGCTGGCGGTGAGGTCGATACCGCCAGTGTTTAGATTTGACTTAATAATGGCTGGATTGATCGCCTGCGTCACTTCAGAACGATTGATCTTAATAAACCCTTCATTAATTAGATCCTGTACCGGCTGAGGTAAAGATTTTGGCTCAAAGATATTTCCTGTTCCAATGGCCTTTTTGACAAGCACTGCAATCAATGATTGAAAGCTTCCAAGATCATCAAAATCAGCGCCGGTTGACGTTGTAATGTTTTCTTTACCGAAAAATCTTTGAGCAAACTGCAATACTTCAACAACGGATTTCTGATTGTCACTATAAATAACAATATCTTCAGCCCTGCGGAAAACACCTGTCGACAATCTTTTAACAGGAGAACTTATCTTAAAACTTCCTCTTAATCCTGATATGACACTGCGAATCATCAATGCCTCATTGAATTGAGCCAAGGCTTGAGGTGTAAAATCTTTCTGCCAATTCTTAAATGTTATGTACCCTTTAAGCCGGGCGCCTGTTGATGTGCGTTCTCCTCGGTAATTACCCAATGTCGATCCAATCCAACTGTGACGTTCATTTTGTGGTTGGTCAAAGAAACCTTCTTCAATTCTAAGCGGCTTTAAAAGTGATCGGCGCTGATTGATAGCCGCTTGTTCACTCTCGGGCGATATTTCGCCTTTCCAACCACGGTATTGACTGCGTTGAATAATTTCTAAATATATGTCTTTCTCTGATATCTCGCTAATTTGTTTATTGCCAAATATTGTGCCCGCATTCTTAGGATCTGACAGCCATCCTGCGTACTCAAACAATGACATTGCTTCAACTTTAAGCCGTTCGTCAGGTCTGCCTTCAAAAGCATCTTGAGCATTAAGTAGTGTCGAACGAGCTTCTTGGCCTGTCTTGGCGGAATGGTCGGAGGATTGGGCGGCACTAAATTCTAACGAAAATGTTGTCTCATAAGGATCACTCGTTACATGAATTTTAGAACCATTACGCTTCATGCCTCTATATGTCATGCTCAATCCGACTCCAACGCCCCCCCTCATCCCAGAGTTTTTACTTTTCTCACCGGTCATTAGTCCATGAATCCATAGTAACTCTTCATTAGGAATCAATTCTACATCTTCAGGAGAAATTGAATCCTGAAGGGCTGAAGCTGCTATCATCAAATCGCCTTTGCGGGCCTCTTCCAAAATTTCCAAAACCTCATTAAAATCATTCCCGGCAATATGCTTAACGACGTTTAGGTCAAAGATTGACTTTAAGCGAACCTGATCAAGATCTACTACCTCGAGCACTTCTTGTTTTATTAAATCTTCTAAGATCTTATACCCATTCGACCCTACTGTTCGAATCTTTTGCTTATCAAAAACGCCACTACGATCTCTTATTAATTGCTTACTTTCAGCATACTTCTTTACCTTCTGTCTGAACTTTTCAAAATCGATAGACCCTTTATTAGTAACACTAAAAATAATTTTATTTCCCTCCCGTTTTATAGCAATTTGAACAGGACCTTCTTTTTGATGATCCAGCGCATTATTGATAAGTTCCTTGATATAAAAAGACATCCCTTTGTCTAACCACCTTAAAAAAAGATCATCATCGGGAAGCGTTTGAATTTTAATGTTTAATCGAGCAATATCATCAATCTTTTTGTCTCTCTGCATTTCCCACAACACAAACTTCCATGCCGAAAGAAACGATCCCTTTTTATAATTAATTTTTGGATCCCAAGGCGTCTCTACTTGAGTCACAGGAGTCTCGATATTATTTGTACCAAGATCTACTTCAACCAAATTAGCTTTGACCTTAAGTTCTTCTGGTTGAATATTCGAAGCATAATCAATATTACGCTCTGCAAAGTCAGGCTTTACTGAGAATCCGCCGGAGAAATACTTTCTTGGTAACACTTCCTGAGTCAAGGGATCAGTTTCTTCCTTAACGTAGTTGTAAACACCCTTTTTGAAGGCTTGGACGTAATGGTCGTAGATTTGCTGTTTAGCGTCTTTGTCGTTGATATCGATGCCGGCGACAGTGTTGTGATCCATGTATTTGCGGCCGAGGATGCTGTCTTTCATGTGGTGCTTGAACCAGAGGGCCAGGATCAGTGAATAGTAGACCTGACGTAATGGGGCGAAGTTGGCGCCGGTGTTGACTTCTTGTTCGAGTTGCGGGATGACGATGTCGCGAATGACTTGTTTGGCGATGTCATTCTGCGATTCCTCGACCTGCGGCCGCGGAATGACATTGGTTGATGTCGCTAAATAGTCGGTTTCTAGCATGACTTTTAGTTTGGCGTTCACTACAAAAGATATATCGCCGTGTTCGTAGACTTTGGCATGGCTGGGGACGATCCAGACTTTGTTGAAAGTGTCGATAGGGATATCTGTTGTGCCGTATTTTTCGTAAGCAGTCTTGTAAACTTTGGCCCAGAATTTTTTGCCGATCTCGCCTTCGGGATACATGATGGAAGAGGTGATTTGCTTAAGCAAATAGTCTTGGGCTAAAAGATCGCGGCCCATGTCGGTTTGGCCGAATTCATCGGGAACAATACGGTCTTTTTCGTAAGGGCTTAGGTTGACCCACATATCTTTCTCTGGCGTAGTTAAGGCAGCGAGGAAGTAGCGAACAAGTCGGGAATATTCATTGTTCTGCGATTCATCGGTCTGTGGCCTCGGAATGACGGAGTCGCCTTTGTCGAGAATAAAGTCCATTTTAAATGGATTGTCCGCGTAAACTTTTATGCCTTTAAGAAGAGACGGATTAATTGGCTGACTTAATGAGACCATCTGGCCTGGTGAGGGAAGAATAAGATTATCCGCGCGCACACCGATGCTGGTGAACAAAAAGCAGATCAGTGTTATGAGCGATAATATTTTGCGCATCCCCTGCCCCTATTTAATAAAGATCTCATCCACCAACAACTACTTAAAGTATTTACTTTAAAAGATCAAATAACAAGGGGGTTTAGCTCTAAACGAGGTAACGTTTTCTTAAGACGGTGGCAGCGACCCGTGAAGAATAAATAAAAAGAATTGTCGCGAGATTTGACTATTTGAAGACCGACAACAGGATATTCATAACCGGCTGGGGATGGATACCCAGATAGATCACCATAAGCAAACAGATAACCAAAAGGAGTTTTCCGGTTAACGGAATATTAATAGCGCTCAACGGTTCTGTCGTTGAAGGCTGATCGAAATACATGGCCTTAATGATTTTCAAATAGTAGAAAAAAGCTATAACACTGTTTGCCATGACGGCACCTGCCAGGACAAAATGACGCGTTTCTAACGCTGTCCAGACAACAAAAAACTTGGCCAAAAATCCGGCTAAAGGCGGAAGGCCGGCCAGGGACAAAAGAAAAATTGAAAAGATCAGCGCACCGGATGGCGAGCGGCGGCTCAGGCCCTGGAATGATTCAAGGGTTGAACGACCCGTTGACAGAAAAGCGGCTGAGGCGAAAGCCCCCATGTTCATAAAAGCATAAATCACGATATAAAAGAATGCTGCTTTAAGGCCCAAAGACCCGGTCGCCATACCGGCAAAAATATAACCTGCCTGAGCCACCGATGAAAACGCAAGTACCCTTTTAACACTGCTCTGATGGAACGCTGCCAGATTCCCGGCAGTCATGGTTGCGATCGCCAGAAAAACAGCGACAGCACCCCACCCTGAATGCATAAACGCAGGATAACTTAAAAAGATCCTGACCATCAAGGCAAAGCCCAGGGCTTTGGGGCCGATCGAAAAGAACGCCGCTACCGGCCACGGAGCGCCTTCATAAACATCCGCCACCCACATATGGAACGGAACCAAAGAGGCCTTAAAAGCTAGCCCCGCGAAAATCAAAACGGCAGCCGTGATCAACAATAACGAATTAACATTGCCTGCAGCAAGGACACCACCAATAACCGACAGATCAAGGCTATGAAAAATCCCGTAAGCCAGAGAAATACCGTAGAGCATTAATCCTGTCGACAAGGCTCCGAACAAGAAATATTTAAGACCGGCTTCGGTCGAAAATAAGTCTTTGCAATAAAAACAGGCCAATAAATATGAGACGATCGACAATGTCTCAACCGTTAGATAAATCACCATCAGATTCCCCGCGGTGACAGCAAGGGTCATGGAAACCGCCGCGATCAGCAAAAAGAAGTAATACTCCCCTGCGTCGGAATCATCGGGCCAGGATGTTGCGATCGCCATTAAAACAGCTAATCCCAGCGCCAGGAGAATAAAATACCTCATCGACAATCCCAGCACGTCATTGATCAGCATCCTGGAGAATATAATCTGATGCACATCAGCGGTGCCCGGCAACGCCAGCGCTGCGGCTAAAACTGTTAAAAAAGCGATCAAGCCGATCGTCCTGCGTTTTAAACCAAAAGCCCCGGTCATTAAAACAAGCAATGCCCCGGTCACCAGGATCAATTCAGGATAGATAAAGGTCATCACACTTGTCATATAAAATTCACCAGGATGTCGATCGCTGTCTTTTGAAATTTAAGAATTACTTCAGGGTAGAAACCAACGGCCAGGGTGATCACGACCAGCGGTAAGACGGCCGCGATCTCAATACCGGTCATATCGGGCCAAATAACACCCTCTTTAGCACGGCCCCATAATACTTTCTTGATCACGATCAGGAACAGTGCCACCACCGCGATCAAGCCGATCGCAGAAAAAACGGCTAGTGCCGGTAAGGTTGAAAAAACGCCGACGATCGACAGAAACTCGCCGACGAATCCGCTTAAGCCCGGCAAACCCAGTGACGCCAGCGCCATGAAGGTTAAAAAGAAAGCATACCGCGGCATTGATGTTGAAAGCCCGCCAAACGCGGAGAGCTCGCGGGTATGCGCCCGATCATAAATAACGCCGACTAAAAGGAACATAGCGCCCGTAATGATCCCGTGGTTAAACATTTCCAGTAGGCTGCCGTTAAGGCCGGCGCTGTTCATGGCCGCCACCCCCAGCAACACAAAACCCATGTGGCTGACCGACGAATAGGCGATCATCTTTTTAAAATCAGTCTGTGCAAAAGCGGCGCAAGCGCCATAGATCAAATTGATCACACCGAGGAACCCAAGGGACCAGGCAAAGGTTTGCATAGCCAGCGGGAAATAAGGTACACACACACGAAGCAACCCATACGTCCCCATTTTTAACAGAACACCGGCAAGAAGAACACTAACAGGCGTAGGCGCTTCAACGTGAGCGTCGGGCAGCCATGTATGAAACGGGAAAACCGGGATCTTGATAGCAAAAGCAAAAAAGAACATCAGAAACAAAATATTCTGAATATTGCCAGTCAACTGAGGCGCCAATTGCTTGAGGGCGATCATATTAAACGTATGCGGCTTGATGAAAATAAAGATCGCGAGGATCGCCAGAAGCATGACTACCGAACCGGCCAACGTGTAAAAAAAGAACTTCCAGGCCGCATATTCACGACGCGGTCCACCCCAGATACCGATCAGAAAAAACATGGGGATCAAGACGGTTTCCCAGAAGATATAAAAGACCACCAGATCAAGAGCCAGAAAAGTGCCCAGCATGCCAGTCATTAAAATCTGGTAGAACAAGAAATACTCTTTAACGCGGGTTTTAATGCCGTTTGACGCCAGGCCCGCGATCACGCCCAGGAGAGCCGTCAGAAAAACCAGACCCAGGCTGATCCCGTCGATACCAACCGTATAATGGATCCCCGCCTGAGGGATCCACAAGTGGTGTTCCAGAAACTGAATGCCAGGCACAGACCGGTCAAACCGGCCGACGATAATACCTGCCAAAGCCAGGACTGCGGCATTAAAAGCAAAAGCTGTTAATCGAATGGCTTTCTCACGCCCGGAAGGGATAAAAGCGATCGCCAAAGCACCCACCAATGGAAGAAAAATGATCAGTGTCAGAATAGACGGCATATTTTCCCCATGATCGTCAGCAGGATCAAAAGCATTCCCCCGGCCTGCATCAATAAATAATTCTCCACTAATCCTGTTTGGGCTTTACGGATCACTTGAGCTAGTGCGCCAACAAAAGCAGCAACGCCGTTAACAAAACCATCTACCCGTAAAGCATCAAAGCGTTTGAACGCGCCGCAAAGACGCAGAAACGGCTGCACAAAAAGGAAGTCATAGAGCTCATCAAAATAGTATTTGTTCTCAACCAGGCGAGTTAACCAGGAAATGTTTGATAGAACAGCGGGCGGCAGTGCAAAACCGCGGATCGTGATGGCATAGGCCAAAGCGATCCCTGAAAAACTTAACACCGTCGAAAAGATAACCATGCTGTAATTAAGCGCCACCACCTCATCCCCTTTTTCAATGAAGTGCTGAAAAACGCCGTTGCATAACGGAGAACCGATGAACCCAAGGCCGGCAGCAAAGACTGCTAACACGACGAGCGGACTGGTCATGACCGCCGGTGATTCATGCGCATGATGCTTGCCGCGATAAGCGCCGAAGAAAGTCATGAAGATAAGCCTTGCCATGTAGAAAGCGGTCAGGAAACTGGTGAGCGCCGCGGCAAAAAAGAACACCGGATTACCCTGATGCGAGATCGCCAGGAAGATCTCATCTTTTGACCAGAACCCGGCAAAAGGCATAATGCCGGCCAAAGCCAGGGATCCCACAATAAATGTGATCCCGGTCACCTTCATTTTATTAAGCAACCCGCCCATTTCACGAATATCCTGGGTGTGCACCGCATGGATCACAGAACCGGCGCCAAGGAACAATAAGGCCTTGAAGAACGCATGTGTCATCAAATGAAACGTCCCTGCCGTGTAACCGCCGACACCGAGGCCAAGCATCATCAGCCCTAATTGACTCATCGTTGAATAAGCTAACACCCGTTTAATATCGTTCATTTTGCAAGCGATCGACGCCGCCATAACGGCGGAGATCGCACCGATAACAGCTACCGTTTGCAAAGCCAGCGGATGATCAAGGAACAAGACATAAGAACGAGCTACGAGATAAACACCAGCGGCAACCATTGTTGCGGCATGGATCAAGGCAGACACCGCCGTCGGGCCTTCCATGGCATCCGGCAGCCAGACATGCAACGGGAATTGTGCCGATTTACCGACAGCGCCCATAAAGATCAATAACGCAGCGACCGTCATCAGAAAATCATGTCCCGGCAGACCGCCAAGATCGGCAAAGCGCAGAGAATGACCCGACGCGAGCAGGATCAGGATTCCGATCAAAAAACCGGTATCGCCCACCCTGGTCGTAATAAACGCCTTAAGACCCGCAGCCGCTGCCGCCGGCTTTTCATACCAGAATGCCACCAGCAAACATGAACACAGGCCGACGCCCTCCCAGAAAATAAAAAGCAGTAAAAGATTATCCGCGAGAACGACACCCAGCATACACGCCATGAAAAGTGAAATATACGCAAAGAACCTGGAGAACCGGGGATCTTCAGCCATATAACCAATAGAATAGATCTGGATCAAGGTGCCGACCACACTTACCACTAAAAGCATCATGACTGTCAGGCTATCGACAATAATACCCACAGTAATGGGATTACCATTGATCGTGATCCATGTTCCCAGTGAATACGATGTGCCGCCGGCGAAAAGTCCTTGAAAAACGAGAAAGGAAACCACGGCAGACAGCGCTGACGCGGCAACGGCAATATAGCCGGCGCCTTTGCCAAGCCTGCGGCCGACCATCATGTTCAGCCAGAACGCAAGGAAAGGAAATACCGGGATCCAGTGGGCGATTTTTACCATTTTAGTAAATTAAAGTCGTCAATGAAAACTGATTTACGAAGCCGATAGATCGCGATAACCAGAACCAGACCAACCACGCTCGCCGCGGCCGCGATCGCAATGACAAAAAGCGCGAAGATCTGCCCCAACCCATCGGGTGAACCATAGTATTTATTGAACGCGACCAAGTTGATATTGGCGGCATTCAAAATAAGCTCGACAGAAATAAGAAAACGGATCGCATTGCGCTGAGTCAAAACGCCGAAAACACCTATGCAAAAAATAAACATGCTAAGAATAACAAAATGGCCGAGAGGGATCATTTTTTAACCTTTCCTAAAACAATAGCCCCGACTAAAGCCGCCAAAAGAAGTAACGAAATATATTCGAAAGGCAAAGCATACGTGGTCACCAGCGATGTCCCGAGTGTTTTAAGGTCTGTCGAAGAGCCTGCGGCATGAAGACGGGCCAAAGGATTACCCCCAACGACCTGAACTAAAACAATAAATAAAGCGATCGCCACCATCAACCCGCCCCAGAACTGATGATTGACCTGCCGGATCGAGTGATCCCCGATCTTTGAGGTGAGCATGATCGCAAAAACAAACAGGGTCATGATCCCTCCGACATAAACCAGAACCTGGATAACGCCAAGAAATCCGGCATCAAGATAAAAGTAAAGACAGGCGACAAAAAGCAGTGACAGCGCAAGCCAGACGGAACTGTGAAAAACATCCTTTACCGTCACGCTCAGGACCGCGGTAATGCATAAACAACTGGCAATAAAATAAAAAGCAAACTCACTCATTTCCTGGTCTCCGAGGTCTTTGAACACGGGCAGGCTTTTTTAGGCGCCAAATGCGCATATTTGTCGACTTTTAGCAGATCGATCTTTAACATGTCTTCATGCTTGTAGTAGGCCGCTTCATAAATGTTGTTTAAAAAAATAGCCGATGTCGGACAAACTTCCTGACACAAACCACAAAAACAACATAATTCACCGTTAAAAACAAAGGTACACGGCGATTTTTTCTTTGTCTCCGGGTTTACGGCCGAGGTCAAGTCCAGCGCCGCTGTCGGACAGATCTTGACGCATTGAGAACAGGCAATGCATTTTTCCGGGATCAGGTCAACCAGACCGCGAAACCGTTCCGTCATCACAGGCTTCTGCAACGGATACTGAAGTGTAACCGCTTTACGGAACATATTGTTCCAGGTAATGCCAAGACCCTTGAGGATGCTCAGCAGACCCGAAAAGACATAGGTGATCATCTTGAACATAGTTAACCTTTGGCCACTAGCAGCCACCCTGTTACCAGCACATTCAATAACGCAACGGGTGTTAATACTTTCCAGGCAAAAGACATCATTTGATCCATTCTAACGCGCGGCAAGGTCCAGCGGATCCACATCAAAAATGCGATCACGACATAGGCTTTCAACAAAAACCATCCGGCTGAAGGGCGAATGGGCCCCAGCCATCCGCCGAGGAACAATGATGCCGCGACTGCTGAGATAATAAAAAGATTGGTATATTCAGCGACAAAGAACATCGCGAATTTCATGCCTGAATACTCGGTATGATACCCGGCAACAAGCTCTGATTCAGCTTCCGGGATATCAAAAGGAACCCGGTTAACTTCAGCTGTGGCAGAAATCAGATAGATCACAAAAGCCACGAATAAATTCGGTTTTAAAAAAAACCAGCAGGGCTCCTGGGCGTGAACGATTCCCTGCATCGACAATGTTCCTGCCTCCATGATCACAACCAAAGCGGACAGCAAAAGAGGTACTTCATAACTAATGATCTGTGCCGCCGAACGCATCCCGCCCAGCAAAGAATATTTGTTGTTTGACCCCCATCCGGCCATGAAGATCCCCAGCACGCAAATGGAAGTAATCGAACAAATAAAAAGAATGCCGACATTAAGGTCGCGCACAATAAAGGTAGGGCCAAACGGCATGCACAAGAAGGCTGTTACCGGCGGAACGGTCACAAAGAAAGGCGCCAGCCACCAGGTCAAACGGTCCGCACCGGACGGGACAATATTCTCCTTGAGCAAAAGTTTGACAGTGTCCGCGATTGACTGCAATGACCCGTGCGGACCGGTGATCATAGGGCCCAGTCGATTTTGGACTTTTGCCGAAACCTTGCGCTCAAGCCAAATCAAAAACATGGCTGATACAGCGATAAAACTGAGGACGCAAACGCCTTTTAAAAGCAGCTTCAGATAAGGCAAATAATGGGCTATCATCGGTCGATCTCCCCCATTACAATATCCAGACTGCCGAGCGCGCAAACCGTGTCAGAAATGTTCAAGCCTTTGACCATGGCAGATAAAACAGATAAATTTGAAAACGACGGAGCGCGGATCTTTAACCGGTATGGGAAAATATTGCCGTCACCAACAATGTAAAATCCTAGTTCGCCGCGAGGGTTCTCCGTACACATATAAGTTTCACCATTTGGACGGAAAACCTTATTGACTTTGGCCACGGGATCGCCTTCAGGAAGGCCGCCAAGCGCTTGCTCAATGATCTTAAGGCTTTCGCGTATTTCGCGGATCCTAACGATATACCGATCCCAAGAATCGCCGTTCTCACCGGTAGGGATATCAAAATCAAATTTATCATATACTAAATAAGGCTCATCTTTACGCAGGTCCCACTTGTAGCCGGAGGCGCGCAGATTCGGACCGGTAACCCCGTACTTGATCGCTGTTTCTTTTGAAAGAACACCGATATTTTTTGAACGGGCGCAGAAGATCACATTGCCGGTCAATAATGTTTCAAACTCATCAAGCATCTTGCGCTGATAAGGGATGTATTCCTTGATCAAAGCATCCACGCCGGCCGGGAGGTCACCGGAAACACCGCCCACCCGCATGTAATTATACGTCAATCGCTGACCGCAAATGTGATCAAAGATCTGGATGATCTTCTCACGGTCCCGCAAGGCGTAGAACAGCGGTGTCGCAAAAGCCCCAAGATCCTGCGCAAATGTTGATACCGCGAATAAATGGCTGGCGATCCTGTTAAGCTCGGCAATAATCACGCGCAAATACTGGGCGCGCGGAGAAACGGCAATATTCATCAATTTTTCAACCGTCAGGCAAAGTCCCAGGTTATTATTCATGGACGCCAGATAATCTAAACGGTCCGTAAAAGGCATGAACTGGACAAAAGATCTGTTTTCAGCAATCTTCTCGATCGAACGATGGAGATAGCCGATATTAGGACGGCAATCAAGGACCACTTCCCCGTCGAGCTTAAGCTCAAGGTACAGCACGCCGTGCGTTGACGGATGCTGAGGCCCCATATTGATAATCAGTTCTTCGTATTCCATCATATTATTTGACCGGTCGCGGCACAAAGCCGTCCTGTTTAAAATCTTTGCGTAACGGATGGGTGGTCCAGTGATCGGGGTTTAAGATCCGGCGCATATCGGGATGTCCGGAAAATTTAACACCGAAAAGATCAAAAACTTCACGTTCCAGCCAGTTGGCGGCATCCCATAAAGGAGTTAACGAATCTATGGTCAGGTCGACATTGGGCAACAAAACTTTAACAGTCAACATGATCTTATGATGATATGAAAAAAGGTGGTAAACGACTTCAACGGAATCCTTACGGTCGACCGCTGTCAGGCAATGCAAACTGATAAATGCCTCCGGGCCGGTCATCAGACAGTGAAAAACCGGGATCAGGGATTCTTTCTTAAGTGTGATCCATCCCGGGGTTTTCTCGGCAATAGCACAGGGAAACTGTTCCTCGATCCGTTGAATGACCGATGCGATATCCAAATCAGACCGCCTTCTCTTTTTTTGACTGAATCTTTTCCTGCAATTTTACAATCCCGTGAAGGAGGTTCTCGGGACGCGGCGGGCAACCGGCCACAAAAACGTCTACCGGAATTCCCAGAGCCTCCGCCCCTTTGACGACAGAATAGGTATCGTATTGGAAGATGCCCCCGCTGATCGCACAGTTTCCCATGGCGATCACATATTTTGGTTCAGGCATCTGCGCATAAAGGCGTTTAATGCTGTCTTCCATTTTAACGCAGATCGTGCCGGCAATGATCATCACATCACACTGCCTGGGACTGGCACGGAAAACGCCGCTGCCAAAACGGTCGATATCAAAATGTGAAGCGCCGGTGGCGATCATTTCGATCGCACAGCAAGCAAGGCCGAACGTTAAGGGCCACAAAGACGACGCTTTTGCCCAATTGAAGAGGTCTTCACTTTTAAGCAGGATAACGTCCCCGCCCGGGATCTTTTCGATCATTCCTGAGCCAAGAATCTTTTCGTTTATAGCCATTCCAGGGCTCCTTTCT
>PEAR01000194.1 GCA_002753745.1 Candidatus Omnitrophota bacterium | reverse complement strand
CGGGACACATACAAGAAAAAAACGGGACACATACAATTATCCCGCGCAAAAGCACTAGGAAAAAAACGGGACACATACAAAAAAACAAAAAAAAACGGGAAAAAAAACGGGAAAAAAAACGGGACACATACAATTATCCCGCGCAAAAGCACTAGAAAATAATTGTATGTGTCCCGATTTTATTTGCCGATTTTATTTTCGACTGCGGATTACTCCCTTCTTCGGAGATCCTCGTCTCGACTGCCTTGACAGATCCAATCCCTAGCCTCTGGTTCGCTTGAAAAGGTTTTGAACTCATATGACAAAAACTCATAACACTCCGCCAACCAGAAGCTCACCCGTAAAAATCCACCCGCAGCATCAGAAATAAGAACAGCGCAACGCCCGGACCCGAACTTTCTGGCCTCATTTTTAATTACTTCTGAATTGCCTCTGATCTCGTCGAAACTCAAATCGGAAAGATTGATTCTCCGCAGATCAGCGAGAATATTCATGCCTGAACGCCACTGCGGATGCGCCAACGCCGCGCGTAAATATGACCGCAAAACATCCGGTGCGTGTTTGGCATAAACGCAAATAATCATATACGCCTGATCGGGCGACATAGCTATTTCGAAATCCATATAATCCTCATAAGCCTGATAATCCAATAAATCGTAATTTTCTACTATTACTTTATGACATTTCTATCGTTTGTAAATCGAAATATGCAGTATTTTACATCCTTTACCCTTAATCGGGATAGGGGAAGATAGGTTTGTCCTATCTTTCCCCTCCCACACCACCGGACATGCGGGTCCGCATCCGGCGATTCGAAAAGTTTATTACTTCACTGACAGCCGGGGAACACCAAGCCGCGTAAAGTAAGCCGTTGGCAGAGCAACATTGACAGCTGAGGTTCCTGACATCTTCCACCACGAACGAGAGCACGCCGCCACCGAGGCCGCTGCGTTTCGGCTTACGCCGGCCGCAACAAGTTCACGGAATATCGTCGACCCACGTTTCCATTGTTTCAGATGTATCATCCTCAGACGATGGCCTATCCATTCATCAAGTTGTAAAAAGACCCTCGGAGTCTCCGCCAGTCGAAAGTATTCTTTCCATCCCGTCAGATATCCCTTTAGTTCCTTCGACACTTGTTCAAGACTACGGCCACCGTTGCGCGATGTTATCACTCGCACGCGCTGCTTCATTGCCTTTCGGGCTTTGGCTCCGACGCCGTATTTGACCACCTTCCCTTTCTTACCCCAAAATGAGTAACCAAGGTATTGCGATGCTTTCCATCCACAGCCGCCGAATCTACGCCGTCAATCTTTGGTCGCAGGGACTTCGCGGTCATGTGCCCGCTCGTCCCGATTGGCGCCGCCTCATATTCGGTTTCTGTACGTCGGCTCGGATTTTCGCTCCCCGCTTCTTCCAGCCTCAGCCTCACGGCTTTCTGCCTTGCGGTTCACTCGAGGTTCCTGCAACCTGTCTCCTCAGAGGACTTTCACCTCCAAGCTTCGCATCATGCTGGGCACACACAAAAAAGGCCCGGGGATCTCCCGGGCCTAATGCGTCACAAATCAAAAGGATTACTTCGAAGCATCTCTCTTCAAACAAACACCGCAGGGCTTATACCCGGCTTTCTCTGCAGCAGCGGCATCTTTAAAATAAACTTTGTTATCAGCGTCCGTATTGCCAAGCATCTTGCACCCCTGCTTGTGATACTTCCCGCCGCTTTTGGTGGCCACAAAGGCATCCGACGTTGGCGGAGGATTGCAAGTCTTGCAAGGAGTATAGCCCGCCTTGACCGCGTCTTCAGGTGCGGCAAACTTGACCAGCTTATCCGCTGTGATCTTTTTACCGATTGAACACGTTGCAAAATGATACTTGGTGCCGCCCTTACTGGCCACATAGCCTGCTTCCTGGGCCATCACCGCGCCGGAAACAGTTAACATCAATACGCCAGCGAGTAGAACCGATAACATCTTTTTCATACCATTCCTCCGTTAATTGTTAATGAATGAAATCGAATTATATCAAAAAAAACAGGGACATGTACCAAATTCAAAAAAACGAAAACGAATTTGATACATGTCCCCGCCCAATGTCCTTACTCGACTCTACCAGCTATTAACGCCGGCGAAAACGTCCACCGCCGCCAAAACTGCGGCCGGAGAAACTACGCGTGCCAGACGACTTTCTGCCGCCGCTCGGTGCGTGCACCGACGGGGGTTTTAGCCAGAATTCCTGCGACGGCACTTCAGGATGGGTCGCGACCGGAATATCGATCTGCACCAGTTTCTGAATGCTGCGCACTTCCTCAAACTGATCAGGCGTGGCAAAAGAAATCGCCCGGCCCTGAGTGCCCGCGCGGGCCGTACGGCCGATGCGGTGCACATAGTTATCTGCATCATCGGGCAGGTCATAATTAACGACCAGCTCGATGTTCTTGACGTCAATACCGCGGGCAGCGATATCAGTCGCTACCAGAACCCGGTAACGGCCGACCTTGAACCCTTCAAGAGCCGCCTTGCGCTGTCCAAGCGAACGATCCGAATGGATCTCGGCCGCGTTAATGTTGATTTTCTTAAGATCCATCGTGATCTTGCGCGCGCCGTGTTTGGTGCGGCTGAAAACCAGCACAGAACCGCGGCATGATGCCAGCAATTTCTGCAGCAACAGGTTCTTCTGCTCACGATTAATGATATAAAGCTCCTGGGTCACATTGGTCGCAACCGTTCCCGAACGGGCCACTTCAATGTGAATAGGCAGCTTCATATGGCGGGACGTTAACGCCATGATCTCCCGCGGCATGGTGGCCGAGAAAAGCATGGTCTGACGGTCCTTGGGAACAAAACGGAGGATCTGCTCGATCTGCGGCGCAAACCCCATGTCGAACATGCGGTCCGCTTCATCTAGTACCAGCACGCTCACGCCATCAAGCTTGAGCGTATGACGCTCGGTAACATGGTCGATCAAACGACCTGGCGTTGCTACAATCACGCGCGGGTTACGACGCAGTCCGCGGATCTGCTCTTCCATCGGCGCGCCGCCGATAAGCACCACCGACTGAATACCAAACGCCGGCGCCACTTTGCGGATCGTCTCTTCGACCTGATACGCCAGCTCGCGGGTGGGCACCAGGATCAACCCGATCCCTTTGCCCGCTGCCAGACGCTGCACCATCGGAATGGCGAAAGCCAGGGTCTTGCCGGTACCGGTCTGGGCTACACCCATCACATCTTTTCCTTCAACGGCGATGGGAATCGCTTTTAACTGGATCGGGGTTGGAGTGGTGAACTTCATCCGGTCGAGGATATCCAACACTTTCGGCGCGATGCCGAGCCCATGAAACGTTGCTTCCTGCTGTTGTTCATTCATAATTCATTCTTCTTTCTGTTATTGTTAACGCACACTGACACAGCCGGCAAATATATAAATGCCCGGTGGACAAGCCGCGCAACACAACAGGGGCTTATCCATTTATGTATTCTAACGATTATGTTCTGGTGCTCAATGCCGACCCTAAAAGCAAAACCGGCACACAATTGGCAGGACAATGCGGGTAGGACATTTGAATTAACGCGGTGAGTATAGCATCCTTTTTTTGTTTTTGCCAAAAATAAAATTATTCTGCAACTTGCAATGCCGGAAATTGTGCGGAGTCAAAAGGTTGGACCGACAGGACCTGGGGAATAAGGCCGTCAAAGTTTTCATCATTCAGCGGGACTGAATCAAACGCGAACGGCACGCTGGCGCCGGAACCGGAAGTCTTCAAATGGATGAGATGATCATTAAGATCAATACCGCCGACCGGATCCTGTTTCGGATCGAGCGCTGACAATTCAACGGCCGCCATTTCTGCCAGCAGCCGTGTTTTTGTGTCACTGAAACCTTTGATATAGTTCATGTCGGCCACCCGCTCCTGCCGCTCCAGACGGCTCTTGTCGTCAGCTTTTTT
>PEAR01000018.1 GCA_002753745.1 Candidatus Omnitrophota bacterium | reverse complement strand
CTTGCCGCCAGCCTTCAGCAGCGCGCGAAGATTATGGAAAACCTCGCAGGACATCCGGATACATTCCTTGAACGTGGGCGCGCCGATGGGCATGATCATGAATTCCTGCACATCAAGATTATTGTCGGCATGAACACCGCCGTTAATGATGTTCATCAGGGGAACCGGGAGGATATTCGCGTTCGCACCGCCGATAAACTGGTACAGCGGCTTTTGGGCATCGATCGCGGCGGCACGGGCAACGGCCATGGAAACACCAAGGATCGCATTAGCGCCAAGCTTGGCCTTGTTGGGCGTACCGTCAAGTGCGATCGTGATCTGATCGATCGCGCGAAAATCAGCTTCCTTACCAACCACCGCGGCCTTAATGACCGTGTTAACGTTCTCAACAGCCTTTGAAACGCCCTTCCCCATATAACGCTTCTTATCGCCGTCACGCAACTCGATCGCTTCGCGCTCGCCCGTGGAGGCTCCCGACGGAACAGCCGCGCGGCCAAGAATGCCGTTATCAAGAATAACGTCAACTTCGACAGTAGGATTACCACGGGAATCGATGATCTCACGACCTTTAATAGATTTAATAGTAGACATACTCAAAACCTTTCTGGATTGTTTTTAGGACCGCCAGCCAAAATGCAGGCTAAATAATCCGGATACATTATCACGCCAGCAAGTTGACGTCAACTTAAAATGTAAGCAGCGACTAACAGAAAAACAGACACAACACCGGTTTGACGCAAGCCGTTGCGTGTGTTATGCTTTTGCATACTTTACTGTCCATCTGGAGACCCTTTATGCCCAAGATCAAATTCGTCACCTGGCTTAAAATGAACTGGCTTAAACTGTTCCTGATCTTTCTGGGAATATCGTTTTGCGCCGTCGTTACCATCATGCTGGTGGCGGGATTCAACAGCTACGTTTCGCTCGAATCGTTCAGCCGCAAGCAAATGGTCGCCCAGATGGGGATGTACCTTTTTATGGGCATTGTGCAGGGTGTGATCATGACGGCCATGTACGGCGTGATGTATTACTACGTTTTCATGGGCGGCGGCATGGCCAAATTTCTCGGCAGCAATTCGGCCATCCACGCCGAGGCCAATGTCAAATGGGATGACGTTATCGGCATGGAGAACGCCAAGAAAGAAGCCTGGGAGATCGTCCAGTTCCTTAAAGACCGCAAGCTCCTCAAGATCATCGGCGGCAATATCATTAAAGGCACCCTGCTGGTCGGCTCCCCCGGCTGCGGTAAAACGTACCTGGCCAAAGCCATCGCCACCGAAGCCGGCCTGCCGTTCCTCTCGGCCGTGGGCAGTGAATTCGTTGGCGTTTTCGTGGGGCTCGGCGCTTCACGGATGAAATCACTCTTTAAGGAAGCCCGCCAGATGGCCAAAGCCGAAGGCGGCTGTATTATCTTTATCGACGAGATTGACTCTTTTGCCCGCCCGAGGATCGGCGGCGATTCCGGCAGCAGCATTGGCGCGCAAAGCGACCATAACGCCACCATCAACCAGTTCTTAACCGAGCTCGACGGGTTGCGTCAGACTGAAAATAATATCGTGGTGATCGCGGCCACCAATGTGCCTGAAGAGGACCTTGATTCCGCCATCATGCGTTCGGGCCGTTTCGACCGCAAAATCGAGATCAATAAACCTACCGCCCACGACCGCGAGGATCTCTTACGTTTCTACCTCAAAAAGATCACCTCCGACCCGGCCATCGATATTATCGGCACGGCTGACAGAATGAAATGGTTCTCGCCGGCAGATATCAACAATATGGTACGTGAAGCAGCCATTATTTCCATGCGTGCCAACCGCACGGCGGCTTCCCAGGCGGATATTGACGTCGCCATCCAGCGCGTCATCAAATCCATTGAGAAAACATCCAGTTCCTCCCCCTCCAGCGGCGGCAGCTGCGGCACCAAAATGCTCTCTTCCAGTGTCAATGTGAAATGGGACGATATCATCGGCATGGAAAGCGCCAAGCGCGAAGCCCGCGAAATTGTGGGGCTGCTCAAAGACCGCCAGCGCATCGCGGCTATCGGCGGAAAGATCGTCAAAGGGATCCTGTTAATGGGGCCGCCCGGCTGTGGTAAAACCTATATCGCCAAAGCCTTCGCCACCGAAGCCGGCATTCCGATGATCTCGATGACGGGCAGCGAATTCTTCGCCGGCGTCTACCACGGCACCGGCCCCAAGCGCGTCATGCAGCTTTTTAAGGAAGCGCGCCTGCTGGCCCGCTCGGAAGGCGGCTGCATCATCTTTATTGATGAAATGGACTCCTTCGCCCATCCCCGCGGCATGGAGACCGGCGGCGGCGCCATTTCGGAAGAGAACAATACCATTAACCAGTTTCTGGCCGAGGTCGACGGGCTTCACCAGGACGAAAACAATATCGTCTTGCTGGGCGCCACCAATGCCACGGAAGATATGCTTGACCCGGCCATCCTGCGCTCGGGGCGTTTCGAGCGGAAAATCTACGTTACCCGCCCGAACTTAAAAGAACGCAAACTGCTTTTTGATTTCTATCTTAAAAAAGTTAAAACACTTGATGATGTGAATTCAGGTATGCTTGCCCGTAAAACGTTGTGGTTCTCGCCGGCCGATATCGACAATATGGTACGCGAAGCCGGGATGCTGGCGCTGCGCGATAACCGGGATATCATTTCCTTCAAAGACCTGTCACAGGCCTATGACCGTATCCTTTACGGCGAGAAATCGAACACGATCCTCAATGAGAGTGAAAAAGAATGGGTGTCGTATCATGAAGCCGGACACGCCATCATCGCCTATCTCCTGCACCCGACCAATGACGTGATCAAGGCGACCATTATCCCGCACAAGGGCTCGCTCGGATTCGTGGCACCGCGCCCGAAGGAAGAAGTAAATATCCGCAGCAAGGAATGGTACCTGGCCGAAATCAAGGTCAGCATCGCCAGCTATGCCGCGGAGCGCATTAAATTCGGCACCACCGGCAGCGGCGTTTCCGGCGATTTTCAAAGCGCCGTGTCGACCGCGCGCCAGATGGTGTGGAACTGGGGGATGGGCCGCTCGGGCTTCCTTGGCGACCTGACCATGAACACCGGATCGCGCTATCAGCCCCTCTCCCAGATCTCCGAACGCACCAAGGAGAAACTCGACGACGATGTGCAGGAACTTTTGCAGTCCTGCCTGAAAGAAGCCGAAGACATCTTAACCAGCAACCGCCCCCTCCTGGATGCCTTTGCCGCAGAACTCAAAGCCAAAGGCGAACTTGAATACGACGAGATCCAGGCGATCTTCGACCGGTTTAACGTCAAACCGCAAACCCGGCCGCCGCTCCTGGACGAGGACGTCAGACCCGCATGAAACGTTATGTCTTGTCCCTTCTTATCCTCGGACTTATCTTCGGCGCCGGCTGCGCGCCGAAAGACAAGCTCTATACGCCTTCCGAGGCAGAAAAGAAGCTGGCCGCATTCTGCCTGAAAGAAGGCGAAACAACCATTTTTACACGCATTGTCGGCAAAACTCTTTGGGTCTATATCCCCTTCGATGAGCCCCTGTTCACTGTCAAACCCCTCTCCTCCAACGAACCGCGCGAAAAAAAGAAATCTCCGCTCGGTTTGCTTTACCTGGGCGGGCAGTTCGACGAACAGAAAAACTTTTCTTTCGAGTACGATATCGTTCCCGATGTGATCTCCGCCGATAAACTGACCTACACAACAAGCTACAACGAAAAAATCTCCAAAAAACGCCAACTGATGTACACCGCCCTGCAGGAATCGGTCTTTAACATGACGCCCAAGGACTCTCCCGACTTCGTGGTCATCGTCATTGCCGAACTGAAGACCGGTGTGGGCATCAAAAGCACGCTGTACCTCAGCGATCTCAAACAATACATGACCCAGGCCATTCCGGCGGAAGAATACTCATTGCGCGAATGGAACCTGATCTTTGGCAGCGACGACCTGGCCAATGACCGCCAGGGCCGTTCGCTCGCTTACGAAGATGTGGACTGGAAAGATTTTCTGGTCGAGCAGATAAAACGGCGCATTAACTTTATCGTGACCCAAAGCGATTTCCCGCCAAAATCCGATCCCGACAAAGCCTTTGCCACGGCCGCGGCGGACACCTTGCGGTACTATCCCTTCACCGATTATCAGGGCGTTTACCTTTACAACATGCGCGCCAAACGTGAAATGCTGTTCAACAAAGTGCAACTGAAGACCTTCGAGGAAAAATCAGCGTGGGAAGGGCACGGCAAGCTGACCACGATCCATTTTGACATGAACAATGTCCAGCCCGAACAAAACAAAAAATAAACATCTATCCGCCAGAGACCGGACTAATCCTGTAAAGCCGCTCCGGAATGATACAAAGCTCCATTAACGAATTAGCCCAGAACTCAAAATATTCCGTACCCACAACCTCAAGCCGGTAATTCCGCTTGAGATAATCAATGAACCCGATATCCTCATCAAGCATGGCATACGGCGGCGGCACAACAACGTAAAGCTGACGGTGACTTGTCATCTTTTCTGCCAGCCAGCGTTGGTAATGGTGCCCCCAGACCGTGCCTTGAGCCGACGGCAGCAGCATGATCGCTCTTTTCCCGTACGTGGTAATAAAAATATTTTCATCCCGGCATATGATCAAAGCATCCTCCTCGGTCTTTTGCCCTATCCAGCGGCCAAAATCTTCAGATACCGCCCGGGAATGCCGGAACGCCAGCACCTTAAGTGAGCGGTCAAACTGAACAAGGAGCAAAACAACAAAACAAGACACCACGATAACAGAAACAATTTTCCCGCATTTTTGCGATATCGCTTTTAATGCATACCCCTGCATCACCATCAAAGGGACAAGCGAAATAAGGTAATATCGTTGAACATACATCGTATTAGGAATAATGCACGAATAGATAACCCAAGGGATAATGCACCACAACATCAGAACAACGAATACCCCGACAAAACTCCTGACGAGAAGGAACCCGCCGGCAAAAACCACCAGGGCCATCGGCCCCAATACCCACCAGAGCGTCAGGCTGCTGAAGGCAAAATGATCGCAAAGCTTTGCCATATGATGCGCGTAAAGTCCGCATAAAGAAGCCAGTTGTACCAGAAATCCCGCGGCAGGAGCCGCCGCGACCTGGAACTGGAACGGGATCGCAACCAAAAGAATACAAAAAATTACCGTCACCCAAAAACAAACGAACAAGAGCACCTTATCCCAGACGGACAAAGACCGCCCGCCGGAAGATCGGTCTTCAACCGCTACCAGAAACAACGAGCTGATGGCGATCGCCAGGAACAGGATATCCTGCGGCCGGCAGGCGCCCGCCAGACCAAAAAAGAGCGCCGACGTTAAGCAAGTGCCTATCCGGTGATCCTTGAACTCAGCCAGATAAGAAAAACCCATCAATACAAAGAACAATGCCGGGGCCTGGGAATTGCCGTACGTCGAAAGTGACAGGAACAACGGGAGGACCATCAACGATAAGGAAGCAAACAACGCCGTCCACTCATCAAGGATCGTTTTGCAGAAAAAATACAGCGCCGAAACGGCAAACGCGCTGAAAACGACACTCATCAGGTTGATCGCGAACACCGGATCATTCTGCCCGAACAAACGGCACAGCCGAATAAATCCTGCCCCAAGAATAACCGGCAAATTGTTCCCGGTTAAATACGGCACAAAATTCCCGGCGTCCACTATTTGCCGGGACGCGTCAACAAGCGTCAAACAGTCCGGGTAATAAACACCCTTGCTGATGAAAGCCAGTCTTAAATATAATGAGATCAGAAACAATGCCCCCGGCAGGATAAGGGGGATCAATCAGCCGCCCTCTGCGCCTTAATTCTACCGCGCAAAAACAGGCTGATCGCGTAAGGATATAACTGATGCTCAGCCGCATGAACTTTTTCGACCAGCATATCAAATGTGTCGTTCGCGCCGATCTCAACCGGTGTCTGGGCGATGATGGGGCCGTGATCAACCTGTTCATCGACAAAATGCACGGTCACGCCAGTCACTTTAACACCAAAATTATACGCGTCTTTAATGGCATGCCCGCCTTTAAAAGCCGGCAACAATGACGGGTGAATATTCAGGATCTTATGGCGGTAAGCCTCGATAAACAAGGGACTTAAGATCCGCATAAAACCAGCCAGCACCACAAAATCGATCTCTTCCTTCTTTAAAATATCGAGCAAAGCCTGATCAAAGGCTTCCCGTGTTGCGAATCCTTTCGGGTCCACATGCATGACAACCGGAACCGCGGCTTTACGTGCGCGTTCCAGGGCAAACGCTTCAGCCTTGTCGGAAAGGACCACTTTTAAAGATGCCTTGATCTGTTTCGATTTCAGCGCCTTAATGATCGCCTGAAGGTTTGTGCCGTTCCCTGATGCCAATACCGCAAAATTCATTATCCTGCCCCCTGATCCGCGTTAACCGCCGCCTGCTGACCCATGACCAGCCCGTTACGGTACTTCCATAATCCCCAGACACCCACAATAAAAAAGACCCCGCCCACGGCCATCAAGATCCAGGCCCGCGGCACAAATTCAGACAATTTGGAACTCAGCAGCATCGTACTTAAGAATGCCAAATGAATGGCAAACTCCATGGCACTAAAAACCTTGCCCTGCATTTCAGGACTGGCGACCTTATGGACTACGGTATTCGCCGCGATCACAATGGGCCCAACCACAAACCCCAGCGCCCCGGCCAGGGCCTGCGCCACCCACATATTTTTAAACGTATGCACCGCAAATGCAAAAACCGCCAGCATCATGCCGCCGGCGATCAGGCTGGAGAAAATCGTCTCGACATGTTTTTTCTTATCGCCCCACTTACCGTACGCCAAACTGCCCAGAAAAAGCCCGACACCAAGGCCCACTGCCATAAAACCCAAATGCTTGGTCACACTGCCAAAGGATTCCTGAATGAAAATAATAATAACCACGTAGATAGCGCCCGCCGCCATAAACAGGATCATCATCAGATTAATGATATAAAGGATATCGCGATTAGCGATGATATAAGCGATCCCGTCTCTTACTTCATGCCAGACGTTCTTATACGCCGAAGCCATTTCGCGGCCCGCGGCCATCAGCTCCTGGGCACGTACCCGCCGCAATTGAGGCCGGGAAATCAGCGAGATCAACAAGGCTGATACCAGGAATGTGCCGGCATCGATCAAAAATCCGCCGCGCGCTCCCCAGTATTCAACGATCAACCCGCCCAACAGCGCCCCCATCACAAAGGCGATCATCCCCGTCACGGTCGCCAGTGAATTCGCCGCATGCAATGATTCAGGATCAACAATTTCCGGAATGATCGACATCTTGGCCGGCACATAAAAACGGCTTAAACAGAACGCCAGAAAAACCACGCCGTAAATCGGCCACATCGAATGTTGATAGATAAATACGAGGGGAATCGTCAGCACCAACAGCCCGCGGACAATATCGCAAACAAACATCGTCGTCTTGCGATCCCAGCGGTCCACATAAACCCCGGCCACCGGTCCCACCACAAAAACAGGGATAATAGTAAACGCGAGCACCTTGGCCAATTCCATGGCTGAGCCCGAATGGGCCCCCATCTGGCGGCCTGCTACCAAACCAACCAGCGCCATCTGATTAATGCGGTCCCCGAACTGGGAAATCAACTGGGCCAGCCAAAACGCCAAAAAACCCTTATTCTGTAAACTCCTCTGAAAGCTCATATTTGTTTTGCATTATAACAGGCAATGCGCTTCTATGCACGAACGAGCTTAATTTTTTAATAAAATCCAAGTCCATGGAAAATATTCTTCTCCAACCTCCAACCTCCTCCCTCCCCGGGAGGGAGGAGGTTCAAATTTTTTTTGACGAAAAATCAATGTCGTGAAAACGATTTCTCAGATTAGCCTTCAAACGACAAAAAACATCTTTCAATGTCATCGTCGACAAATAATCGGGCACCTTTTTAAAGAAAACATTTTCCGATCTTTTCATCAAGCAAATCGCGTTTTCCATTAAACACCAAAACCATCATTCCCCAACAAGTTACGAAAAATTCAACGCCATCATTAAAAATATTTTTGCGCTGCGATGGCTAACATTTTAATTAAATGGCATACTTGATTTGCATCAACATAATATTTTCAGGAACATTACGTCATTATTTTGTTAGATGCAACGCAATCATTAAGAAAGGATTTTTATAAAAAACATGCATCCTCCATTATTAAAGCCGTATCCATTCTTCTTAGGGCTTCTGGCTCTGGCAGCCACTCTCACTATTACTAGCGCGAGCCATGCCGTAACGACAGCAAATCCGGATATCGGCATCCTCGTCATCCCTGATGCGCAAAACGAAGACGCAAACGTCATTAACAAAATGGCAGACTGGATCGTCACCAATAAAGACACTCAGAATATTAAGGCAGTAATTTGGCTAGGGGATTTGACAAATAATGGCCTGGCAACGCAATTTAATCGCCATAGCTCCTTTTTTACCAAATTAAAGAACGCGGGAATCGTAAATATTCCCGTTGTTGGAAACCATGATTATGATAAAAGCTCTCCCAAAAGTCGACTGACCACAATTTATGATCAGTTTCTCAAAGAAAATTATCCTTCCCAGGAAACAATCATCCCCTTCGCCCAGAACACGTACGCTAATTATTATGTAAGACTGAACACCAACCAAAGAAAATTTCTTATTCTAGCTTTAGAATTTTATCCCAGGCCAGCCATTGTTAAATGGGCTTCTAAAGTTATTGCAGAAAACCCGGATCATGAGGTTATTATCGCAACCCATGCATACCAAAATACCAATGGAACCCTTATCAAACGCGGAGATGCACAAGGCCCGGACGGCAACAGCATGCCTAAAACGGATAGCAGCGGCGAAGATTTATGGAACAATCTCATTTCTTCAAACAAAAGAAGCAATATCCGGTTAGTTGTGTGCGGCCATCAAATTGACGGGAATCATTATTCTCTGCGGCTTGATAAAGGATTAAGTGGTGTCAGCATCAATCAAATATTCTTAAATTATCAATGGGATGCAGGCTCCGGCGGGGACGGCCTCATGGGGCTATTCAAAGTGTCCTCAACAACCAATACTGCATCTATGCGTGTTATCCGAACATACTCTAAAGTTGAATTTGTTAAAAACCCTGACTACTCCCTGGCCTGGCCCAGGATTAATGCCCTTATCAATGTCCAACAAATGCACGACCTCTCAAACCCCTTAAGCAGCATCCTTTCAGGCACCGTGACATTTAACACCTCCGCGAATCTTTCACAACCTGTTGAAAGAATTACATGGTCCGAATCCAAAAAGCTTAACCCGGGGCCGATATCGATCAGTGATCCTAACAAACCCGTAACCAGGGCAACTTTTAAGAGCCCTGGCAACTACGTTCTAGAGTTAACGGCTTCCAAAGGAACTATCAAAGATACGGTGACTGTTGTTGCCAACACTCTTCCCGCATCAGACTGGTATGACCCTTTATGGCAATATCGTAAAACCATTGTTTTTGATCACACAAAAGTTTCTGGCGACCTTAATGCTTTCCCTGTGCTAATTTCAATGACCGACCCTTCATTAAAAACAGTCACGAATGGAGGAAAGGTTGCAATAGCCTCCGGCCAGGACATCATTTTTGTGGATGCATCCGGGCAAAAACTATCACATGAAATTGAAAAATATGACCCCGCGACCGGGCAAATAATTGCCTGGGCCAAGCTCCCGTACCTTTCTTCAATAACCGACACATATATCAAGATGTACTTTGGCAATGCCTCAGCAAAAATCAGCACCGATAAAAATACGCTCTGGGATGAAAAATACCTTGGCGTTTGGCACCTGGATGAATTAAAAACTCCTCAGAATGACAGTACAAAAATCAAGAACAATATAACCGCCGGAACCTATGTAATGAAAGGCATCCACCCCGGGAAGATATCGGGATCGGATTATTATCCGGATGACGATGGCTACCTTCAAGTCTCCGATACTGCCGATATTTTTACATCCGAATTCAATCAAATGACCATTAGCGCATGGGTTTCTCCCCAAGCCTATGGCCCAGGCACAGTAATTTCTAATACCACCACTCCCGGATGGGCTTTAAGAATTAACCAAGGACAACTAAAACCAACCTTCGTCTTAAAAGGAACGGGAGCTGTTTCAAAAAACCTGGGGAATAAAATACCTCTTAATGAATGGAGCTACGTAACCGTTGTTTATGATGGCACGGATGTTATTGGCTATATTAACGGCACCCCTGTTGATTCCTTTAAAGCTTCCGGAATCGTGGCCGCCTCAAAAGAAGGCCAGTGCACATTCATCGGCAACGAGCCAACAGAAAATTGTACAATTGAGAATCCACACCGAGGCTTTAAAGGCCAGATCGATGAAGTACGTGTTTCCGGGAAAGCTCTTTCTTCTGACTGGATTGCGACAGAATACGCCAACCAGTCGGATCCAGGCTCATTTATGTCTGTATCCAGCGTACAAACACAACCGGTTGTCAGAGTAAGACAATAGTGGATCTTGTCGCTCGCTCAGGCTAAATCCACGACCGGAACCACAAATGCTGCTAAAAATACTCGCGGCTGATCGGAAAACCGGTTAAGAGCGGATACCAGTAAAAAACATCCCTACGACCGCAGCTGAAGCCGGCATGCTGGTTATGGCAACAATCCATTCTTCGAGTATCGCTCAGGCGATAGATCGTATCGTTTCTTTTTTCCCTGTCGAATCCCAGAAATACATTCTTTCAAGACTCTCATTGATCTTAAAAGGCATCATTGTTCAAGAACTCTTTCCATCGTTGACCGGTGACAAAGCCTTAATACCTGCCGTAGAAGTCCTGCTGGTAAACGACACCGGCAAAAAAATTATCCGCGACGGCGACTGGAAACAGCTTCCAGACTACATCCTAAGAAGAAAACCCTTGGAAATGCAAACAATGAAAAAGTCAGTGGAAGATTTAGCAAATAAAGGGATTATTGATATAGGATACTTAAAAAAACCATCTTAAAGAATCAAGCTAGAAAGGAACTATATTTTTTCAACGTAATAATTGACCCGAATACCCCTTCTCAACTTGTTTACGAAAAACATTATCCGGCGCGGCCAGACGCACCAGTTTTGAAAAAGCCTCCTGTGCCTTAAGCTTATCCCCCAGCATCTCGCTCATGACGCCCATATTAAAAAGCGCATCGAAGCGGGTGGAGTCCACCGACCAGACAGCGGCAAAAGATTCATACGCCTCGGCATTCCGGCTCAACCGCCCGTAAAAAACGCCGAGCGCGAAAAGAACCTCGGGATCGCGCGGCGAGGTGCGTCGCTTGGCTTCATATTCCGCGGCCAGATGCTCATAGGAAGCCTTCTTGTTTCCGTCGACGATCGCATTGATGTCTTTGCGCGACGGCATGGCCTCAAAAACACGCACCGCCTTCAAATAATCACCCTTATCCATCCAGGCCTTGCCCAGCGCGATCTGGTAATTCGGATTGCACGGATAAAGATCGGCGGCTTTCTGAAAATGTACCAGCGCCTGATCAACATCACCGGCCTTCACATAAACCTTGGCCAGCGCGTATTCAACGCGGCAATTCTTCGGGTCATTCTTCAGTGAATCCTTAAGGACCAGAAATTCATTGCCCGCGTAAATATTCTGCTGAATGAGCGTCAAGTACAAAAAGACCATGAAGCCACCCGCCGCCAGAGCTGAGATCCGGGAAGAAAAATCACATCTCTCGGCAAGTTTGATCGCCCCTGTCACCAGCAGGATGAACACCGGTATACACGCCAAATACATGAAATGCTCACCCAGCGCAATAGCGCCGGGATATGTGCCGATCGACGTAATGATCTGCGACACCGGGAATAACTCAACCCAGAACCACAGCACACAAAATATCGCCAATAGCGGCAACCGACGCACATAACGGAAAAATACCCCGAGCATCACAGCATAAACAGCCAGCGTCATCAATAGCTCCGGGTTCTTGAAGGTCATAAATACCGGACGAGCCCGATCAAAATAAAGATCCAGCGGCAGCACGATCAGCCGTAAATAGGTCAAAACACCGCGCAGAAATGTTGTTACCCCCAGCGCCATCATGCCCCAGGACGGCCAGGGAAACGGCACAGTGATGTGCATTAGGTGACGCAGCCCCATATACCCCGCCGCAACTGCTGGCAACGGCCAGAAACGGCAAACCTGGGGCAACGATTTCTTACCGAACAATAACCAGTAAAATCCCGCCGCCAGAACGAACACACCGGCGGATTCTTTGCACAATAACGCCAACGCATAACACAAAGCCGTCAACGCCAGATCGACCGGACGTTCATCCCGCATATATTTCAGAAAGAAATAAAAAGCGGATAATACAAACAAAGCGCATAAAAGGATCGCCCGCCCCGATACATTCCCTACCGCCTCCCAGTGGATCGGATGAATGGCAAAGATCATGCCCACCGCGAAAGCCCGGGCCCGGTTATTCATCAACAGGCCGGCGACCAGAAAAACCAGAAAGGCATTAATCAGATGAATAAAAACATTATCGAGATTATAAAAGAAATAATTCAACCGGAAGAAATGATATTCCAATGCGTAGGTCACGTAGACCATCGGGCGGTAATAATCTTTCTCGACCTTAAAATACGTTGATGTAAAGAAATGCGGAATGTTGGCCAGGTCACGGATCTCGGCGTTCGTGACCACCGAGAACTCGTCGTCAAGGTTCTTGAACGGGCTGTGCAGCATGAACGAATAGGCCAGCACGACCAGAAGACCGATAACACAAAAAACCCGGGTGTTTGACTTCAGGATAAAGGAAAATAAATTTGTCATGGCAGATGATACCACAGAAAGCTTTGGTCATTTAATATGAAGTTAATAATATTCTGGAGGAGGTAAACAAAACACGAAATGGCCCCCATTCGGGTAGGCCATACCAGGTATTAGTTATGCGGACACTTAGCGCCGCCAAGAATTCTTGGCGGCGTTTATTTTCTTTCCTAATGATTTTGGGTTAAATAAAAACACCAAATGGCCCCCATTCGGGTATGGCCATTTGGTGTTTTTATTTAACGTGGAAGAAAATAAAGCTGACGAGTGGATTTGAACCACCGACCTGCGGTTTACGAAACCGCTGCTCTACCAACTGAGCTACGTCAGCGTAAGACAAAAATTGTTGTTTTTTATACCAAACTTTTCCCTCAATGTAAAGAGGCTTTTGGAAAAGCGCTCATTTAAGGAAATCAGAATATGAACCAAGCATCTTAAACGCACCCACTGTCCCCTGCCAGGTAAAGTACGTTGCTACCAGAACAATGACCGAAACGATAACCTTCCGGCGCGTCGAGTAATACGGGCTGAACCACACCAGGGGCAACGCCACCACCAGCAGACTTAATACCGCCAGGATAACCGTTCCATCCTTTAAATACCACGGGCGCTCATCTGACATACCATTCTCCTCGCAACATGTTTAACGCACTTTTTCCAGCCTCAGCATGATCCGATCGACATTCTCGATCACCGCACGCATCACACGCGTTGATTCCGCCTTCATCTCATCGGCAGAACGGTCCGGATACAACCCTTCATCAGCATCAAGCACATAGGTCTCGCATAAATTACGGATAATACCCAGCAAATTAGTTACTTTATGAACATCCAGGGCCGCGGCCGGCAGTGTCCCCGCGGCACGTTCAGGCAGAAGTGTGGCAGCCACTTCTCCGCCGATACCTTTGACCACCAGCTCCTCAAGACGTGAAAGAGAAATGGGTTTATGAAGCACCTCCATAACACCGATCCCGGTGGCATCGAGCGGCTGATCATCATTATACGTCTGCCCGGTTATAACAATGATCCTGGTCCGGGGATCTTTCAGGCGCAGTTCCTTCAAAGCGTCAAGGCCATTCATTTCATCCAGTGAAATATCAAGCAAAACCAGATCCGGCGCGATCGCCCCGATCAGCTTAAGCGCTTCGGCCCCGCTGGGTGTCGTGGTAACCTCATAGCCGCGCCGCCCCAAAAACGACTGCAGCGCCGCACAGACATCCGGCTCATCCTCGACGACAAGGATCTTAATATCACTCATGAAAAAAGATTAACACAAAATCCCTGCCGTGTCTTGGTATTTCAAAACGGTTTTAACGGCACATATCTTCAAACAGGGTAATATCAGGACGAACCGCCGGCCTGGCCCCTAAAGGAAAAAAATCCTCCACCTCAGCTTCATTCTTTAACAGCTGAAATGCCTCCCGTCCGCGATTCTGCTCCAAGAGTGAAACAACCGCCGTTTTCATCCGCCGCTCTTTCAATTTTACCAGGACCCGCATTTCCTGCGTTTGACGATTGAGGATCAACAACACTCTCACAAGTCCCTCCCAACAAAGAAGGGATGCGGGAAACAATCGCCCGGCACCGGATCCTGATAAAATGACCTTACCCACTTATTCCTTTTTAAAGAGTTGTTCATGCCTGCATCCTTCCTTTCACATTTGTTAACATTTACTGCAAGGATGCCACATAATATGATGTTTGTCAAGCATGGAACAATAGAAACATCACAAAATGTAAATACATATAATATAATAACTTACGATAGAATAATATTTAAATTGAGCATTTTTAATTATACGAATAAAATAAAACATCTCATATTAACTTGACTTATGCCGATATTCTGGATATATTTAATACAGGAGGTCGAAGCATGACATTAGGTGAGAAAATTCGCCAACAAATAAAGGAAAGCCGCTACAAAAGCATCAGCGCATTTCACCGTGAAATGGTGAATATCTTTGAATCTAAAGCAGTGAATCGCCGCACCCTTTCCCAGATCATTAATGGCCATGCCTCAGCCCGCGAACGCACGCTTAACCAGATCGCAATCATCCTGGGCATGCGCATTTCTGACCTGCGCATCGGCACCGATTCTGAAATGCTGGAACAGGAAGAAACACTGGGCGCATTCACATACAATGAAAAAGCTGTCCTGCGCGCGCTGGAAAACAATTTGCCCTTCATGCCCTGCAAGCTGGTCCTAAAACGCGGCGGCCACACATCCGAAGAACAGGACCGTCCTGAAGGGCCGCGTTCGGTCAAATGGTGCGCAGTCATCATGGGTGGGATCAAATTATTCGTTAAAGGAACGTTGGGTGAGGAAACACGGACGTTCTACAAAGGGGCCACATTTTCATTCGATGCGCGTCAGCGACATTATTTCGAGAACGCCTATAAAGGAACCAGCGTCCTCTACGTCATCCACTCCCCGGCGCAAAACAGCGATTTTTATCTGCCTTCAACGGCATCAGCCTGACCGGCCGCAGCCCGGACACATCCGCCGCGCTTGTCAAGCTCCCGCTCAATGATCAACTGCAGAGCCTTCAACGATACGGGCTTGGCCATGTAAATACCGCCCAGGCGTTCAACTTTATGCGACAGCGCAGCGCCGCCGAGACCGGTAATAACAATGACAGTGGTGCGGGAAGCCTTCTGCCGCAACCGCTCCAGGATCGTAAAGCCGTCGATCCCCGGCATATGCTGGTCAAGCAGGATTACATGGAACTCCTCGCGCTCGATCAGGTCCAGAACCTCTTTCCCGTCGCCTTTCTCAATAATCTCACACGTTATCCGCTTGCTTAAGAACGTCGCAAAATTCGCGCGAACATCTTTCTCATCATCGACGATCAGTATCCTGGGGATTTCCATCGATCACTCTCTCCACCCAAATCAGGCGGTTTTAGTAGCAAGCCTTAACCGCGTCATAAAATCATCCATCCCGGCCAGGATCTGCAGAAGCTTTTCCCGGGCGGAAGCCGGCAGTGGCTCCGGCACTTCACCATAAATATCAACGATCAACGCGATCTTGTAAAGGTCATTACCGATATAATGCGCCATCAGATCTTTCAACGCCGGATCAAGGACCAGCACATCTCCCTGATCAACTCTTGCCCCCACGCCATAAGCACGCTTGACCGACTTAAACCAGCGCGCCAGCCGACTAACGCAGGCATTGATCGCGTAGGCGTCCTTGACAGACACCGGTCTGCCAGGCTCAAGGGCAAGCAGCGCGCGGATTTCATCCATACCCGAGCCCATCTGCCGGGTCCCTACGCTCCAGACATCATCGGAAACACGCACATTCCTTGACGCTATATCATCCCAAAGAATATTGATTGCATGTATCGCTCCGGCCATGCTTATTTCCCAAGGCCGGCAATAAGGCCGCTCACTTTAGCATCCAGCTGTGTCGCCAGGACAGGCTTGATCAGAATATCTTCCGGCTTTAGTTCCGCGATCTCCTTTAACCGCAAGGCATCATCCTCGCGCGTGATCACAATACATTTAATCGCAGGCTTCTCCGACTTGATAAACCGCAGCACATCAATGCCTTCAATGCAGTCATGCAAATGCAGGTCCAATAAAACGATATCCGGCTCCGACTCATTGATCCTGGCCAGCGCCTCCTGACCTCCCAGCGCCGAACGGACGGAATATCCTCTTTTTTCATAGAGCTGCTTGACCAGCGCGCAAACATCCGGCTCATCATCGACAATAAGCACCGAGATCGCCGAATTCTCCTTGCGGATATCCGCCTCCCTATCATCCTGGCGCCCATCGGGATCGGTAAACCGGTAAGCGATACTCTTAAGACGGTTCAGCGATTCATCAAGTTCCAGTAAAGCCCTTTCAACAACCGCGCAGCTTTCGATCGAATTCTTGATATTCTCCAGGTTCCCCGGCGACGTTTCCAGCTCCTCAATATACTTCTTGGCGATCCCGATCCCCATCAACGCCGTATTAACCTTGTTGCCGACATGATGATATTGCTCTCTTAATGTGACCATAGTTGATCCCCCGATAAGTATAAGAACAAATGTGATGCTCTACCAAAACGCATCCAACATGAAACTTTAATGAATGACTAGCTTATTATACGCCCAGTTACATTCCGAACGATAAATTCTTGTACTTTCCCCAACCCGGCCAACATAACCGGCCACGACATTTCCAAGTCCTAAACATCTCTAGGTTCGCCATCATTACTCATCATCACCAAACACGACATACGGGCCGACAGCGCCGTTAAGCCTTCTGTTCAGGTAATCCTCATCAGCAGCTACCGCGTGCAGCAGAGGGTCTTGCGCCTGCATTAATAAGAAAAGGCGCAAATAAGCCTTTTCAGACCCATGCATGCCATCAACCAGCTCGTGGTCGGAAGCCCCGACAGAAAGGAGATCTGAAAAATCATAAAACGACCCGCCGTACTTCCTAAAGAGCGGCGCACACCGAGAAGCGATCTCGAACATGTACCCGTATTTATCACGCATGGAACTTAATTTGCTGTAAATTAAATGCGGATAAGGCGGCAAGAAGGCAACCACATGGATATTCCTTTGCTGACAAAGTTGCAGCAATCGATCGAGAGCCGCCAGAACAGTCGGCGACACATGACTGCCACGCTCAAACGTAGGGCCCTCGTTGGCCATTTCATCAAGAGTACTTTTAAACTGTATGTCCCGGCCATTCGTGCGAACAACCTTGTCGTAACAGTAACTGCCATCCTTGCGGTATCCTTCATGACTTACAATGGCATGCATTCCAATATAGCTTATCCCTGATGTATCCTTCCTGAACAGCTGCGCAAGCGAAAATTCATGTTTGAAATAATCTCGCAAAACAACCCACCACTGACTGGCCACGACATTGGCCCCGCTCCCATCCTCAACCAGCGAGAAATTCCCGCTTTTCACGTAATTAGGATTAAAATAAAACTCTTCCAAACCAAGGATAAGAATTCGCGGACTCTTCTCTTTGGGGATAGCCTCCAATAAAGTCTGAATATCCTCAACACCGGTGATCCCCCAGCCCTGGTTATAAAAACTCGACGGATTTTTAAAGAAAGCAGACCTGAACTGCAGTACCCGCGATGCTCCGATCACAAGCACGGAAGGCGCCCGCCGGATAACCTGCTGAAGTTTGAACTGCACCTGAAAAGTCCTGGTACTGTAAGACGCACCATAAATGACGGGGCGCCTTTCGTTCATTTGCCGATCGATCACATCCCCAACGGATAAAAGCTCCCCGCTTTGAAAAAGGATAACAAAGGGAAACGCGTAGAGAATGACCACCGGCATCAGTAAAAGAATTAACTTAAGTGTTACTTTTTTCAAGAATACCCCCTTAACAACATCGGCAACTACACCAGCCTAAAACTTGAAATAAATGAACTGCTCCTGCTGGAATTTCCCAAAGGTCAATATCGCAAAAATAACCATATAATAAATCAGCCACCTTAAGACCACCGCCTGCCTCGAAATGACCTTCTTAAGGTCAAAGTTTCTGTCCAGATACTCAACGGCCAATAATAAACCAGCAAGAAAAGTCAGCTTAAGAACGCCGGACAGCTTAAAGGCCTGAAATAACGAATAAATCCTGGATTCGTCACCGGTAAAAATAAAATAATGCCTGGCCATCATTGCAGCGTCACTAAAGTTGCCGGCCTTAAAAAACAACAAAGAAAAACTAAAGAAAAGCACCGTAAACATAACGCCAATACAATTATTAACCACTTCAGGAAGCTTGCTGCTAATGATCTTTCTGAATTTTTTTGTCAAAAACTCTGCCGACAAAACAACCCCCTGCAATAATCCAAAGACCACAAATTTCCAGCTAGCCCCGTGCCACAAGCCAAGAATCAAGAACGTCACCAGTGACGCGTAAATGACCGCCCACTGGTTCCATTCTCTTTTCGCAATGGCGATAGGATTGTATACATATTCAAAAAACCAGGTGGACAATGAAATATGCCAGCGCCTCCACAACTCGGTCGTCGACCTGGCAATGAGCGGAAAATTAAAATTCGCCGTCAGCTTAAACCCCAGGACATTAGCTGAACCAATCGCGATATCCGTGTACCCGGAGAAATCCGCGTATAACTGAACAAGGAAAATCACCGATGCAAAGATCAGAGGAATCCCGGCATAATGATCAGGGTTCTGGAATACAATATCAATAACCTTAGACAGCCTTTCGGCAATAATAAGCTTTTTAAAAAGCCCCCAAACGATCAGCTTCAAGCCATCTGAAACAAGCTCATAATCGAGGGTTTTCCTTTCGTGCAATTGAGGCAAGAAATGATGCGCGCGCTCGATGGGGCCGGAGTAAATTTTCGGGAAGAACATTAAATATGTAAAGAACAAGCCCATATTCTTTTCTGCGCGATGATTCCCGCGGTAGATCTCGATCGTATAGCCGATCCCCTGAAAAGTAATATAGGAGATCCCAAGGGGAACCAGAATATTAAACGGCGAAGGGGCCGCGATAAAAGCACTTCCCTGAAAAAAATGACTTTGCAAAGCACCCAGAGCCATGAAAAAAGATTTTGTGAGAAAATCCACATACTTAAAGAAAATCAGGATGCCGATGTTTACCATCAGGCTCATAATAAATATCGCTTTTTTCCATTCATTCCGCCCGGTGTTCTCGATCAAAAGCCCCGCGACATAACTGACCATACAGATCGTAAAAGGCACAACGACATAAAGAGGGACCGTGATCATGTAAAAACCGAGGCTGGCCGCCAATAATAATTTCCACTGGTGCCGATGAGGCAACAGATAAAAGATATAAAAAACAGACAGCAAAAAAAGACCATACTCTAATGAAAAAAGTTTCATACCGTTTTGCGCCCTATCTGTATCATGCCCTTGGCGACTTTCACGCCGCTTTCCTTTTCAAAACAGAACTTGATCTCAACAGCTCCCACCGATTCAAAAACACCAACAACCTTTGCGGTAAAAATCAACTTATCATCCAAATAAGCAGGATTGTAATATTTTATTTCCTGCGAATGGATAATAACATTCTTATCCGGCAGACATTCCCCGATGAAATACGAAAGAAATCCGTTTAAAATGTTCCCGTGCATAACCACGCCGCCGAATCCTCTGGCGCGTGCAAATTCAAGGTCGACATGCAAAGGATTATTGTCATTAAACAGCTCCCGAAAACCGTCATAAATCTTGCGGGTAATGACAAACTCCCTGCTAAATTCATCTCCAAGGTTCATGATGCCCCTAGTTTTCTTATAATCTCATCACAAAAATGCCCAACATCCCTGAATTTCAGGATTTCTGCGGCAGTAAACTTGATCTTGAAGTGCTTCTCCACCGTGACAATGAGCTGGATATGGGTCAGTGAATCCCACTCCTCAACATCCTTGGCGACAGTCTCCCTTTTCAGAACAATACTTTCATTGTCCAGGACATCAATGAATATTTCATTAACCTGTTTTAAAACATCGGCGTCGGTCATCGTCGTCAAGCTCCTTGCTCTTTGAGGGCTATATACGTTCTATTGTCCTGATAATCATTAACCATCAAGCACCAAAAATTATCCTTGCCAGGTTCCAGCCGAAACCCGAGATTCTTATAGTGATCTTTAACCATTCCGTTTTTTAACGTCGGGAGGTACTCTCCCCTGATTTCCGTGCACCCGGCCCTCCTGGCCGCCCGCACAAGCGTATTTAGAACGAACATTTCCATCCCGCGTTTTAATACCCGGCAGCTCATGATCCACGTATCGATAAAAAGAACCTTTGACCGCTTCTCAAGGACGACCGCGCTGATCAGCCCGTAGCTTCCGAAACGGTCCAGGAGTGAAAACGCAAAGGTAAGAACATCAGGACGCTCTGCTAAACGGCGAATATCCTCATCAGTGTACCTGACGGTCCTCAAATTAAACTGATTCGACCGTTGGGTCAATTGGGCAACGCGGGGTGTATTAAATTTATCAAAAGCCTGCACCTCGCAGATCATGCCTAAAGCTCCCAGGAAATCATCTTCATTTGTACTTTGCTCCAAAATAAATGCCCGCTTCGCTTCCTGCTGATATTGTTCGGTCCTTTGTCCATCCTCAGGTGTGAACGAAGCTGTTTCGAAAAGGTTCAGGGACCTAAGAAAAGGAAGGTACTCGGCCGGGTCTTCAGGAAGCTCGGGCACCGCTATTTCAGGAATACACGTCCTGACCATATTCCGTTCGAAGGGACTATCATCCAGGAAAACCATCGAATCAAAACCGATATTAAGAATGCCCTGAATATATTTAATATTCACGGCCTTATTTTCCCAATTAGCGACAAAAATTGAAATATCTTCAATCTTAAGGACCATATCAGGGTGTTTGGCAAAAGGCTCCCTGGCAATATTCTCATCATTCTTACTGCAAACGGCAAGAATGATCCCCCGCTGTTTAAGCTGTTTTAACCACCACTGAAACTCTGTAAATGCTTTCCCGATCCCAAGGTCGCCGATCTGGATATTTTCAATGCCGTCATCTCCAATCACCCCGCCCCACACCGTGTTATCCAGATCGAGAATTATGCATTTCTTTAAATTGCCCATCACGGAAATCACCACATCAACAATATTCTTTGCCGCGAGAGGAAGGAAATCCATGCTGAAAAGAATATCCGTGTTGATAAAAACTTTCCGGTCAGTCATGAATCCTGCTCCACAATGCCCCTGCTGCAAACAGAGATCAACAATAAACAAGCCGGAAAACTTCCTGGCCAAATTCATCAATTCAACGTTAATACTGCGTAACTGGTAAACAAACGAAAGATCTGTCTTGTTGGCATAGTTGCCAAAGATTGAGTCGTTGATCTCGGGATAATTCAACAGAACAACCTTGCCTGCCAATTTATCCGTGATCGTCTGATAAAGGGTAGCGACATGTTCGATGTGCCGGCGAGCAAAAACCGATTTCCCATCATTATCCAGCCGATAGAACTTCGAAAGGAGCTTGTGAGACGAATGAAAAATCACGACAAATTCAGGATTAAACTGGTAAAACTCGGATGAAGTATCCAGAACCAACCGGTCGATCTGGTCATAATCAGCTTCCCAAATATCAAAGTTATAGCCAATGTCGTGCCCGTAACCTTTAATAGCCTGAACCAGCAACTGGATGGCAGAATCTCCGAGGATGGCAATTTTGACCGTCTTTAAATGAGAACGATCCTTTTTGATATTCTTTTTTAATTCATTAAAAGATTTCATTTAATCACTGCCAACTTGTTAGCATGACGCCCGCGCTGATGAAGCTTACGGGCCAATTGCCCGAACAAAGGGTCATCGTCGGAAAATCCTCCGTCCATTTGTGAAAGCATGATCTTGTTAATATCCCGCTGTACGTCAGCAATTTCACTCATGGTGAACCCCTGGTCATAAAGGTAAGCCAAATACCAAAGACTGGTGTCCGGGTCAACAAAAACACTCTTGATCTCACGGAACATGTGCATCTTATATTCACTGGCCTGCGCCGAACTCATGGTGTTGTGCTGCCAGTTATTCCCCATGCCCGTTAAACCAAACTGCTCCCGATCACGATGAATCGGGGTATTCTCAATATAAAAAAATTCTTTTAGAGTATAAAATTGGATCCCGTTCTTTTCAATGAAATCTTTATTGTCGCTGATCGTCTGCCGCGTTTCTCCGGGGAATCCGATGACAAAGGCAACCATCATGGTAATGTCATATTTATTCAAAAGGGCGATCCCACGCTCAAAATCGGCCCGGGTAACCCGTTTATTCATGTTGCGAAGGATCTGATCATTGGCGGATTCGACCCCCAGGTAAACCGCCCGGCACCCCGAATCTTTCATCAACTTGACGATCTCTTCATTAATGTACTGCACCCGTAAGAAAGAAAACCATTCAAACGTGTATTTACGAAACATTTGACACAGTTGCTTGAACCTTTCCTGCGGCACGTTAAAAGTATCATCCAGAAATATAATGTTTTTAATATTGGGGCGGCGCAATATTGACTGGAGCTGTTGTTCAGCCATGGCCACCGGCATGGCAAAATGGCCGCCAGCCGTTTTAGGGTAGGAACAAAATGCGCACGAAAAAGGGCACCCCGAAGAAGTCCGGATCTGAATCGTGTTATTTACGAACGGCAGGTCGAGCCTTTCCCAATGATCTGGAACCTCGCTGATCAAGGGAGCATTCCAGCATTTTTCTGTAATCTTGAATGCTATCGCCCCGTCAGAAGATTCCCGATAAATAAGGTTTCTAACGGTATCAAGCGGCCGTTTGTTCTTATGAGCAATGAGAAGGTCCTTAAGATCCGCTTCCGAATTAAAACTATAAACAGCATAATCGATCCCCAGCTTCGTCATCACCTTGATTAATGCCTTTGGGTCATCCGCAGCCATCTCTCCGTTAATGAAGGCGCCACCTAAGACAATGAGAATCCCTGGATGTTTTGCCCGTAATTGTTTGACGATCCGGGTGATTTCTGAGTAATTAAGATGAAAGGTCGTGGAAATAGCAACAACAGGTTTTGAATCGCATTTACGGTATATCTCATCAAGAAGATCCCCTTGCGCATCAAAATTATTGATGACGCAGGTATTGAGGTCATATGCTTTTAAATAATTGGCGATGTGCGGACCGGCAAACCCCGGCAAATTCCAGATGCTCAACATTTCCCGGCGGGATTGAGGCACTGAATCCGACCAGAACATCCCCGTCCGTAAATAATTAATTACATCGCAATGCGAACGAAACGCCCCTTTTAAATAAACCATTCGCGGATATATCAAATTCTTATAAAGCTCAACCCGCTCAACAGGGAGTTTCGCATATCCGTCATAATTAACAATTTCGGACTGCGAAATAAATATAAGATCCGGGTCATTTCTCACGCGACTTTCCTTTTCAACAAACACTCCCTTTCCCGTCATCATCCGCCGCAGCTACTCCTGGTGCCGCCGGCCAAAGTGCAAAAATAATAAATTTTATTATACCCTCATTGAGAAATAACGACAAAGAGAATTGATGTTTCGTGTTTTCTAAAGCGTCTTGTCACGCATCGTGCGGAAGAAAGATTAATTGAGGCTGGTAAACCGAGGCCTTCACGGCAGAGGGAGCTGATGCTACGAACCAGGAAAATCCCTGCGCAAAAACATATAAAATCGTATAAACGAAAAAACGCCGCAACCATATTCAAAAGAATACAGTTACGGCATAAGTAGATGAAAAAGAGGAGGTTACGAAACCCCTATAAATGGAATGTCCCGACGGCTCGGAGGCCCCGTAAGGGTCTCTCGTAGCCATCGGGACATGTTTTGAAGAATCCTTCAAAACATGCCGAGACCCAGAATTGAACTGGGGACGCAAGGATTTTCAGTCCTTCGCTCTACCAACTGAGCTATCTCGGCGAAAATTGCTGTCCTGTGATCCCTCCGCCCGCGGCTTTGGGATAACCA
>PEAR01000193.1 GCA_002753745.1 Candidatus Omnitrophota bacterium | reverse complement strand
GGTCAAGGATCGCGTGACGAAGGAGCCGTTTGACTGGAAGGAACGAATCGGGGTTCGCGTGTGCCAGCGGGCGCGGGATTATGGCGTTATGCTTCGGCCGCTGGGCAATGTGATCGTGCTTATGCCGCCGCTGTCGATATCAGCCCGTGAGATCGATATTTTACTGGATGCTCTTGAACGTTCGATTGGCGACGTGCTGGCGGATATTAATAAGCCTTATTGCGGGTGTTGATTGGAGCTGTAAAGGTGATGTTTAGCATGAATGGGTGACGTCCTGTGATCTGGCCTCTCGATTTTAGCCAACGCAGTCTGAGGCGCGAGGGGATCGAGCCCTTTTATGGGCGAGACGCCGAAGGTGTCTGAGCCTGGTCGGCCCAGAGGCCGAACAGGCGAGTTCTTCCAGGCGCCGAGTGCCGAAGAACCGTTGGCGTTAATAAATCGAGCGGTCAGATCACAGGACGTCACCCGTTCAAGAGGCTAAACATAACTTGAAGTGGGGCGTGCAGTAAGTTTGGGCAAGAGTGTTAATGCAAAGACATGATGTAGCAGGTTGATTATGGATTTAGGTGTAAATAAAATCTTTGTCGCCATGTCCGGCGGGGTGGATTCATCCGTGGCCGCGGGGCTTTTGCTTGAGCAGGGTTACGACATTGAGGGCGTGACCATGTGCTTTGAGCTGCCGGCTTCAGGCGAGGGACGGCGGCCGGAGCAGCCAGATGGTGAGCGAAGCGAGTTGGCTGCGACGTGGCGGCCTCAGTCAGGCCGCCCGAGCTGCTGCGGGCTGGAATCCATTGAAGATGCTCGTCGGGTTGCGAAAGCGCTGGGGATCCCGCATCATGTGCTTAATTATGGGGACGCCTTGGAAGCGGCCGTCATTAATGACTTTATAAATGAATATCTGTTGGGGCGCACGCCAAACCCTTGTGTTCGCTGCAATCAGCATTTGAAGTTTGTTCGTCTTTTTAATGATGTGAAGGTCCTCGGAGCAACGCATTTGGCTACCGGGCATTATGCCCGCGTTTTGAACGACCCCATTCATGGCTGGTGTATGAAAAAGGGCCTGGATGCGCGCAAGGACCAGTCGTACTTCCTTTACGGGATACCGAGAACGACATTGCCACAGGTGTTGTTTCCTCTGGGAGGCCTTACCAAGGATGAAGTCCGTGCGCATGCCCGGCGGATGAACCTTCCTACCGCAGCGAAGAAAGAGAGTCAGGATATCTGTTTTATTCCGGACGGCGACTATCGTTCTTTCTTGAAAGTCCGGGCTCCGTCATTGTCTGTGCCTGGCGATATGATCGATCATACGGGCAAGAAGGTTGGCCGTCATCAAGGCGTATCGCATTTCACGATCGGCCAGCGCGAGGGGCTGGGGGTTGCTCTTGGGTATCCTGCGTTCGTTTATTGCATTGATACAGCGAGCAATATCGTCTATGTCGGCCCCCGGGAGAGGCTGTCGGCCAGGGGGCTGTTGGCCAGCGGGCTGAACCTGGTCAGCATGAATTTTTCCAAAGATTCCATCGAAGCCGGGGTAAAGATAAGGTATAATCACTACGATATTAACGCGCGCGTTGATATTATCGACGAGAGTCGAATATCGGTGCGTTTTCGGGAAGTTCAGGGTGCCGTGACGCCGGGGCAGTCGGTTGTGTTCTATCAGGGTGAGATGTTATTAGGCGGGGCGTTGATCGACGCTCCCCTGTTCGATGATGGGGAAATTTCAGGGGGATGATATGAAGAAGATAATGGCGTTGTTGATCATGGTTCTCTTGATGACTGGCCTGCTGATGGGATCCGCCTGTAAAGCTTCGGTTCCGGATGGGATTTATCGGACATATTACAAAAGTGGCTCTATTCAGAAAGAGGAAAATTACAGATTTGGTACCCTTGACGGCGTGGTCACTGAATATTACCCTAACGGCGCGCGTAAGTCGGTGGATCACTATGTTTCCGGTCAGCGTGAGGGCGAATCCAAGTCTTATTATGAATCGGGGATCGTTAAAAACGATGGCGAGTATCGCGCCAACAATTTACAGGGAACTCTAAAATTGTACGATGCGGCAGGTATTTTGCAGCGGCAGGAGAATTACCGGAATGGTATCCTGGACGGTGAGACCAGAACGTATTATCCCAGCGGCGCCTTGCGCCGGCAGATGTATTATATCAACGCGGAGCTGAACGGCAGCGCGGTTGAATATTTTGAAGACGGGAAAATGAAGTCTCAAGATACCTACAAGAACGGGGTGCTGGTCGAGTCGAATAAATTCGAGTCAGCTGATGACCTCGTTTCCAGGAAACCTCCGGTTGAGGTCAAGAAAAAAGCTTCGCCGGCTCCGGTTCCTGCGGTCAAGAAAGCAGACGCGGTCAAGCCTGCCGAGTCGCCGAAGCCGGCAGCGGAATCAGCTGCACCGTCACCAGCGCCGGCAGACAGCACAAAATAATAATCTCCGGTCATTCGGAAAAATCCAGAAGGGATCGATATGAGCATTTCATTGAACACTGATTTTCTAAAAGGTCACGTTAGCGACGCGGACATTCAAGCTTTTGCGCCGATGGTAGAAAAAGCACACAAGGATTTACATCACAAGACGGGGGCCGGCAATGATTTTGTGGGTTGGGTCGATCTTCCGTCCCGGACGCCCGATGCGTTGATCACAGAACTGACCGCGTTGGCTAAAGAAGTCCAGGCGCATTCCGAAGCGATCATATCAATCGGCATAGGCGGGTCGTATTTGGGCATTCGTTCGACACTGGAATTCCTGGGCGGTGAGCCCCGGCTGCCGGTGTATTATGCCGGACACAACATGTCGTCAGTCGACATGAGCCGGATTATCAGGCTTATTGAAACAACAAACGTGACGGTGGTGGTTATTTCCAAGTCTGGCACGACGACCGAGCCCGCTCTCGCCTTTCGTCTGGTGGATGCGGCCATGAAGCAAAAGTACAATGGCGCTGAACTCAAGAAACGTATTATTTGTGTGACCGATGCAAAAAAGGGCGCTCTGCGTCAGATTGTCGATAAAGAGGGGTATCGTTCGTATATGATTCCGGATGATGTCGGCGGGAGATTTTCGATCCTGACGCCTGTAGGTCTGGTGCCGTTAGCGTTGGCGGGGGTGGATATCAGAGCGTTTGTGGATGGTTTTCGCGCGGGTGAAAAGGAATATGCGAATGCTGATCTTTCGAAGAATATCTGTTACCGGTATGCGGCGATCCGTAATGTGCTTTACAAGCAGGGCAAATGCATCGAGATGATGGCATCGTTCTATCCCAATGTGCAGTATGTGACCGAGTGGTGGAAACAGCTTTACGGCGAAAGCGAAGGCAAGGGCGGCAAAGGGATCTTTCCGGCGTCGACCATTTTGTCGACCGACCTGCATTCCATGGGCCAGCTGATGCAGGATGGGATGCGCAATATCTTTGAAACTTTTGTGATGATCAATACGGTTGCAGCGAACGTCATTGTTCCTGTTCAGGCCGAGGATACGGATAAATTCAATTGTGTTGCCGGTAAAGAGCTTGATTGGGTAAATAAACAAGCTTACAAGGCAACCGCTGACGCCCATTTCGAGGGCGGCGTGCCAAATATGTGCATTACGCTCGATAAAGCCGATGCGTTCCATATTGGTCAGCTGTATTATTTCTTCGAGAAGGGTGTGGGAATTTCCGGGTATGTGCTGGGTGTCAATCCGTTCGATCAGCCTGGCGTAGAGGCGTATAAAAAGAAGATGTTCGTTTTGCTTGGGAAAAAATAAGAGTATTTCAAATATTGGAATTAACAGCCCCGCAGATCATGCGGGGCTTTTTTTATAGTGCGCCCGGCAGGCTTAGCAAAAGAAAGTTTGTTATTTTGTCGGTATCGCTTCCGGTAATGTTTTTGGTACTTGTTGAACAGCTCCGGTTTTCTGCAGGAATTCTCTTTTGAAGTTTTCTTCCAGCGGCACGCCCAGGGCCATGGTTTCATTGAAGGCGGTTTTAGCCTGGT
>PEAR01000192.1 GCA_002753745.1 Candidatus Omnitrophota bacterium | reverse complement strand
CTCTGAAACCTGGTCGTCCATGGAGATCGAATGAACAGAAAGCATCTGATTTTCCTTACAACATCGAAAAGCTCTTTTGAACCGCGCGGCAGAGCAAACTAAAAACTATAACCCATATCGACCAGGAGGTCGTGGTCGTCGCGCCAGTTTTTGCGGAATTTGACAAACAGTTCGAGGAAGACTTTGGTTTCAAGGAGAGCCTCGAGGTCGGTGCGGGCCAGTGAGCCGACCTGCTTGATCATCGAGCCTTTGTTGCCGATCACGATCTCTTTTTGCGTCTGGCGTTCAACCACGATCACCGCGCGGATGTAGGTGGTCTTGCCTTTGGAAGGGCGCATTTCTTCCACCTCAACAGCGATCGCGTGCGGCAGTTCCTCGCGGGTATGCAAAAAAAGCTTCTCGCGGATAATATCAGCCACCGCCTGCTTGCGCGGCACATCGGTAACAACATCCGGCTCATAGAGCATCGGGCCCTGCGGCATAAAAGAAAATACCGACGTCAACAGCTGGTCGATCTGGATCCCGTCGCGGCCGGAGATCGGCAGCAGCACAAAATCTTTCATTGCCGCCACTGGCATGCCGCGCGCCGTTTCCCAAAGTTCTACATATTCAGGAATATATTTGCCCTTAAGGTCGATCTTGTTTAAAGCCAGAATGATCGGCACTTTTTCATTTTTTAAACGGCTCACCACGCGGCGCTCTTCTTCACCCACGCGCTCGGAGCAGTCCACCGAATGAATGATGCAGTCAACCCCGTCGAGCGCATTCGCGCAGGCCTGGTTCATGTAACGGTCCAGATGATCGCGGCCGATATGCCAGCCAGGCGTGTCGATAAAAACGATCTGTCCGCGCGCATCGGTATAGATCCCGCGCAGCATTTTACGGGTGGTCTGCGGCACGTCGGAAACAATCGAAATCTTCTCGCCCACAATATAATTAAGCAGCGTCGACTTGCCCGTATTCGGCCGGCCGATAATAGAAACAAAACCGCACCTAAGCATCGGCTTCAATTTAGAGGCCTCTTTCTTGACCGTCTTTTTGACCGCCTTCCTGACTTTTTCCTTCTTTGCTTCCTCAGCTTCTGGCATCCGGGACCTTTCGATATTTCATGACGGCAATGACAACTCCTGAAAACAGGACGAAATTAATAATACTGAAAACCCGCAGCACCTGATCGCTGGTAATGAAGGCCCACGGCACCATCAACAGCATGCAGGTCCATACACCCCAGGCCCAGTACAGGGAAAGATCCGCGGAAGACTTCCGCCGGAAGATCTGCACGATCAGGGGGATATTCCACATCGGCATGACCACCGAAGCGACCAGCGCTAATAACTCAAATGTATGCGATTTAAAAAGCACAAAAAGCCTGATACTCCTTGAGGCGTTTATCCACTTCCTTCATCGATAACGGGGCGGTTTTCCCCATCCCGAAACCCTCGACATTAAAAGACGCCAGCACCGTGCCGTAAACGACAGCCTTGCGCAGCGTTTTTTCATCAGCCTTGCGTGTCTTGGCGATATAGCCAAACAAACCGCCCGCGAATGTATCGCCGGCGCCGGTCGGATCGACCACTTTCACAACGGGATAAGCCGGATACCCGAACTGGAAATCACCGCCGTACACATAAACACCATGTTCGCCTTTTTTGATCACCACGATCCGCGGCCCCATGGCGCTGATCACACGCGCCGCAGCCACCGCATTGCGCTCGCCGGTCAGCATTTTGGCTTCACCGTCGTTAAGCACCATCAGGTCTACCTTTTTCATCAGGCGCTTGAGGTCCCGCAACGCGGTATTGATCCACAAATTCATCGTATCCAGCCCCACAAAATCCGGCTTGGTCACCAGCGATAAAAGTTTTTCCTGAACAACCGGCGCCAGGTTCGCCAAAAACACATGAGCCATCTTCTTCTGCTGATCGCTGATCACGGGAGAATATTCAGCCAGAACGCCCAGCTCCGTTTCATGGGTGATCGCGCTGTTAAGGTCCTCGGCCTTGTATTCGCCGGTCCAGCGAAAGGTCTTGCCCTCGGCCACCGTCAAGGATCCGATATTAATCCCTTTGCGCTTGAGAAAATCAATGTGCATCTTGGGAAAATCCTTGCCCACGATCCCTGCCAGGTGCACATCATCAAAAAGCCGTGCGCTCATCGCAAAATGCGCGGCGCTGCCGCCCAGCATATTCTTTTTCACGCCGGAAGGCGTCTTGACATTGTCCAGTGCCACAGTACCCAATGCTAAAAAGGCCATAAATTATTCTCCAATGATTTTGATCAAAACCCGTTTGCGGCGGCGCCCGTCGAACTCGCCGTAAAAAATCTGTTCCCAGGGACCGAAATCCAGCTTGCCCGCGGTGATCGCGACTGTCACGCTGCGCCCCAAAACCTCGCGTTTCAGGTGCGCGTCGGCATTATCCTCGCCGGTGTCATTATGCCGGTACTGCGACGTCGGCGCATGCGGCGCCAGCTTTTCCAGCCAGCGGTCGATATCCTGGTGCAGCCCGCCTTCGTCGTCGTTAATAAAAACACTGGCCGAGATATGCATGGCATTAACCAGGCACAGGCCCTCATTAATACCGCTTTTGATCAGCGCCGCTTCGACCTGCGCGGTGATATTAATGTATTCACGCCGCGCCGCCGTTTCAAACCAGAGTTCCTGACGAAAGGTTTTCACGCCGCCTCTTGCTGATACGTGCCGCAAGCCTGGGCGCGATGACGCGCGCCTTTCATACGATATTCACTCATGCACAGCTGAAACTCGCTGTCGCGCAGCAAGTTAGCCAAATCAGCATCTTTACGCAAATGATCCCACTCATCATACCCCAGCTCGAACGCCTTGACCATCGCGCCGCGAGCCAAGGGAATATCGTTCATCAGCGAATAACTGCACGCCAGGTTATACATCACCACCGCATCATCCGGGCGCAAGCGGGCGAGTTTTTCATCGACCCGAAGACCTTTTTCATAAAATCCCTGACGGGTATAATGATCTCCCAGACAGATCAGCGCTTCAATAAAGTCCGGTGCATATTCCAGGACTTTCTCGTAAAAAGCTGTCTCAAACTCGATATTGGAATTATTTTTTCTGGCCACGGCGTGCCTCCAGATATTTGCGAATGCGGACCACCGCTTCGCGCAGATTATCATAACTTGATGCATAGGAAATGCGCACATGATCCGAACACTGCGAACCAAACGCATTGCCGGGAACAAGGGCGACCTTCTGTTTCTCCAACAAATCCTTCGCAAAATCTATTGAACTCATGCCGACACTCTTGATCGAAGGAAACGCATAAAACGCGCCCTGCGGCACATGACATTCCAGCCCCAGCTCATTAAGCGACGACACGATAAAGTTCCGGCGGCGATGATATTCTTTCTTCATCGCCATCACCGAAGAGCGGCCGTTTAAGATCGCCTCCCGCCCGGCGATCTGGCTGGTGATCGACGCGCACATCACCAGATATTGATGAATCTTGGTCATGGCGGCCAGAATCTTCTCGTTGCCGGCCACCCAGCCCAGGCGCCAGCCCGTCATGGCGTAAGCCTTGGAAAAACCGTTCATGTACACCACCCGTTCGCGCATGCCGGGCAGCGTGGCAAAAGGCGTATGGTCAAAATCATAGGTAAGCTCATCATAGATCTCATCCGACAAAACGAGCATATCTTTCTTAACGGCCACCCTGGCCAGGGCCGCCAGCTCCTGACGCGTGTAGGACGTCCCCGTCGGGTTACACGGATAATTGATCAAAAAAGCCTTGGTGCCTTTTTGCCAGGCCTTCTCCAGATTCCCGGGTGTAACCTTAAAACCGTCTTTCGCTGTTGTGATCAGCGGGACCGGCACACCCCCGGCGAGTGTCACCAGCGGCGCGTAGGCAACGAAGCACGGCTCGTGGATGATCACTCGCTCGCCGGGCTCGAGGATCGCCCGGCAGACCAGATCCAGTGCTTCGCTGGCACCAACGGTAACGAGCATCTCGCGGTCCCAATCGTAATCCAGGGCATAGCGGGCCTTGAGGAACGCGCAGATATCCTTGCG
>PEAR01000191.1 GCA_002753745.1 Candidatus Omnitrophota bacterium | reverse complement strand
AACCGCACAGGCCAAAAGAACCAGCGCCACCATCCTCAATATCTTTACCATTACGTCGTCTCCTGTGCTTTATTATGCCAGGTCTTAATTTCCCCCTGCGCCAACAGCTTAGTCCCGCAGGTAATCGATCCTTTGACCATGCCGAAGTCGCCAAACTCCGCGAATTTATGCACACTCACCAATAAAACATCCCCAATTCGGGCTCTTCCGAAAACCTCCAGCTGTTTGGTCCCTAGCAGGAATCCCGCCGGTTTTTTGCTGGCGGTTCCATACTGCCTAAACCCGCCCATGGCCGCCGCGGCCTGGGCAATGATCTCAAGATAAGCCGCTTCATCCAAAACGCCGTCCTGGTTGACAAACGGCATATCGGCCCGCACTGTTGTCTCCACCTCGGCCGTCCGCTCCCCTATCTTCATCAACCGGTCCACTAAAAGCATCGGGCCTTCATGCAGCACAAAACCGTTCACCTCCACCGGCAGTTTAACGATCTCATGAGCGCAGGCCTCGTTATTCCAGCACAAAGGATCCGACGCCAGATAATCGCCTGTCAATTGATAGGCAGCGCCCCGACAGCCGTAACAATCGCCCGCCTTTTCGCACTTACCGCACGGGCCCTTGATCTTGTTACGAAACTGGCGCAAATCCTGGACGATCTCGCTTTCCGCCAGGATATCCTTAAGCTTTTTATCGCGAATATTTCCGACGGGAACATTCAGTCCGACGCACGGCATTACAAAGCCCTGGGCATTGATCAGACAGGAAAACTGATGGCGCAAGCACTTGCCCCCGACCAACGGCGGCTGGGGGTCCCAGGTCTGGTGATAACGTGTGCGGTCGATCTCACTGATCTCGTGAAAAAACTTCTCCAGATCCCCGGTCGGCACATGCAGTCCGTCATTTTTAGCCGCGCCGCCCTGGGGAGTTAAAATCTCAAAATACGGCAAAATACCCTGATCCCGCAGCCAGATCCACAGCGCTGTAAGTTCCGGAAAATTGTCCTGACAGATGACCGTACTGACGGCGAGAAACCCCTCGCCGTGCGGGTAACCGGCTTCCTGCAAATGCGCCAGCGCGGCCCGCATTTTTTTAGCCGTTCCGGGGATTCCGACCAGCTTATCCTGGATCTCATCCTTGAACGAATTCATCTTCAAAACAACATGAACACCCAGCTCGTAAAGCCGGCGCGCCCGGGCCTGGGTCAAATGCATGCCATTGGTAAACAGCTCGACCTGCAGGCCCTGCTCACGGATAAATTCGATCTTCTCCATGATGCGCGGATAGATCAGCGGTTCCCCGCCGAGAATAATGATCTTGCGCGCGCCAAGGTCCCTGGCCTGTACAATAACATCGCGAATCTCGGCAGCCGTCAGCTCATTCTTCGGGTCCGGCTCTGTCGAAATATAACAATACGGGCAACGCAAGTTGCATTTCAGGCTGAACTCGATCTCGATCGACAATAACTGCGCCTGACTGACCGCCTGCTTGATGTCCTGCGGCGTAAATTCAAAACGAAATGGCATGTTCCCGCATCCGCCCATCTCTAGGATCTCCTGTCAAAAAAACGTACCGGTTTACGTAACGACGGATTATAAACCACACGCCGAACATCATCTTCCGACGCTACCACGACTTCCGGCGCGACCCGTAAACGCGCCGTCAACACCTCGCTGATACGGGCCAGCGAACAAGGTCCCCGTAAAGAAACCGTCACGGTCAGGCGATCGGATAGCGCGTCAGCGGCAAATACCGTCAAATAATAATCGCTAACCTCAGGCAGCGCATCGAGCGCCGAGAAAACAGCAAGGGGATAAACAGTCGTCCCCTTGACCTTAAGCATTTGTTTCTTCCGGCCAAGGATCGGCCCCAGTCTCGGGCTGCAGCGGCCGCAGGCACAAGGCTCTTCCAGCATAAAACTGATATCGCCGGTGCGAAAACGCACCAGCGGCATGCCTTCCATGCCTAACGGCGTCACCACCAGTTCACCGGGCACTCCCGCGCTCACGCGCCGGCCCCGTTCATCCACGATTTCAGCGACGGCCAGCTCCGGATGCAAATGCCCGCCGTTCTGACTTTTGCATTCGCAAAACGACGTCACCATCTCTGATGACGAATACGTAGAATACGCCTTGGCCTTCCACACGGCCTCAAGATCACGCGTCACCGCCAGGGGTTTCATCTCCTTATCCCGCAGCGGCTCGCCGATACACACCAGCTTCTTGACACTGGCGACAGAAATTTTCTTGTGCTCAACATAGTTCCCGAGCTTACGTAGAAACGACGGCACCCCTACAATAACGGTCGGCGCCATCAGCTTGATAATCCCCGCATGGCTTTCGAGGCTGTTGAGCCCGTTACGGATACATGCCGCGCCAATCGTTTTTGCACCCAGATAATAAGCCAGCCCGGCGACAAAACAGCGGTCGATCGTACAGGTCAGCAACACGCGGTCGGCCGCGACAATGCCGCACGAAGCCATCGATTGCCGTTCGTTATACGCCAGGCGGTCAAGGTCACGCTGGGTATAAACGATCTGCGTCGGATCACCCGTCGTGCCGCTGGACAGCACGATATCCGCGATCCGCTCCTGGGGAACAGCAATAAAATCCCGGTTGGAACGTTCCAGGCAACGCTTATCCGTTAACGGGATATCCGCGAGATTTTCCAAAGTAACCGCCCGCGGAACGATCCCGTGCTTTTGAAAGAATTTTCGATAGAACGGCGATGCGGCCTGGCAATAGGCCAAATGCTGACGCAGCCATTGCGTTTGCAACCGAAGCATTCGGGCAGGATCGACAAAAGCGCTTTTGGGATATTCCCTGAACGATCTCATGACCGGGCATCCATTATTTTAGTTTCCGTCTCGATAATATCGCGCACATGATTCTTTAACTTGAATGGATTCATCTCCTTGATCTGCTCATAGGTCAGTGTCGGCAACCGGTGAAGCAAAACGGTCCCGGGATTCATCCAGAACGACCCGCGGACCGGTTTATCCTCATTGCCGGAAATGCATAAGGGCACGATCGGGATCTTTTTCTCCAGCGCAATCCGGAACATCGCTCCCCGGAACTGCCCCATCGCATGGGCGCCCGAACGCGTTCCCTCAGGGAACGCGATGATCGAAACGCCTTCATCCAGGAGCTCTCCGCACCGTTGGCTGAACTCTTCAAAAGACATTTCATTAACACTTAAATACCCGGCCAACCGCGCAAAGAAACCCAGGAGAGGAATTTTGAAAGGCCAGATATTAACGATCTGAACCGCTTCGAACGAAAAACATGCCATCAAAAACGGGTCCGACGAAGAACGGTGATTACAGATCACGATACAGGGCGTCGGGATCATGGCTTCCCCGCTTTTGTCCCGATAACGGACTTTAAGGAACGGCTGCGGCAAACCCCAAATAATGATCCGGCCGTACCATCTGATCGCAATACGCAGCCGCCGCATCGCCTCCCGGTAAGACCGCAAACGCCCCCAGTATACCCACGACGAAAGGATCGTTACCGTCGCCAGCGTCACCGGGATGAACAGAACATAAAAAACCGTATTGAGGATGACCTTCTTGGCCGTCATCATTTCGCGGCAGCATCCCCAGCCCGACCCTCCTGCCCCAGCAGATAAATAAAATCGTAAACATCTCCCAGCGTCCGGATATTGCGCACCCGCTCGTCGTCACGAATCGTCACCGCGAACTTCTGCTGCAGGCCGACCACCAGGTCAACAATGTCGAGGCTGTCCAGCCCCAGATCATTAAAAATATGCGCCTCCGGCTTCAACCGCTCCGGCGCGATCTCAAAACTGTTCTCAAACACCTCGTTCGTCTTTTTGATAACTTCTTCTTTCGTCATCCTATACCTCCACGGTTTGATAGAATTCCTTAATCGACACCCTTGACGACCAGCGAGGCGGTCAGGCCGCCCAAGGCAAAGGCGTTCTTGACGACGACATTGATCGAACGTGCCAGCGGCTGCTGCACATGCCAGATCCCCTGGCAATCATCGGCCACCCGCTCCAGGTTTCTCGTCGGATAAATGCGGCCGGCCTGCATCATCAGCAGGGATGCCACCAGTTCAATAGCCC
>PEAR01000017.1 GCA_002753745.1 Candidatus Omnitrophota bacterium | reverse complement strand
TTGCGTTAGTCGACGTCGCTAAATAGTCGGTTTCCAACATGACTTTCATTCTGGCTTTTACCACAAAAGCGGTATTGCCGTGCTCATAGACTTTGGCATATTCGGGGACGATCCAGACTTTGTTGAAAGTGTCGATAGGGATATCGGTGGTGCCGTATTTCTCATAGGCGGCTTTGTAGACCTTGGCCCAAAATTTCTTACCGGTCTCGCCTTCGGGATACATGACTGATGAGGTAATTTGTTTAAGAATATAATCTTGTGCCAACAGGTCGCGGCCCATGTCGGTCTGGCCGAAACTATCGGGAATAATGCGGTCTTTTTCGTAAGGGCTTAGGTTGACCCACATGTCTTTCTCGGGAGTGGTGAGCGCGGCGAGGAAGTATTTAACCAGGCGACGGGAGGTTGCCTCGGGGGTCGTCGATTTGATTGAGACCTGGGGTGCTTCCACATTGGGAGGAAACCCTTCGACTCGCCCCTGCGGGGCTCGCTCAGGGTCATTTTGGATAAAGGCAGAGCCTTTATCCAAAATGAAATCCATTTTAAACGGATTGTCGGCGTAAACTTTGATGCCTTTGAGGAGAGCTGGATTGTAAGACGGGCTTAACGCAATCATTTGGCCTGGGGCGGGTAACATGAAACTGTCAGCTCGCACCGCCGTAGGCAAGCCAAGGCCGGTGAGCACAAAACAAAACAGCGTTATGATTGCAATAATTTTTCGCATCCACACCCTTCCTTCCCTTTAATAAGTATTAACGATAAAAAAGGTGAAAACAAGGGGTTAAGGCCAAAACCGAGAAAACGCTACCTTATAATATATAGCTGCCCGATACCAACAAGCGCTAAACAAAGGACAAAATGTCATTCAAATTGACAATTTGTCCAATAAACAATAACTAAGAAATAGAATTAAGTAAGCGAGGAAAGATTAAATTCAATCCCGGTTGAATTAATGCGGGACGAATCATCGTCAACAAGAGGGAGAATGACCAGTTTCATCAGGTATGATCGGCGAGTGCCGTAATAAAGCTTAAATGTTGATCCGCTAATAAATACAGGATTCTGCAAGGCTTTCTGCATTTTAGGAAAAAGCCCCTGCATCAAATACTTAATGCGCCCCTGCGCCATCACGGACGATAGCGGCAATTCATCAACCAGGATTTCCTCGCCCAGCCAGCCGCGGTTAAACTCTTTTTCCGTCTGAACAACGGTTTTAAGTTGAACAATATCCTGAACAGACGAATTCTTATCGGAAACGCGGTCAATCAGCTGCCCAAGAAGCTCGCCCAGCTGATGCCAGGCCTTGGCAATCGTCACAAACTCACCAGCCAGCTGTAGAACACCATCCCCCTCAAGCGTTGAAAACCAGCCCGTCCAGGCATTGCTCACATGATGCCAAATCTCACCTAACGACGGATCCACTGCTACCGCCCGGCGCATGATATTACTCACCTGCAGCCGTGCTTCATAAGGGATCTCCTTGATGAAGCGTGATTCCAGCGGGGACGCCGGATCATTAGGGTCCTGATGCCCCACATACAGCATCAGTCCGTCGTTTCGAATGATCATCCCGCCCGTGCTCCCGGCCTCCTGCAACGGCACGACCAACCCATCCTCCACAATAACCTCAAGCGGCTCAACGCCAAAATTCAGGGCGGTCGGCAGGCTAAGCGACACCGAATGATGGTTCAAGCGGCGAGGGAACTTTTCCTCGTCAATAAAACCGAATTCTTTCAGCAGGCTTTGCGGGATCATCCTTTATACGACTCCACAAACTTCTTAATACTGCGGTCATACGACTTCTCGGCATCCCGCGGAAAAAAACACCCCGGGATCGCCCCTTTGGCCCGATGATACGACACACACTCGCAGCAAAGCCCCTTACGCGAACACCCGGCATACGTGCACGTGCATTCTTTCAAGTTACGCTCTTTTAAACATTCCATAATACCTCACCATTATCGTAAAAACTTAACGCCGGACGCGAATGATCACGCCCGGCGTTAAGCAAGAAATTACAACCTGATTCTTACGCTCTTCCAGCGGAGCCCAGAACCTTCTCATTTTTCTGCTTGTAAACCGATACCAGCGCGTCGCGGGCCGGGCCAAGATACTTGCGCGGATCAAACTCGGCCGGAACTTCGGCAAAGGTCTTGCGAATTGACGCAGTCATCGCCAGACGCCCGTCAGAATCAATATTGATCTTGCACACCGCCGACTTGGCCGCGCGGCGCAGCTGCTCTTCAGGGATACCAACGGCTGCTTCCATCTTGCCGCCGAACTTGTTGATCATGGCGACATATTCAGGCATGACCGAGCTGGCCCCATGAAGGACGATCGGAAAACCAGGAATACGCTTCTCGATCTCTTCGAGAATATCAAAACGCAACGGCGGCGGGACCAGAACGCCGGTCTTGGGATCAAGCGAGCACTGGGCAGGCTTGAACTTGTAGGCACCATGGGACGTACCGATGGAAATCGCCAGCGAATCCACGCCCGTCTTCTTAACAAAATCTTCCACCTGATCAGGATGCGTATAGACCGACGCTGCCGCTACCACATCATCCTCGATCCCTGCCAAAACACCCAGCTCACCCTCAACCGTCACATCATGCTTATGCGCGAATTCAACAACCTGTTTGGTCAATTCAATATTTTTCTCATAAGTATGGTGCGACCCGTCGATCATAACCGACGAAAAACCAGACTCAATACACTGCTTGGCTAACTCAAAAGTATCGCCATGATCAAGGTGCAGGGCTACCGGGATCTCTTTAAGATTCTTCGCCTTGGCGATCTCCTTCATCATCTCAACCGCGCCTTTGGCCATCCAGGTCAACAGCGTGGCATTGGCATACTTACGGGCGCCGGAGGAAACCTGCAAGATCACCGGTGACTGTGTTTCAACACAGGCCGTAATGACCGCCTGGATCTGTTCCATATTGTTGAAGTTGTACGCCGGAATGGCATACCCGCCCTTGAAAGCTTTCTGGAACATGTCTTTAGTGTTAGATAAACCCAACTCCTTGTACGAAACCATAAGAACCCCTCTTGTTGATTGTTGATGTTTAAAAAATTCCGTAACCGCTCATAATGTGGTCAATAATGCGGTTTCCCCAAAAAAGACTTACCAGCGCGCCCATCACCAGATACGGTCCGTAAGCGATCGCGCTTTCCTTCGTACGGATCTTCTCAATGATGCCGACAACGGCCCCAAAGAACGGCGCAATAAAGAACGTCAACAGCGCCATCTTCCACCCCATAAAAGCGCCGATCATGGCCAGCAATTTCACATCCCCGCCGCCCATAGCTTCTTTCTTGAAGATCCACTCGCCGATAGCACCCATTAAATAGATCGAGCCGCCGCCGACAATAACACCTAAAACAGACTGCAGTAACGCCTGCCACCAGATATCCGTCCCGTGCAGTTGCGGGATCAACGGACTGATCAACAATCCCACCACCATGCCGCCCACGCTAACTTCATCGGGAATGATCCGTTCATCAAAATCCGTGAATGTCGCCACAATGAACCCGGAAAGCATCAGCAAATATGGAAGCAGCACCCAGGTCAACCCGAAATATAGATACAAGCCCAGAAAAACGCCCGCGGTCAATAGCTCGATAAAAAGATACCGGACCGAGAAGGAAACACCGCACGAACGACATTTACCGCGCAAGACCAGGTAACTGATTACCGGGATATTATCGAACCATTGTACCGGTTTCCCGCATTTAAGACAATGAGATCCAGGCGAGACAACAGATTGTTCTTTTGCCAGGCGAAGAATACAGACATTCAAGAAACTGCCAATCATCGCGCCTAAGACAAAGAAAACTATTCTAATAAATACATCAAAATCCATTGCCATTATCTCCATGCATGTACGGGCGGCTCCCCGTGGCCGCCCAATATAAGGACACTACATCTTGTAACAAGCTTTATACAATTCGTCCCACATTTTCTTTTTTACCGACTCGGCAAGCTGAACCTGGGCCCAATGCTGAAAGGCGAGAACCCCCTGGTAATAAAGCATCTTAAGCCCGTTAACCGCCTGGGCGCCTCTGGCTCTCGCCAGTTTCAACAACGGCGTCTCTGCAGGATTATACACGAGATCATAAACCATTAAATGAGGATGTAATAATTCTTCACTGACCAAACAGGGATCAGAACTCTTCATCCCCACCGGGGTCGCGTTGATCAGCAAATCCGCAAGCTCGATATCAAGGTCATCAATGCTCCCCACGACCGCAACCCGGCTCACATCCATACGGCTGCCCAGATCATTAACAAGAGCTGCCGCTTTCTCATGATCCACATCATAAAGCTTTATCGTTTCTGCCTTTTTATCAAGCAGACAAAAAACCGCAATCAAAGCACGCGCCGCACCCCCGGCTCCCAGAATGGATATTCTTTTTCCCGAGGGATTAAACCCTTCCTCATCCAAATGAGCCAGGAAACCGGGACCATCGGTATTATATCCTCTTAACCGGCGTTTATCGTCGATAAGGATCGTATTGACTGCGCCTACTTTCTGGGCAAAAGCATCCAGACTGTCCAGAAACGGAATCACTACCTCTTTATGCGGGACGGTCACATTCAACCCGAAAATATGACTATGAGGCTCTTTTAATTCAGCGAAAAACGCCCCAAGCTCATCCTGTTTCATCGGGAAAAGAACATACTCCGCATCAACATCAAGCGCCTTGAACGCCGCATTATGCATGACGGGTGAAAGGCTGTGCCCCAACGGATACCCGACCAGACCATAGGTTGTTCTTAATGTCATGGCTGCAACCCGAAATCAATACTGTTTTTCTTGATATCACCTTTTGACACGGCGCATTTCTTGTTAACCGCGTTCAAATATGCTTTTACCGAAGCTTCGATCACATCAGTTGAAGCCCCGACGCCGGTAACCTTATCGCCGTCAAAATCAACCCGGACGCGAACCTCACCCTGGGCATCCTTGCCTTCAGTGACCGATTGAATGCCGTAATTTAACAACTTGCCTTTCAATCCGGTTATTTCATCGACAGCCAAATAGCAGGCATCCACCGGACCATCACCGGTCGAAACTCTGGTAAATGATTTAGCCCCGGTCTTGAGGACAACTTCAACCCGGGGTTTGATCGCTGTCCCGCTGGTCACCACCAGAGATCCCAGCGTCCAGATATCCTTCACTTCCTGGACCTCATCTTCAACGATCGCAATCAAATCCTCATCGAACACTTCTTTCTTCTTGTCCGACAAGTCCTTGAATCGGCCAAAAGCCTTGTCCAGCTCGGCATCATTCAATTCAATGTTCAACTGCTTCAGTCTGGCTTTCAGCGCATGACGGCCGGAATGCTTTCCCATAACCAAACCAACCCCTGTAAACCCGACAGATTCAGGCGTCATGATCTCATAGGTAGTCGGCTCCTTTAAAACACCATCCTGATGAATGCCTGATTCATGCCGGAATGCGTTACCGCCGACAATCGCCTTATTCGGCGCCACCACAAAGCCCGTATGTTTACTGACCAGTCTGGAAACACGGCAAATCTCCTGGGTCTTGATCCCTGTTGTGACGCCAAAATAATCCTGACGGGTCCGCAACGCCATTACCACTTCTTCCATCGACGTATTACCGGCCCGCTCACCGATCCCGTTAATCGTGCACTCGATCTGACGCGCACCATTTTTTACGGCAGCCAGTGAATTAGCTACCGACAAGCCCAGATCATCATGACAATGAACAGATATGACCGCCTTAGCGATATTGGGCACATGATTCCTGATATCCCCGATCAGTTTGCCATATTGCTCCGGCATGGCATACCCGACTGTATCAGGAATATTCACCGTCGTGGCACCAGCCTTGATGACCGCCTCCAAAACCCGATATAAAAAATCTTTATCACTACGAGAAGCATCTTCCGGTGAGAATTCAACATCCGTCACAAACTTACGCGCATATTTCACCGCGTCCACCGCGATCTGCACGATCTCATCCGGCGATTTCCTTAATTTATGCTCCATATGGATCTTAGAAGTTGCTAAAAATACATGGATCCGAGGATGTTTGGCCGGTTTCAGAGCCGAAGCTGCCGCATCAATATCTTTGCGTACCGATCGGGTTAATCCTGCAACCGACACTTTTTTAATCATTTTAGCAATGGAATGAACAGAGTCGAAATCACCTTTAGAGATCACAGGGAAACCGGCCTCGATAATATCAACGCCCAACCGTTCCAATGCCTGGGCAACTTCCAACTTTTCACGCTGGTTCATGCTGGCGCCGGGCGCCTGCTCACCGTCGCGCAATGTGGTATCAAAAATGATGACCTTATCTTCTTTTTTCATAACAAACTCCTGTATTGTTGGCCCCATTACAATCAGGAACGTTAATTAAAACGCCCCGTTATAACGGGGCGTTTTAACATGTATCACCCTTAAGTTATAACCTATTTCTTTATCCAGGACATCATGCCGCGAAGTCGATTGCCAACTTCTTCGATCTGATGTTTATCCTGATCAGCTCTCATTTTAAGAAAACCATGACGTCCGGTCTTATTTTCTTTCATCCACTCACGAGCGAACTTCCCGGACTGAATCTCTTTAAGCGCTTTCTGCATCACCTGCTTGGTCTTTGCCGTAACAATACGCGGACCGCGGGTATAATCACCATACTCGGCGGTATCCGACACGCGCTTACGCATCCCGGCAATACCCTCTTCATAAATAATATCTACAATGAGCTTAAGCTCATGCAAGCATTCAAAGTAAGCCATTTCAGGAGCGTAACCAGCTTCAACTAATGTCTCAAAACCAGCCTTCACCAGCGCGCTGGTGCCGCCGCACAGAACAACCTGCTCACCAAAAAGATCAGTCTCGGTCTCTTCCTTAAAAGTAGTCTCAAAGACACCCGCACGGCTGCCGCCCAAGCCCTTGGCATAAGCCAATGCTTCTTTTAAAGCGTTGCCGGATGCATTCTGGTGGATCGCCACTAAACAAGGAACACCCTTGCCTTCCTCATATTGACGGCGCACAAATGAACCTGGTCCCTTTGGTGCCACCATCCACACATCGATATCCGCCGGAGGCTTGATCTGACCAAAATGAATGTTAAAACCGTGCGAGAAAGCCAAGGCCTTACCAGGCTTCATATATTTGCGCAGCTGCTTCTTGTAGATCTCAGCCTGCAAATGATCCTGCGTCAGGATCATGATAACATCGGCCTGTTTAGCTGCTTTTCCGGCATCCATAGGCTTGAAACCATCGTCAACCGCCTTCTGATAATTAGGCCCGCCTTCACGCTGACCGATAATAACATTTAACCCACTGTCACGTAAATTCAATGCCTGACCGCGGCCCTGAATACCATAGCCGATGATCGCAATGGTCTTATTCTTCAACACGTTCAAATCCGCATCTTTATCATAATAAATCTTTGCCATACAGTGCTCTTTCCTTAACGTAACATGTTAATGAGTCGATAACGTTCCTGATAAATATCATTCAACCGCTTTTTGGCATCGGCCAGCGGAATTATATTAATTTTGTTCTGGATCACGCCTATCGCATTGCCGTAATTTCCCTTGATCAGCTCTTCAACGGCTGCAACGCCTAATCTCGTCGACAAAATACGGTCAAACGCGCAAGGATTGCCGCCGCGCTGGACATGACCGAGAACGACTGACCGTGTCTCAAGCCCCGTCATATTCGTAATCGTTTCCGCAAGAACGCTGGCCTTAATGACTCCCTCGGAAACAACGATGATCCAACTGATCTTGCCTTTTCTGGCACCCTGAGTGATCCGGCCGCACATTTCCTTATAATCGGGCTTGGCCTCTGGAACAACAACATCTTCAGCGCCGGAACTTAACGCAACTTCCATCGCGATATACCCGGAACGATTCCCCATCACTTCAACAATAAAAATACGCTCCATGCTGTGCGCTGTATCGCGAATCTTATCAATAGCCTCAACAGCCGTATTGATCGCAGTATTACAACCTATCGTCTGATCCGTTCCGTGCAAATCATTGTCAATGGTGCCCGGGATACCAACAGCGGGAATCCCCCACTTATTGTAAAGCTCGCTGGCCCCAAGATACGAACCATCGCCGCCAACAACGACCAAACCGTCGATCTTATGCTTCTTTAATATATTAACCGCTTTGCGCTGACCGGCCTCCGTACGAAATTCCGGTGAACGTGCAGTCTTAATAATCGTGCCGCCGCGCCCAATGATCCCGGAAACAGAACAGCGGTTCATATCGATCAGGTCATTATCAATGAGCCCTTGATACCCGCGCATGATCCCTTCGACCTTAAGGCCGTTAGAAAGTCCCGCACGGACAACTGCACGAACAGCAGCATTCATCCCCGGGCCATCACCGCCGGAACATAATACACCGATTTTTTTCATTAAAACTTTTTTGCTCATAATCAATAACGATAATGATCCGGCTTATACGGACCCTCCACCGGCACGCTGATATACTTAGCTTGCTTGGCAGTTAATTTAGTAAGTTTAGCACCTACATTTTCCAAATGCAACCTGGCCACTTCTTCATCCAGGTTCTTGGGCAAACGATAAACGCCAACGTCATATTTCTTCTGCCACAGCTCAAGCTGAGCCAGAGTCTGGTTCGTGAAGGAATTCGACATCACGAAAGACGGATGGCCAGTGGCACACCCTAAATTCACCAAACGGCCTTCAGCCAAAAGAATAATACAATGCCCGTCAGGGAAAACGTACTTGTCAACCTGCGGCTTGATGTTGATCCGCTCGATCCCTTTAACCTTCATCAAATCATAAACCTGAATCTCATTGTCAAAATGACCAATATTACAAACAATTGCCGAGTCCCTCATCTTGGACATATGGTCAACGGTGATAATATCCGAATTACCGGTACATGTCACATAAACGTTAGCCTCAGGCAAGGCATCTTCAACCGTCTTGACCTCAAAACCTTCCATCGACGCCTGTAAAGCACAGATCGGGTCAATCTCGGTAACAATAACACGAGCGCCGTACGTCCGCAGGGAATGCGCGCAGCCCTTACCCACATCGCCGTAACCGCACACCACCGCTACCTTACCGGCCAGCATGACATCCGTGGCACGCTTGATCCCGTCGGCAAGCGATTCGCGGCAGCCGTAAAGATTATCAAACTTTGACTTGGTAACAGAATCGTTAACGTTAAATGCAGGAAAAAGAAGTTTCTTCTCGCTCTGCATTTGATACAAACGATGAACACCCGTCGTTGTTTCCTCAGAAACACCCTTGATCTTTGGCGTAATGCCATGCCAAAGCCTGGGGGTTTCTTTTAGTATCGCCTTCAAACATTTCAATAATTCTTTCTCATCTTCACAAGACGCCTTGCGGTTCAACACCGAGGGATCTTTTTCTGCGGCAAAACCAAGATGCACCATCATGGTCGCATCACCGCCGTCATCTACGATCAGGTCAGGTCCTTTACCGTCAGGGAATACCAGGGCCTGCTTGGTGCACCACCAGTATTCCTCAAGGGTTTCGCCTTTCCAGGCAAACACCGCAATACCAAGGTCAGCGATTGCCGCTGCGGCCTGGTCCTGGGTCGAGAAAATATTACAACTTGCCCAGCGAACCTCAGCCCCGAGCACAACCAGCGTCTTGATCAGCACCGCGGTTTCGATCGTCATGTGCAGCGACCCCATAATCCGAGCGCCCTTAAGCGGCTTCTTCGAACCATACTTACGCTGCAACGACATCAAACCCGGCATTTCCTTCTCAGCCATGGCGATCTGTTTATGCCCAAGCTCAGCTAAACTAATATCTTTAACTTTGTACTCTTTAGCTGGCATCGATCAAACCCCCGCATCCTTCTTTAGAACATTAACCATGTCAGTTTTTTCCCAAGCAAAAGCAGGATTGCCAAAATGGCCATACGCCGCTGTACGACGGAAAACCGGCTTGCGCAAATCAAGCTTCTTGATGATCCCGGCCGGTGTGAGGTCGAAATTTTTGCGGATGATCTCAACGATCTTCTGCTCACTGATCTTACCCGTCCCAAAAGTATCAATGAAAATACTAAGCGGCTCGGCCTTACCGATCACATAGCTCAACTGGATCAAACACTTATTGGCAATTCCCGCGGCAACGATATTTTTCGTAATGTAACGCGCCATGTATGCCGCCGAACGATCGACCTTGGTCGGATCCTTGCCGGAAAACGCGCCGCCGCCGTGTGGAACAACCCCGCCGTACGTATCGACAACGATCTTGCGCCCGGTGACGCCGGTATCAGACTGAGGTCCGCCAACAACGAATTTTCCCGTCTGGTTGACATAGAACTTGGTGTTCTTGTCGATCAGCTTGCCAACAATCGGCATCGCAACCAGCTTGATAATATCGTTGCGCGACTTATCCGTGATCTTCTTGCCTGTCTTATCCAGAATCTTCTCGGTGTGCTGACACGCCAACACGACAGAGTCAATACGCTTAGGCTGGCCATCAACATACTCAACCGTTACCTGGCTCTTACAATCAGGTCCGAGGTAATCTAAAATCTTTTTGTTACGAACTTCTTCAACACGCTTGACCAGCTTGTGCGCCAGCGTGATCGGAAGCGGCATCAACTCCTTGGTCTCATCGGACGCATAACCATACATGATCCCCTGATCTCCGGCGCCGCCCGCATCAACGCCCTGGGAAATATCAGGAGACTGACGGTTAATAGCGTTCAAGATCGCACAGGTAGAAGCATCAAAACCATAAACCTGGTTGGTATAACCAATATCGGCTAAAACACCGCGAACAAGTTTATGAACATCCACATACGTCGTGGTCGTAATCTCACCACCAACAATAACAAGACCCGCGCTTATGAACGTTTCACAAGCAACACGGCCCTTGGGATCATCTTTTAAAACCGCATCCAGGACTGAATCTGAAATTTGATCGCACACCTTATCCGGATGACCATTACCTACTGACTCTGACGTAATAAAATAATTACCTTTCACGTGTCCCATCCTTTCAGTTATGTTAAAAATGGATTTTTAATTCCGAAAGCTCTTTTGAGCTTCATTGTACGACTCAACAGAACCAATATCATACCACTTTCCCGAAAAAGTCAACCCAAAAACTGGTTGCTTTTTATACAGCCACTGAACATACCCGCCTGTCGTGTCAGCGTTATGAGTTTCGTCAACAAACCGGCGTAACAGCGGCAAAGAAGCGGCAGGATAAAAATACAAACACATCGAAATAAGGCTGGACTTCGGCTGTTTGGGCTTTTCTTCAAGAGATGTCATCCTGCCCTGGGCATCGAGCTGAATAACGCCGTATTTAGCAGCTCCGGCCAAGTCATTAATATCATAACAACCAACTGTAATCGAAGGAGACTTCGCCCGGGAGAAATCAGCAAAAGGCTTGATGTCGAAGTCAAAAAGATTATCACTGCCGGCAACGATCCAATCAGAAACATTCTTTTCGCGATCGACAACAAAAAGCACATCACCGATCGCGCCCAAGCGCTCTTCCGGCGTATGGGTACCATCGTTAACAATGCGGATCGAAAAAGAACGGTCTTGACGACGGCCAGCCCAAGCGGACATCATATCGGCAAACTTGGCATTGGTGACAATAACGACCTCGTCGATACCGGAAATTTCTTTAAATTTATCAACCGTGTGATCAATGAGTGTCTTGCCGGCGACTTCAAGCAAAGCTTTAGGCGTATCTTTAATGACGGGATATAGACGGGTACCGTAACCACCGGCGAGAATTAGTACTTTCATCGGGACTGACCTTCGTAATTATAAAAATCAGCGACACATTTCTTAATTGCCCCGATCATGAATTCTTCAACTTCCTGGCCAGTGCTTAAACGCAAGGCTTCTTTGGCAAATTCCTGAATATCAGAAAATTTCAGTGAACGGACCGCACGTTTGATTTGCGGAATAGAGGACGGCGACATACTGAAGGTATCAACGCCCAAACCCATCAGGACCATCGCCAATGTCGGATCACTGGCCATCTCTCCGCAAACACTCACCTTGATTCCTGCATCATGCGCCGCATTGATCGTGCGGCGGATAAGCCGCAAAACGGCCGGATGTCCCGGTTCATAAAACTGCGCCATCTTTTCATTAGTTCGATCAACAGCAAGCGTATACTGAATAAGGTCATTGGTACCAATACTGAAGAAATCCGCTTCTTTAGCCAAAAGATCAGCCGTCATGGCGGCGGACGGCACTTCGATCATCACGCCAACCTGCATCTTTTCATTAAAGGGCACACCTTGTTCACGCAAACGGTCCTTAACACTTTTAAAAATGGAATTCGCCGCGCGCAATTCGCCGGGACCCGCGATCATCGGATACATCATGGCTACGTTACCGTGTGCCGAAGCACGCAGAATAGCCCGAAGTTGAGTGCGAAATATCTCTGGCTCCTCGAGACAAAGACGAATAGCCCTGGATCCTAGAAAAGGAGTCATTTCCTTGGGGAGCTGGATACTGGACAAGAACTTGTCTCCGCCAAGATCAAGCGTACGGATCACCACCGGATACGGATTCATCTCCTCTGCGATCTTGCGATAATCCTGAAACTGCTCTTCTTCCGTCGGGAGATCAAGACGATTCATGTAAAAGAACTCAGTGCGGTAAAGCCCAATCCCCTCAGCGCCATATTTCTTGACACCGGGGATTTCCCCATGGATCTCGAAATTCGCCATCAACCCAACACGACGCCCATCGAGTGTTTCACCGGGTACGTCCCTGGTATTGAGAATGGCGCCTTCATACTGCTCGATCCTGGCTTTTTCCTTAGCATACAGCCGTTTGGTGTCCTCCGATGGATCGATGATCACAACTCCCTTGCGGCCGTCGACGATCACATAATCCTGGTTAGAAATGCGTAACGTGGCATCTTTCAATCCCAGGACAGCCGGAACTCCAAGGGACTTGGCGATAATCGCGGTATGAGCGGTGCGGCCGCCGACATCCGTCAGGAAGGACAAAATCTTTTTGCTGTACATCGTCACCGCATCAGACGGTGAAATATCATGGGCTACAATAATAATCTCACCAAGGAGGGCTTCGAAGTCATGCAAACGGGATTCACCCATCAAATGTTTTAGAACACGACGACCCACATCAGAAACGTCTGAGGAACGCTCCTTGATATATTCGTCCTGAATCTTGTCAAAGATCGCGATATACCGGTTCAATACCTGAGAAAAAGCATACTCGGCCCCGCATTCGTTGGCGACGATCTTCTTTTTAACCTCATCAATGAGCATACAATCTTCAAGCACCAGCAAATGGGCGTCAAAGATCTGAGCGTCCACCCCGCCAACCTGCACTCTGATTTTTTCTTTAACATCCAGGATCTCGGCCTTCGTATGCACCACCGCTTCATCAAACCTGGCGATCTCGATCGGAACTTCTTCTGGTAAAATAAACCGCTCGGAAACAATAAAATCCTGCTGATCCAGCAAAAACGCATGCCCCATGGCTATCCCTGGTGCAGCCGCGATCCCTTTAAGAACTATCTCTTGCTTAATTTTCTTTGACAATGAAAGCCTCCAGCTCAAGCAATGCTACTTCGGCATCCGGCCCTTCAACCGTCAGAACGATCTCAGCGTTATGATCAGCACCGAGCATCAAGATACCCATAATCGATTTCCCATTGACTTCCTCCGCACCTTTGCGCACAGAAACCTGGGCATTATATTTATTGGCGATCTGCACGAACATAGCTGCTGGGCGCGCATGCAGCCCCTGTTTACAGCAAACTCTGAGTGGTCTTTCAATTTTAGCCATACTTACCGTTTTATAACCTTTTTCTTTTCTATTACCTTGATCAACGCCTGAGTAAGTTTATGAGAGTCGTGCCGTACGTAATCCTGGATACCCACGATATCTTCTGCATAAACCTTGAAACCCATCGCCCTGAGGTCATCGACATCCGCTCTCACAGGAAATGAATTCTCCCGTTTATAGCGTTCCAACGCTTCAGGCGCATCTATAGCCGTGGCGTTTACCAGGATTGCATCAACGATATCAACACGGGTATGTTTTAAGATAACCTTTAAATGATCTCCAGCATTAAAACCTTCCGTCTCACCCATCTGGGTCATTACGTTACAAACATAAATTTTATTCGCAGATGCCACCGCGATCGCATCAGCCATCCCTTTAATAACCAAATTAGGCAGAATACTGGTATAAAGACTGCCCGGGCCGATAATGATCACATCCGCATCTTTAATTGCTTCCAGAGCAGCCGGTGTTGGCTCAACTTCTGAAGGATTTAAATACAAATGCTCGATACCAACACCCGAGCGGGGTATTTTTGCCTCACCCTCGGTCACTCTTCCGTCTTTGTAACGTGCGACTAAATGCACATTCTCCACCGTCGAGGGGATAACCCTTCCACGGATCGCCAAGACCTTCGACGTCAACTCAATCGCTTCCTGAAAATCACGTTCGGCCACTTCATAAAGAGCTGTTAAAAAAAGATTTCCGAAATTATGTCCTTTAAGCTCAGACTTCTCGGGAAAACGGTACTGGAACAACTGCCCCATCAAAGCCGGAGCATCTGCCAGCGCCACCAGGCAATTACGAATATCCCCAGGTGCGACAATATTAAATTGCTCTCTTAAACGTCCGGAAGAACCGCCGCTATCAGCTACGGTCACGATCGCTGTAATATTCGCTGTATACTCTTTTAACGCCAGCAGAAGATTGGAAAGGCCGTGACCTCCGCCGATCGCCACGATCTTTGGCCCACGTTCCAAATACCTTTTGCTATACAAAATGTTGACGAGATCCTGTTCCCTTTTAGGAAGAAACAGCGTGATCAGCGATACCGTCAATTTTAGAATCCCGAGGACGATAAATACAATACCGCAAAGAACAATAATCAAACCAAAGAAATTAACAAAATGATACGGAGACGCGGAGAAAAACGCACCTATAGCTACAATGCTGATGCCCAATAAAGATGTAAGTACCCATCGCTTAATCTGAATGCCAGGGTATAACCACTTTAGGAAATTACTAGACATTGCATTTAACCCGGATTTAACGTTAGCGAATGGATCAAACCAAATCGCCGGGTCTAACCAAGCTGTGCGTCTTCACGTGAGACGAGATCAAGGATCTCTTTTTTGTCTTTTGAGGATTTAAGGCTTTCGCGGAAATACTTATCTTTTAGAAGACGGGAAACACGCGCCAGCGCCTTAAGATGAGGGCCGGCTGAATCAATAGGGGCAGCAAGAAGGAAGAAAATATAAGCCGGTTCGCCGTCGAGAGCATCAAAATCGATGCCCTTCTTGCTAACACCGAGACCCGCGACAAGCTTGTCAACACAGTCAGTCTTACCGTGCGGGATCGCGATACCCTGACCGATCGCCGTTGAACCAAGAGCTTCACGCGCCATCAGGACATCAATGATCTTAACCTTACTTTTTTTCTCAAAAGCTCCGGCATCCACCATGGCCGTAACCATTTCTTCGATCAAATCTTTTTTCGTGGTAGCCTTTAAATCGGCGACTACTGCTTCAGAACAAAGAAAATCAAGGATCTTCATAAAAACGCTACCTCCAGATGATGAAAAGGAACGAGCGGCGGATGGGGTTCGAACCCACGACATCGACCTTGGCAAGGTCGCATTCTACCAACTGAATTACCGCCGCAATATCTCGAACAAGAACAACGAAAAAATATTTTAACATCAAGTTCAACGGTGTCAACAGATAACAAAGAATCAAAATAAACTATATGGGCGAGAGAGGACTTGAACCTCCATGGGTTACCCCACCAGATCCTAAGTCTGGCGCGTCTGCCAGTTTCGCCACCCGCCCCCAAACGTAAAAAAATGACCGACCCGCGACTCGAACGCGGCACGCCAGCCTTAAAAGGGCTGTGCTCTACCAGATGAGCTAGTCGGTCAAAAATCTTAAAAGAACTAAATCGTCATCAAATCTTTACTCTTCTTTTCAAGCAACGTATCAATTTCTTTAATATATTTGTCTGTCAGTTTCTGAATTGATTCCTGTCCCTTAAAGCTATCATCTTCAGAAATGATACTATCTTTTTTAAACTTTACGATCTTGTCATTTGCTTCACGACGAATCGTGCGCAATGAAACACGGCCTTTCTCGGCCATATCCTTGACGACTTTTGCCATCTCCTTACGCCGTTCCTCAGAAAGGGGCGGAACGGAAAGACGAATGATTTTGCCGTCATTATTCGGTGTAATACCAAGCTTAGAGCCAAGGATCGCCTTTTCGATATCTGCAAGAGCAGAGATATCCCAGGGTTGTATCACCAGGCAGCTGGCATCGGGCGATGACACCGCCGCAATCTGCTTAAGCGGGGTCGATGTGCCGTAATAAATAACATTAAGCTCTTCAACCAAACCAGGATGAGCACGACCTGTACGAACCTCGTTGAACTCATGAATGACCGAATCCATCGTCTTTTTCATGATGCCTTCGGTCTGAATGATCACATCTTTTACAGCCATATGCCACCCCCTATTTTAAAATTTTTCAGTGAAAAATTTTAAATCTAGACCCGATCAACTGACAATAGTCCCAATATCCTCGCCCAGGACAGCCCTTTTAATGTTCCCCTTCTTGAGAAGGTTAAACACCAGAATAGGCAAACTATTATCCATGCACATACTTATTGCCGTTGAGTCCATGACTTTCAAGTCTTGATTAAGGACATCGATAAAACGAAGCTTGTCGTACTTCTTTGCTTTTTTATCTTTCATCGGATCAGACGTATAAATACCATCAACCTTTGTCGCCTTCATAATAATGTCGGCCTTAATTTCACTTGCCCGAAGAGCCGCTGCGGTGTCCGTCGTAAAATAAGGATTGCCCGTGCCGGCCACAAAAATAATAACCCGCTTCTTTTCCAGATGCCGCATGGCTCGCCGTACAATATAAGGCTCAGCAACCGCCTGCATCTGAATAGCAGTCATGACACGCGTCGGTACGCCAAGCTGTTCAAGGGCATTCTGCAAGGCAAGGCCGTTAAGCACGGTTGCCAGCATCCCCATATAATCTGCCACAGAACGATCAAGACCAAACCGTTTACTTTCAGCTCCGCCGCGGAAAAGATTCCCGCCGCCAACAACGATCGCAACTTGCACGCCCATCTCCCAAATCTCCTTGATCTGGGTAGCAAATGTTACACACGTATCCGCATCAATTCCATGCTGCTCAGCCCCTTGCAAGGCTTCACCGCTCAATTTAAGCAAGATCCTCTTGTAACAAGGCACTTCTTTCGTCATATTGTCATCAACAAAACGCCAGATGGATAATTAACCATCTTTTCGTTATTCGCCGATCTTATAACGGGTAAAACGGCTGATAATAATATTCTCACCAATCTTAGCGACCAGCTCATTAAGCAGATCCTGGATCGACTTAGACTGATCCTTGACAAATGCCTGATCCAAAAGGCAATTAGCCTTCAGAAAATCCTTCTGATCAGCCTCAGCATTCAAAATGTCTGCCGGTACATCATCTTTTTTAATATACTTCGGGGCCATAGCGGCAATATGCATCGCCAGGTCCTTGGTGAACTTGATGAAATCCTCATTGCGGCCGACAAAATCCGTTTCGCAATTGACCTCAACGATCACGCCCATTTTATTCCCGTTATGAATATACGCCTCAATGCGCCCTTCGTTAGCCACACGGCCACCCTTCTTGATGGCCAACTCCAGCCCGCGCTGGCGCAACAGCTCCTTGGCTTTATTCATGTCGCCGTTGGACTCAGCCAAAGCTCGTTTACATTCCATAATACCACAACCGGTGGACTCTCTTAGATCTTTAATGGCGTTAACAGACATGTGAATTACTCCTTATTATCAGCCGCGCCTTTTTTGGCACGTTTTTTATTATCAGAAATCTTCTCGCCAGTAACAAGGTCGTACTTATCAAGATCTTCCGAAAGGCTTTCCTTGATGATCTCAGGGATGGCAGGGTCGATAACAGGCACTGTTTCAGCGACTGCATCAGGTACCGCTGCTGCAACAACGACAGGCTCCTGGACAACAGGTGCCACCGATGTTCCCATGAATTCCTTGCGTCCTTCGATAATACCATCAACGACCATCGACATCACAATTCGGATCGACTTGACCGCGTCATCATTAGAAGGGATCGGGAACTGAACAGGGTCCGGATCGCTGTTTGTGTCAATCATCGCGATCACAGGGATATTCAACCGATTTGCTTCGCGGACCGCGATCTCTTCGTTCTTAACATCCACGACAAAAACTGCCTGGGGATACTGGGTCATCTCTCGAATACCACCGAGATCAGCCAACAGACGTTCACGCTCTTTATTCAGCACAGAAACTTCCTTCTTGGTCAAACGCTGAAAAACACCTTCTTTTTCCATCCGCTCGATATCCTGCAATTTGCGGATAGATTTCTTGACAGTTTCAAAATTGGTGAGTAATCCACCCATCCAGCGGTTATTGACGTAAAACATGCCGGAACGGCCAGCCTCTTCTTTTACAACATCCTGCGCCTGTTTCTTAGTTCCGATAAATAGAAAACGCCCGCCCTTCGCCGCAATGTCACGCGCGAAGTCACGAGCTGCTTCCAAACATTCCCCGGTCTTCTCAAGGTCAATAATATAAATTCCGCCCCGGTCACCAAAAATGAACTTCTTCATCTTGGGATTCCAACGGCGTGTCTGGTGTCCGAAATGCACACCGGCCTCAAGCAACTTCTTGATTGTTTCTGTGGTCATAAATACTCCTTTTATTTTTGGCCGCGCCGTATCGACCTAGAAGTGAAGGCGCTCCATCGTCTTCAGGTTTATGCCTGAAGAGAAACAATCGGTATTTCACTTCATTCCCTACCGATAGTTTCGATTAAACTGCCCGGCCCCGCTAATCGAAGCCGAGAAAAAAATGTTGCGCTAGTATATCCACAAACCCCTAAAAATGCAAATAAATAATTTAAACATTCCGCGTTCAGAGAATAACTGAGGTCCATTTGTTTTTTCTTGTCTTTATGCTACAATCACAGCTTATGTTGCCAATATCCGATTACCATATGCATACTCCGCTTTGCGGACACGCCTCAGGCGAGCCTGTAGAGTATGTCCGTCAGGCGATCGACGTCGGCCTCAAAGAGATCGGCTTTTCCGACCACGCGCCGTTATTGTCTCACAAGGACCCCGGCATTGCCATGGATATAACCCAGCTGCCTCTATACCATAAAATGATCGAAGGCGTACGCCGGCAGTTTTCCGACAAGATCACGATTAACGTAGGCATTGAAGCAGATTATTTGCCGGGCTTTGAAGATGCCACCCGAACAATGCTGTCCGCTTATCCTTACGACTACGTCATCGGGTCCGTCCATTTCATCGAAAAATGGGGATTCGACGATCCCATCCAGCTTAAAGAATGGGATAAAAAAGACGTTAACGACGTTTACCGTGAATATTTCAAATTACTGCGCCAAAGCGCACGGGCCGGACTCTTTGACATCCTTGGTCACGTTGACCTGGTCAAAAAGTTCGACTTTCACCCGACGGAAGACATGACGGATGAAATCGAAGCCAATGCCTTGGCCTATAAAGAATCCGGCGTTGTTATCGAGATCAATTCTTCGGGACTACACAAACCGGCCGGCGAGATCTACCCTTCCCTGGCGCACCTTAAAGTCTACCGCCAGCACAATGTCCCGATCACTTTTGGTTCAGATGCGCATAAGCCGGTTCAAGTTGGACGGGATTTTAACAAAGCCCGTGATTGGGCGATGGCCGCTGGGTACTCAGAATACGTCATGTTCATGAAACGCAAGGTCGTCAGGACCGTTACGCTGTAATTGCCCCCGTCAAAATCCGCAATCTTTGAGTTGCTCCAGGAATGTTACCCGGTTGAAACGGCCGATATATTTGTTTGCACCAGCCTCAAGGCACATTTTAATTTCAAGTTCTATGCTATCGGCCCCACCCATCCCGGCGAATTCTGCTGATCCAAAATGCGAGTAAATCGCGATAAACGTTTTTGAAAAACATTTATAGGCACGCAGGGAACGGACAATCTCTTTTGTCGTGGCATATTCACGTGAATGGATATCGATGATGATAACCTCAGGATTGAATGTAAAACAACGCAGACCGATCTCGATCACATTATCCACTTTGGCCACGATACAATCACGCTTTAACAGCTCAACACTCATTTGTTCAAGAACATCGGCGTGCGGTCCGATAAGAATAGCCTTATGGTATCGGCGGCCGTCGATCTTCTGACTCTCAATCTTTTTAATCTTGTCCAGCAGGTCAATAAAATTAAACGGCTTCGGGCAGTAAATCTCTGCTCCCAGGGCGGCAAAAGATTCCTGGAACATTTCCTTGTCCGTCACGATCAGGACAGGCAGATTGGCATGTTCTGGGTTATCCTTCAATGCCATATAAAGGTCTACCCCATCCATTTCAGGCATGACGACGTCGGTAATCAGCAGGTCGATCGGATTATATCTGATAACGTCAAGAGCTTCACGGCCGTTGAGGGCTATCGAAACAGTATATCCTTCTTTCTCCAGACGTTTCGCAAGAAGCAGCGCATTTGTCCGTTCGTCATCAGCGACAAGAATGTTCCTGATCATTACTTTCTCCCCTTAAATTAAAAGCATCTCTTCATAAATAGTTATCGCGTAACATAACGGTCAACAATATATTTTTCAAGCAAATCAATAAACTCTTCCTTTATCCTGTCCCCACGCAAAACAATCTTCTTTTCACCGTTCATATATACAGGCGCGACCGGATCCTCAAAAGCGCCGGGCAAACTGATCCCGATATCAGCGTGTCGGCTTTCGCCTGGACCATTTACAACGCAGCCCATAACCGCGATCCGCAGCTGCTCCACCCCGGGATAAAGCTTGCGCCACTGAGGCATACGGGCAGAAACATATTTCTGAATATCAGCAGCGAGCGTTTGAAAATAAACGCTCTTGGTCCGTCCGCAGCCAGGACAACTGGTAATGCTCGGAATAAAATACCGAAATCCCAGTGACTGCAACAGTTCCTGGCAGACCTCAACCTCACGGGAACGGGGCGAACCCGGTTCAGGCGTTAATGATACCCTGACTGTATCGCCGATGCCCTGCTCAAGAAGAATACCCAACGCCGCGGCGCTGGCCGTAATACCCTTAATCCCGCCACCGGCCTCGGTCAAGCCAAGATGAAGAACATAATCACACAACCTCGACAGACGGCGATAAACTTCGACCGTATCCTGAACGACCGAAAGCTTGGCACTCAATACAAGCCGGTCCTTCGGCAGTCCCAGCTCAAGCGCGTAAGCGCAGCTATCGAGCGCACTCTGAATCACAGCATCATACATGATCTCTTTTAAACTTTTTGGATCACCGGAGCGTTGATTCCCATCCATGATCGTCGCCAGCAAGGCCCGGTCCAAAGAGCCCCAGTTCACCCCGATCCGAACGGCTTTCCCGTGTTCGATCGCAATCCTGATGATCCTGGCAAAATTGTCATCCCGACGCGCAGCTCCGCCGACATTGCCAGGGTTGATACGGTACTTATCCAACAGGGCCGCCAGATCCGGATGATGCGTCAGGATCTCATGACCATTAAAATGAAAATCACCGATAATCGGCGTCGAGATGTCGGCCGAACGAAGCTGGCGGATGATCCCGACCGCCCCCAGGGCCGCCGCATCATCATTGATCGTCCAGCGGACCATCTCGGAACCGGCCTCGATCAATAACAATGTCTGGGCCAGTGTTGCGTCGACATCTGCCGTTGGGGTATCCGTCATGGATTGCACAGCCACGGGATGATCACTGCCGAGGAGCACCCCCCCAACCGCAACGGTCGGCGTTTTACGTCGACTGATTTTAGGCATATCAATTTACTCCATTGTCAACGATGGTATAATCAATAAAAGACTGTAGAATTCTAACGAAACTTATCGAAGGCTTCAATGCAAATCTTCCTCGCGAGAACTCAAGGCTTCTGTGCCGGTGTCGCCCGTGCTATCGATATCGTTGAACAGGCGCTCGCTAAATATGGGACGCCCCTCTATGTTTACCACGAGATCGTCCATAACACGGCGGTGGTCGACGGACTAAAAGCCCGCGGCGTCATCTTTGTTGACGACCTCTCCGTCGTTCCCTATAAGGCCAGGTTGATTTTCAGCGCTCACGGGATTTCTCCTGACATTGTCAGCCAGGCCGCAGCCAAACAGCTTAAGACCATCGATGCCACGTGTCCTTTGGTGACTAAGGTTCACGAACAGGCCGTCCGTTTCTCTGACGAAGGTTTGGACGTGGTGCTTATTGGCCACAAAGGACATGAAGAAGTGGTGGGCACCGCTGGTCATGTTTTACCCTCGCGACTTCATATTGTTCAGAACGCTGCCGATATCGAAAGACTAACGATCCCGGCCCATCAGATGGTCGCGTTTATTACTCAGACCACATTGTCGATCGATGAAACACGTGAATTGATCCTGAAACTACGTGCCAGATTCCCGAGATTAACCGGCCCGCTCAAAGACAATATCTGCTATGCCACTCAAAACCGGCAGGATGCCGTGAAAGAACTGGCAACGCTTTGCGAGTTCATTATTATCTGTGGCTCACCCAAAAGCTCAAATTCAAACCGGTTAAGAGAAAAAGGAGAACAGCTTAACGTTAAAAGCATTATTGTCGATAATGCCGCCGAACTTGACTTGGCTTTACTCCAAGGGAAAAATACCGTAGGGATCAGTTCCGGGGCATCAGTCCCGCGCCATTTGGTCGATGATATCGTTCAAAAAATACAACAAGCTTTCCCCCATTCAACCATAACTACTTTTGATAATCCGGAAAAAAATGTCATCTTCCCCCGACCAACGATCTAAACCAGACCTCTCTTTTTTAACCGATGCCGGCATTAATGTTACCTATAACGCCCCGCTGGCACAATTCACCACCTTTAAATTGGGCGGTCCGTGCAAAGCCATGGTCGAATGTGCCAATGCCGGACACATGACCGTTGCTGTTTTAGCTTTACGCAGTCTCAATATCCCTTTTATCGTTATGGGCTTCGGCTCCAATATCCTGGCATCGGACAACGGTGTTGATGTCGTGATCGTTCGCTACACCAACAATACCCCCATCATCCGTCAGGAAGGCAATACGTTGATCGTTGATGCGGCCACCCAGCTTGACGCTCTCGCCGAATACGCGATCAATGCCGGTCTCACCGGGATGACAGAATTCAGCGGCATTCCCGGCACCGTAGGCGGCGCGATCGCAGGTAATGCCGGTGCTTACGGTGCACAAATCTCGACTCCGCTCATTAATCTCACGCTTCTTAAACCTGACAACAGTGTCGTTACCGTTTCACCTGATACCCTTCATTTTGAATACCGCGATTCAGCGATCAAGCATTGCAATGATATTATTCTTTCCGCTACCTTTACGCTTTCCCCCGGCGACACTGCTACCATGCGGGCAAAACGAGTCGAAACAATTAACACCCGCGAGACCAAACACGGCCGCTGGCAGGACACTCCTTGTGCCGGGTCTTTCTTTCGCAATGTGGAACCTACTTCCAAAGCTGATCGCCGTCAAGCTGCCGGAGGGATCATCGAAATGGCCGGCGCCCGGAACCTCAAAATCGGCGGCGCTCATTCCTATAAGAATCATGCTAATATTATTACTCGCGATAACGGGGCTACGGCTAAAGATGTTTTCGACCTCACCAAAAGAATAGTCGAAATTGTTAATCAAAGGTCCGGCATTAATCTTGTACGTGAAGTGCGCTTACTTGGAACGTTTGACGGGATGGGTGATGCAAAGAATTTTTGGTAACCCTACTCTGTAGCAACAGATTTTTCCTGATCCAGCGCGCCTTTCATGGTGCGCCAGGCGAGGACGGCGCATTTGACGCGGCTGGGGTATTTCCAGATGCCGGAGAAAACGGTGAGTTTACCCAGATGATTGGTTTGGGTGGCGGGGTCAAGCTCTTTGGTCAATAAATGATGGAATTCTTCAAATAAATGACGGGCTTCATCGACAGTCTTGCCCTTGATGGCCGCGGTCATCATGGACGCTGAGGCTTTGGAGATCGCGCAGCCGTCCCCCTGGAAAGTTACCTCATCAATGATCCCCGCTGGACTTACATTTAAATAAACATTCAAATGATCCCCGCATAAAGGGTTATAACCTTCCGCCTGATGCGTGCAGACCTCAAGCTTGACGAAATTCTTCGGGCGCTTGTTGTGCTCCAGGATCACCTGCTGATAAAGCTCGTCATTATGGATGGTCATTTAAAAACGCCGATCACTTTGCGCAACGCCGACACAAAATAATCAAGCTCCTCTTTAGTGTTGTAAAAAGTCAATGATGCCCGGGATGTGGCCGATACGCCAAACCTCTTCATAACCGGCTGGGTACAATGATGTCCGGTGCGGATCGCGACACCTTCCCGGTCAAGCAATGTGCCGACATCGTGAGGATGAATATTGTCCAACACAAACGAAAACACCGGCGCTTTGTCGGCAGCAGTCCCGATGATCTT
>PEAR01000190.1 GCA_002753745.1 Candidatus Omnitrophota bacterium | reverse complement strand
GCCGCCCAAGGCAAAGGCGTTCTTGACGACGACATTGATCGAACGTGCCAGCGGCTGCTGCACATGCCAGATCCCCTGGCAATCATCGGCCACCCGCTCCAGGTTTCTCGTCGGATAAATACGGCCGGCCTGCATCATCAGCAGGGATGCCACCAGTTCAATAGCCCCCGACGCCCCGAGCGTATGCCCCATATAACCTTTCAGGCTGGAAACCGGCACTTTGTCGCCAAAAATGTCGCGGATCGCCTCGGCCTCTTCCTTGTCGCCCTGCAAGGTCGCCGTCGCATGCGCATTAACATAATCCACGGCGCCTGCGTCGATCCTGGCCGCGGCCAGCGCCCCGCGCATCGCGGCGGCCAACGCTTCCTTGCTTGAATGGCTGACATGCTGCCCGCTGGCACAAGTATGATACCCAAGAATTTCAGCATAGATCCGGGCACCCCGGGCCTTCGCATGCTCATATTCTTCGACCACCAAAATCCCGGCGCCTTCACCGCAAACCAAACCGTCACGGGCCGCGTCAAAAGGGCGCGGCGTAATCTCGGGGCGATCATTATATTTTGTCGACGTCGCAAAAAGAATATCAAAGGCTCCTGTTACCGTCGGAAAAAGCTCCTCCGCACCGCCGCAAACCACCGCGTCCTGCGTTCCGAGTCGAATAAGGTCATACGCCGAGCCGATCGCTTGCAAACCCGAGGCGCACGCCGCTGATGTGGCCATCACCACCCCGTTGATCCCAAAATGCTGGGAAACATTCAGCGCGGCGGTGTGCGACATACACTGAAAGAACTTCATCGACGTCAGCTGCGAAATGTCCTTATGCGACGCCATATTCTCGTAGATCTCATTGATGCTCCGGGTCCCACCCATGGTCGAGCCGATCACACAACCTACCCGGCCCGATGTAAGCAGCGCCGCGGGTAACGCGCTCTGCGTCAACGCATCCTGCGCGGCCTGAACGGAATAAATGCTCATCGGCCCCATGGACCGGCGGCTCTGGCGGGGAATGGAACTCGGGTCACGCGAAATCGCCGGCGCCGCGATCAGGCTGCGCAACCCCTTATACGCTTCCCATCCCGCCATCACCCTGACCGCGCTGCGGGACGCCTCCAGCCCGGCCTGCATTTCAGATACATCACTCCCTAACGGAGAAACTGTCCCGTACCCCGTAATAACCGCTCGCTTTAATGACATAATCGCTTGCTCACAAAATCGTTATACTGCTGTTGATCGACAATGGATCGCGCCACCACAAAGGACGACAGCATCGCCCCCAGGATCCCCGGTAAAACAGCGCTTTGCCCGGCGGCATAAAGATTCCGCAGCGGCAGCCTGCCAAAAAGGTTGAATTGTCCGACTTTCTGACGGATCCCGTATGCGCTGCCGTCAGGCGTTGACAAATAATCACGGAACGTCAGCATGCTGGCGGCATCCACCATCTTGAATGAATCCTTGTATTGCGGAAAAACCTGACGGATCCGATCACAAATGCCCGCGGCGTGCCGGTCTTTATAAGCCGCATACTCCGACGAACGGCGCCCTACTTTAGAGTCCTGCCAGGGCGCGACATGTTGAAAATAAGAAGGTTCAAAAGCGGTCACAACATGGACCGGCCTGTCTCTCACCATCTCCCGGCTCTGGAAAATCGCCAGCGCCTGCGGCCCGTCGTAGGAAGGGTCCATCAACCGGTTAATGTCCGCCTGAGGCACGACCGACATCAATGACGGCCCGACCTCAGGGCCCGGCCCGGCGCCGTCGACCGCGCCGAACACCGAAAAGAACCCGTTGGACGCTTCAAACGCCTCCACCCGGTCCCAAAACGCCTTCGAAAAATGCTGCCGCGGCAAAACCTTCAACACCTCATGAGGATGGATCGTAAAAATACATTCATCCGCCGTCACTTCTTCACCACTCGAGAGAAGAAACCGGCCCACCTGCCGGTCGTGAATATCCAGACATTCCAAAATTGTCGTATGGCAGCGCACCTCAATCGGGAGGTCCTTAAACGCCTGGCGAAATGCCCGGATAAATGCATCCCCCCCGTCCTCAACCCGTGCGATCGCATCATAAAACCCGACAGCCACGCGGGCATGATTCGCGAAAGAGACCTCGTTGGGCCTGGTGCCATAACACATACAATAAACCGACAGCGCCGCCTGGAGCATTTTATTCTGTGTCAGGCCGTCGAGAACATGCTGGAGCGTAACAAAATCTTCCTTGATCGGATCCGGGGAGATGGCGATCTTGCGCAGATCAAAAGAAGGAGTAGCCTGGATGACACGATCAACCATGGCAAAATACTGTTTGACCGCGGCACGATCCGCCGGAAAATATTCTTCGAACCGCGCGCAACAGACGTCAATGCCCGCCGGCACGGCGATCGTTATCCCTTCCTGTTCAAACAAAAACTGGTTGGAGCGCTCCTTATCCAGAAGCACCGGGCGGATACTGTCATTGATCCCCAGCACCGTCAGCATATCGCGCAGAATCGTGTTCCTGACAAAGCCGCCGGTAAAATGGAACCCGGTGTCAAAAGGGATCCCGTTCTTGCGAAAACGGCACAACCCGCCGCCGATGACCGGCGCTTTTTCAAGGAGCAAAACCTTGCGGCCGTTGGCAGCCAGCAGCAACGCCAGGGTCATCCCGCTCACCCCGCCGCCCACAATGATCGATTGGTATCGTTCCATGAAATTCAAAACTCTCGTTAGATCGCCAACCCGCCGTTAACCCCGATCACCTGACCGTGGATATACATATGCTGCTCGGCACATAAAAACGTAACAATGGAGGCAACTTCGTCAGCCGTCCCGAAACGATGCATGGGGATCATCGGCAGGATCCTGTCCTTAGGAAGGTCCTGCGTCATCTCTGTGTCGATCAGTCCCGGGGCCACGACGTTAACCCAGATATTCTTGCGCGCCACCTCGCGGGCCAGCGCCTTGGCCGCACCGATCAAACCGGCTTTGGAAGCCGAATAATTAACCTGACCGGCCTGCCCGATCTCGCCGGATGTTGAAGAAATGACCACAATGCGCCCTCTTTTTTCGCGCAGCATGGAGAAAATGACGGTGTGCATAACATGATAAAATCCGTCCAGATTCGTATGCAGCACGGAATCCCACTCGTTTTTTGTCATGAATACAAACAAATTATCTTTGGCAATGCCTGCGTTATAAACCACTGCGTCCGGCACACGCGTCTCCAGCGGCTTTTCAAGCGCCGCCTTGACCGCCTGATGGTCGGCGATATCAAACATGAAAATGGTGCACGCCCGGCCAAGCTTCTCCACCTCGGCTTTGACCTTCTCCGCTGCCTCCATATTGGAACGGCATGTCAGCCAGACATCAAATCCTTCCCGGGCCAAACGCAATACAATGGCGCGGCCTATCCCGCGGCTTCCGCCGATAACCAATGCCAGCTTAGGCTGTGATCCTGTCATATTAACCTCAATAAAACCATGAAATCCCCGCGGTTATAAAGCCTTCGTTGACCCCGTCGTTTGGCAAATGTAAATTGGCATTCGAGAAATGCCGGTAACGGTATTCCACATTCAAGGCTCTGTTCTTGTCTAAAAAATAGCTGAAACCTCCGCCCATCTGCGGCGTGAAGTTCCACTGTGTCGACTGCCCGCGCAAATGCGGCGAATCATACATCACTCCGCCACCGTTCCAAATATAAGGATGGAATCTCTCGGTCAACGGCCAGTCATATTTAAACGCCAGAATAAACCCGGCCTCCATCCCCTGTTCCGGACTCGACAGATAACTGGTAAACGGCTCGATCAAAAACTCGGTAGTGCCCTTAGGACGGAAGTCCTGATGAAAAAAGTCGCGCGCGCCCCGCTCAACCCAATCAGAAAAACCCAGCCCGAATTTATCGCAGTCAAGCCCCCAGCGCGCATAAACGGGGATCGTCACATAGCGATCTTTATCCGTCACTTTTGCCGTACCGTACCCCGTCAGAATCCCGAACTCCCGCAATGTCGGATTGTCTTTAGCCGAATGAACTTGCGTTCCAGATATTAAAGATTGATCGCTGCCACCTTGATCCGCAAAAGCAGACCCGTTCAACAGCCCCGCACATAATAAAACAAAACAAACCAGTGTGTTAAACATTAATATCCCGCCCCCGCCTGCTTTTATGCACAATTAAAACTTTATATTAAAATAGTTCATAAGTATAGCAGTG
>PEAR01000189.1 GCA_002753745.1 Candidatus Omnitrophota bacterium | reverse complement strand
TCCCCCACAGGATCAGAGCATGTTCATGGTGAGTTTTCAGGCTCCGCCGGGTGCTTCGATTTGGTATACGGATAAGCTATTCAAGGAAGCGGAAAAATACGTAGCGGCCCGTCCTGAAATTTTGAAGTATTTTACCTCGATCGGCGGTTTTGGCGGCGGGGAAGTGAACAAGGGGATCATTTTTGCCACGTTCAAAGACCCCAAAGATCGTCCTGTGGATCCGGTGGCCAAACATCGTCTGAGCCAGGGTGATCTGATGAATGTTTTTCGCAGGGACCTTAACAAAATTAATCCCGACCTTAAAGCCAGGATCCAGGATCTGTCGTTGAGCGGGTTTTCAGCCCAGCGCGGGTTTCCTATCGAGTTTAGCGTGCGCGGACCGGATTGGGACAAACTGGTGGAATTCAGCACGATCCTGCAGGAGAGGATGGCCAAAAGCGGGATGATGGTCGACGTAGACAGTGATTACCAGCCCGGTGCGTCTGAGATCCAGGTTGATCCTGACCGGAAGAAAGCCGAGGAGCGAGGGGTGAGCATGCAGTCCATCGGCGAGGCTGTGAATGTTCTTTTTGGAGGTGTTGTTGCCGGAAAATACTCCAGGGAAGGCCAGCGTTATGATGTCCGCGTTGAGCTGGTGCCTGCCCAGCGGTTGAATAAGAAAGATATCGATGATGTCTGGGTCTGGAATAACCGCGGGGAACGTGTGCGGTTAAGCGATGTGGTTAATGTGGTGGAACGTCCGACCACGCTGACGATCACTCGCCGGGCCAGAGAGCGGGCGATCTCCGTTTATGCCAACGTGGCACCCGGCAAGTCGCAAACCGACGCGATCGCTATCGCCCAGAAAATCGCCAAAGAGGTGCTGCCGGACGGTTACCACGCTATTCTCGGCGGATCGTCGCAGACCTTCAAGGAATCTTCCGGCGGCATGGGAACGGTCTTTATCATGGGCATCCTGGTGGCCTACATGGTCATCGGGTCGCAGTATAACAGTTTCCTGCAGCCGTTTATCGTGCTTCTGGCGCTGCCGTTCAGTATTTCCGGCGCGTTCCTGGGGCTTCTTTTTGGGGGACAATCATTGAACTTGTATAGTGTGATTGGTGTTATTCTCCTGATGGGGATCGTTAAAAAGAATTCTATTCTCCTGGTGGATTTTACCAACCAGGTTCGCGCGGAGGGGAAAAAGGTCCATGAAGCGCTGTTGGTCGCTTGTCCGATCCGGTTAAGGCCGATCTTGATGACCTCGCTGGCGACTATTTCAGCAGCGATCCCGCCAGCTATGGCTTTAGGTGCGGGCGCGGAAACGCGCGCGCCCATGGCGATCGCGGTCATCGGTGGCGTGACAGTGTCGACCTTTTTTACGCTGTTTGTGGTGCCGTGCGTTTATCGCCTGACCGTACGCGATAGCTGGGCTGTTAAAAACGTTTCCAGCGTGCACGAAACGACTTAAAGGATTGAGCATATGTTTCGTTCACTTAAGTACTATAATTTGCGGCTTTTTTTAGCTGGGCAATTATGCTCGCTGATCGGTACCTGGCTGCAAATCGTGGCCGGCAGCTGGTTGATCTACCGGTTGACCAATTCGGCATTATTGCTGGGGTTCTTTGCCTTTGCGCTGAACTTCCCGGCGTTGATCTTTGCGCCGCTGGCCGGTGTTGCGGCGGACCGGTTTGACCGCCGCAGTCTTTTAGTGCTGGTCAATACGCTGGCGATGGTGCAGGCGTTTATCCTTTGGGTCCTGGTTTATTCAGGCAAGGTACAGATCTGGCATATCATGCTCTTAAGCGTTCTTTTGGGTATTTTAAATGCTTATGAGATGACCATCCGTCAGTCACTGATCAGCAAGATGATCGACGAGCCCAAGGACCTTTCCAATGCCATCGCGTTGAACTCTTCCGTTTTTAACGGTTCGCGGCTTTTCGGCCCGGCGATCGCGGGCGTGACCATTGCGGTCTTCGGGGAAAGTATTTGTTTTTTACTTAATGCCCTGAGTTTCCTGCCGATCATTGCGGCGTTATGTCTGATGCGTTTGCCTTATGTCCGTCCGCCGCGCACATTGTCGTCGAAGAAAAGCCTTATTGAGGGTTTCAGTTACGTTTATCATTCCATGCCGATCCGTCTTTTGCTGATCATGGTGTCGGTGTTGAGCATGTTAAGCGGGGCGTTCAATGCCTTGGCTCCGGTGTTTGCCAAGGAGATTTTCGGCGGTGGTCCTAAGACATTGGGCTTAATTTTATCATGTTCCGGTATGGGCGCTTTATCAGGAGCCATGTATCTGGCCAGCCGGAAATCAGTCATCGGGCTTGGTCGTGTGGCGGCGGTGGCGGCGGCGGGTGCTTCGGTGTCGCTGATGATGTTTGCTCTCGTGCCGGATATTCGTTATGCGGTGGTAACAATATATTTCAGCGGCCTTGCGATGATCATGAGCATCGGGGGCATGAACGTGATCATTCAGACACTGGCCGATGAAGAAAAGCGCGGGCGGGTGATGAGTCTTTATGCGATCGCTTTGGTTGGCATTTCGCCGATCGGAAGCCTGGCGGCCGGCGCGATCGCTTCTCACGCGGGGGTAGTTACGGCATTGTTTGCGATCGCGTCAACAGCCTTTATTGCATCGATATTCTTTTGGTTCCGTCTGCCGGTCTTTCGTTCGCATGTCCGTCCTCTGTACGCGGCTAAAGGGATTGTTCCCGAAACGCCTTAAAGATGGTATTATCTGCACATGTTACGCATTGATATTATTACGATTTTCCCCAAAATGTTTCCCGGCGTTCTCGATGAATCCATCATGAAGCGCGCGCAGGCGAAAAAACTGGTGGATTTTCGCGTTCATGATCTGCGCGATTTCTCCAAAGATCCCCACCGCAAGGTGGATGATCGTCCGTTTGGCGGGGGACCGGGCATGGTGATGACGCCCCAGCCCTTGGTTGATGCGGTCAAGAAGATCCGCGGCCGGCGCAAGGCAAAAGTTATTTACATGTGCCCGGGCGGGACGGTTTTTTCCCAGCTCAAGGCCAAGGCCCTGGCTAAAGAAAAGAATCTGATCCTGATCTGCGGCCACTACGAAGGCATCGATGAACGGGTGCGCGAAATGGTGGTGGATGAAAGCATCTCGATTGGTGATTATGTGCTGACCGGTGGCGAATTACCGGCGATGGTGGTGGTCGATGCCGTGGCACGGTTGATCCCCGGTGTGCTGGGCAAAGAGGCGTCCCTGGAGGATGAATCCTTCGAGCACGGTTTGCTGGAATATCCCCAATACACCCGTCCTGCAGATTTTTGTGGAAAAAAAACACCTCCTGTGTTATTATCCGGCAATCATTTAGCAGTAAAAGAATGGCGAAATGAGCAGGCAGTGGCCCGCACGAAGAAGTTTCGCCCGGATTTAATAAAGTAAAAATGGAAGTTGAGGAAAGAAACAATGGCTAGTCGTATAGAGAAACTTAAAAGATTTGAAGAAGGTTTTGTTCGTAAAGATATCCCGCCATTCAATGTGGGTGATACCGTCAAGATGAAGATCAAGGTTCAGGAAGCTGACAAGATCCGTCTTCATTCCTGGGAAGGTGTCGTGATCGGTAAGCGCGGCGTCGGTATCAAGGAAGTTTTTACGGTCCGGAAAATTTCGTTCGGTGAAGGTGTTGAGAAAGCATTCCCGATCCATTCACCGGTCATTGACAGCCTTAAGGTTATCAGTAAAGGCACGGTCAAGCGCGCGAAGTTGTTCTATTTACGCGATCGCAGCGGAAAGTCGGCACGTATTGAGACCGAAGCTGTTCGTGAAGGCGCTGCTGTTGCGGTGGCTGAGCCTGTTGCCGCGTAATGTCGCGTCAACCGTTTGACGTGCAGGAATTAATTGAATTTGATCATCAAGCGAAAGCCGGAAACGGCTTTCGCTTTGTTTTTGGGGTCGATGAAGCCGGCCGCGGACCTCTGGCCGGACCGGTTGTCGCTGCTGCGGTTTATTTGAAAGCAACAGATTTCACGGTCCCGGTGAATGATTCCAAAACACTCACGGCCGCCCGGCGGGAGAAAGCCTTTCACCAGATCCATGAGCGGGCTTATGTTGGTGTCGGGATCATGAGTGAAACGGTTATCGATTCGGTCAATATTTTACGCGCCTCGCATCTGGCCATGGCGGCGGCTGTTAAAGATCTTCTGGCGCATATCCCTCAAGAGATCAAGGAAGCCGACGGGTTTACGTCCGCGGTGAAAGTTCTGATCGACGGAAACTCTT
>PEAR01000188.1 GCA_002753745.1 Candidatus Omnitrophota bacterium | reverse complement strand
CGGAAGTGACCAGGAGCGTATTGATAAACCGGTCGATGGTCTGCACTTGAAAATAATTGTAGCCCCGAAGGATCTCGTCAATGATCCGCCGCGCCAACACCCTGACTTCAAGCGGCTCCAGCTCAAGACCATCGATCATCCGGGCCTCTTCCTCATGATTCATCACCCCCAGCGCCAGCTCCTTAAGAAAGCGAATAATACGTTCTTTCATTTCAACAGCGGCTTTATTGGTAAACGTGATCGCGAGAATGGAATAAACCGGCGGCCGCTGGGCATTCCTGGAAAGGTACAAAATCAAACGGACATACCTCTCCGCCAAAGCGTACGTCTTGCCGGAACCGGCGGATGCTTCACAAACAAAAACTTCGGGAGAATGGAATGATCGGCGGGAACTCACTTTTCGTCGCTGCTGATATAAAGCTTGTCTTCCAACACTTCCCGGATCGCCGCCACACACCCTTCTACCGGCGACTGACCGGCTTTTATGCCCCAGGCCATATTGTCTCTGGCATATTCGTCAAGAAACCCCACCAGTTTCTGGCGCTCATGACCGGTCAGCACCAGGATCTTGCAATCTTCACTGTCACAACGCCGGGCGCTTAACAGAACCGTACGGAGCAGAACACTGGCCGACAAGAGGATCTTGTCCTTTTCTTTTTTTTCTCCGGATATCACAACCATCTGACGGGTAAACTGGTCTTCGTTAAAATCAGCCGGCTTTCCCGTTGATTTAAAACGATAGAAGGCCTGCCACATATTGCGCGCTTTCATGCTGAGCGCCAGCACCCCGTCATAGGCGCTAACGGCCTGACGGGAAACTTTCCGGATCAACCCGTTGCCGGAGGTCGTATACGGCGTAAGCAAATTCCGGGCGATCCTCAATTCCGTATTATCCAGGATACAATCATCAATGTATTTCTGGATCAGCTTCACGTTGGAGCCGTTCGCTTCCTTGAAATCCCCTTCCAGCTTCAGACGGTCATCCACACGCTTATAGTAGCTGACACTCTGGATGAAATTCTTCGTGAACGCATACTTGTCGATATCAGCATTATACTTTTTAAACAGAAGCACACCAGACGCCGGCTGCGCCAGAACGATCGAAGGGGAAAAAAAGACGATCAGGACGAGAACAAAAGAAGAAAGACGCATGAATACACCTTGTTTCAGGACGGACACCGTCCCTGCGTGAAAGGCGCGGGTTAAACTTTTGCCTGTTTTGCAGCCAGAATACTTTTGATCTTGGCCACGAGATCTTTCGGAGAACACGATTTGTGCATATAATCAATGCCCATCAACGCACCCAACCGGGGATCGAGCTCCTGGTCACGCGACGTAAGGATAATGATCGGCAGATCTTTAAGGTGAGCGTCGAACTTAATATTATGGCAGACATCATACCCGTTGATCTCGGGCATCATGACGTCCAATACCAGAAGGTCAGGTTTCTCTTTCTTTAGAATAACCAGCGCATCGATGCCGTCCTTGGCCTGAGTGACCTGATGACCATCCCGCTTTAAAAATTCGCTCACCAGCTTCTGGATCGTTGGATCATCATCGCAGATAAGGATATGTGCCATTTGTTCTCCTATCAAACAGATCAATTAATAAATCCCGACCCCTGCCAGGATACCAACTCAGTATCGTATGTTATTTTATAGCGTCAATTGGAAATGGTGTCAAGAAAAGCTCAAGAAATCAAGTCTTCCGGAATTGCCAACGCTGTTGAAAAACGGCATTTTCTCCGGGCGCAAGCCTGTAAAGCGGCGAATGAATCTCCACTTCACCATACTCGTGAATGTGCGAATTAAAAACTTCAACGGCCGATCCATGCGCGTACCGTTCCACCGGATACAAATCAAAGGACCGCTCCCAGACAATATTCCCCTTTATTAATGCTGAAAAACCTTCAGTCGGCATTCCGCCGAACTTGTAACATTCACCGTTAACACAGGGAACGCCCACCTTCCCGTCTGAAGAAGTTACCTTCACTGAAGGCACCGGCAACGTTTTGTCCGTCAGGTGATACGAACGCCATTGATCGGAAGATCCGGGAAAGTACGCCGTAAAGGGACGGCGCACCCGGCTGACATTCCACAAACCGCGCGTGACGTTCCGGTTGGAAACATTCCTGATCTCATCACGAAGAACCACTTCCCCATCATCCCCCAGCCGCAGCGAACGCATTACCTGCAGCCCTGTTTCCCGGCAAACCGGCGAGGTCATGACGACCATCCCCGCGCGAACCTGCTGCGCATACATCCCAACATCCAGATCCAGCGGCGGGATCTTTTCCCACCATTCTTTCTCAGGCGCGATCCAGAGCCGGTCTCCACCGGAAAGAGGGAACCCGAAGTTTCGTTTAAAAGCCCTCCACGCAGTCTCCTCCGCCAAATGACTGACAATACCCGCATCGGGAATGCCTGAAAGCTGCCCGGCAAAGGGATCCCCCTGCCATAAAAGTTCCTGGCCGTAAGCACGCAAGGAAATGATGCGCCCGCCAGAGGGTTCAGTTGTTACTTCAATATGGGAACCTGCCAGTAACGCCATCGGCTACTGGTTCTTGATGAGCGCGTCTTTCATGCGCTGTTTGGTAAGGCTGTTGAGACATTCACAATCTGCCGGAGGGGTGCGATCAAGGACTTCTTCATGGCGCGTGAAGGCCTGACGTAAAAGCCTTATCTGATGACGGTAAAGAGTACAGGTACGGCATTTCCACAAATGAAGGTGCATCGTCAGGTTCTCACGCAATGTAAGACGACGCTCCATCGCTATTGAAATAAGACGGGCCGCCTGCTTACAGGAGGTAACCAACGGGCCTTTAGTTTCTTCTTCCCAGTTAGACATTGTCCACTTTCTTTTCAAACCAGTTACGTTCCAAACATTCGCGCAGCTGCAGTCGCGCCCGGTGCAAAATGACCCATAAATTCGTCGAGCTTATCCCCAGCTCCTTACAAATCTCGGCGGTGTCAAGATCATCCATCTCCCGCATCGAGAAGGCCGCTGCCGTCCGTTCCGGCAGTTTCGAAAGACAGCCCTTGAGGATATCCCAGAATTCTTTTGAATGCAGCAATTTCTCCGGGTCAGGCATCCAGTCCTTCGGATATTTCCCGGGATTGCCAACCGCGTCGTAGAAACTATCAATAGTCTGTTCCTCGTCGGTCTGGATCTCGGAGATAGATTTCTCACGAAAAGATTTGCGATAGGTATCAATGATCTTGTGCTTAAGGATCCCCACCATCCAGGTGCGTTCGGTCGAACGGCCCGTAAACGATTTGCGGGCTGTCAACGCAGCCAGGAAAGTTTCCTGAACAAGGTTCTCGGCCGCTTCGCGGTTACGGACCCGCATCAACGCATAGCGAAAAAGATAGTCGCCATGCTGATCGACCCAGCCGGACGGATCTGATACCGGTCCTTGCTTAATAACGGGGCGCTTTTCGTCAGTCCCATCGATCATCTTCTGCGAACTCATTCTTCACCTTTTATCTGCTTGATCCGCTTGAACGCCTGCTCACTCCAGAAATCATCCGACCCATAGGCCGCGATGATCCGGTTATAAATAACGAGTGCCTCTTTCTCATCGCCCTGGATCTGATAACAATGAGCTAAATAATACAGGGCGATCCGCAAAATAGCACTGTCAGGATACTGCGCCACGTATTCGTGAAACAACTCTTTAGCCTGGGTGTAACGGCCTTTCTGGTAATAATCGAGCGCCTTGTTGTAATGCTCCGTCGGCGTTTTAAACCGCGGCGGCGGCGCCGCCTCATCCACCGGTTCAAGCATCGCGCAACCCGAAAAGCCGGATAAAGGCAAGGTCAATAAGGCTAAAAATAGAATAAGCGTACGCATAATATATCCGTACGCTTATTGTAGCATAAATTTGGGGGACACGTACCAAATTCAAAATACGAATTTGGTACATGTCCCCCTTTAATGCTAACTCTTGTGAGCCTCTAAATTAACATTGACGGCAACATCATTGGCAACCACGACGCCGCCATTATCCAACGACTTATTCCAGTTAACGCCGTAGTCCTGGCGATTAAGCTTGAAGACCGCTTCGATCCCGATCCCGTCGGCCTTGGCCATAGGATTAAACACCGGGCCATCCACTGTTACAGGAATAACGATCTCTTTGGTTACGGCCTTCATCGTCAAGTCACCGGTAACGGCATAGGCGCCCTCGCCAGTCTTCTCAACTTTCTTTGTTACAAACGTGATCGTCGGGTATTTCGCCGCATCGAAGAAA
>PEAR01000187.1 GCA_002753745.1 Candidatus Omnitrophota bacterium | reverse complement strand
CAGGACGGCGGCTGGGGCGTTTATGTGTATGATGTTGATCATCCCGTCAAGGGCGGCACCAAGATCGCGGACGTTCCCTGGTGGAGTTCGTATCAGTTATGCGGGAACAAGATCGTGCTGGCCATGCAGTCGAATGTGGTTTCAGGGGTAAATGACAGGTTCCTGATCTATGATATTGATACAAAAACCAGCCGGTTGATCGATCTGCCGGCGGATCGATACTGCAAGTACATGTTTTTCTGGATGTCGGATAAATATATTGTGTATTTGGGCGGCGCCGAAAATGCGGAGCCGGAACCCTTCATTCTTAATATTGAGACCGGCGTTTCAAAAAAGATCGAAGGTGTCGGGGCGTGGCCGGCCGGGGTTAAGCCTGTCGGCAACCGTCAGACGGGAGAAAGGCCTTCGGTTCCGATCATTTCCGGGAACCAGGTGTTGATCCCGGCGTACAATAACAACAGTCTGCCGATGACGTTTTATATGTACAACATTTCGTCGGGTAAGCTCAGCAAGATCAAGAATGAGTACCCTTTCTGGATGCACAAGATCACGTTTGCGGGTAACCGGATCGGTTTTTCCCGGGTGTCCGCAGATCATGAGGCGGCATACTTTTGTGACTATGACGCCGTGAACAATGTCTGCGAGCCGCATTTGTTATCCACGTCATCGGATATATTGAGCGGGGTCGCGGTCAACGCCGATCGTGCGGTCTGGTATGCTTACGGGCATGGAGAGCGTAATCTGTATATGGCGGATCTTAAGCCGGCTGTTATGATCAATGCCTGGAATCAGATCGTGACGGCGGGTGAACCAACAGTGCTTTCCTTCCCGGTGAAGGATCTGACGGGTCAGGTCATCAGCTTTACGGCTGATATCAGTAGATTGCCAGGGGCGCGACTGGCGGCAGCGCCTGTGGCAGCCGCGTCGCCCCGGCCGAGTCCTTCGGCAAGCCCGAGCCCGTCGCCCGCCGGCACCGTGATCACGCGGACGATCACATGGACGCCGCCGGCATCGCTTGTCGGGCAGATGGTAAGCGTGGACTTGAGCGCAACAACGAAGCCGGGACAAAGGGTCTCAAAACGGGTTTGGTTGAACGTGCAGGCGCCGTCGGACTTGTCGGCGCCGTTATTGACGGTTCCGGATCCGGTCCTCAATCAGGGGGAAACAACGATCATTGAAGGGGATGTCAAGAACCTGGGCAATGGGGCCATGTCAAAGGATGCGGTGCTTAATGTTGACGCCCAGACCGACAGTTCCTGGTACCATTTTGCCGTCAATGTGCCGGCACTGGATGCCGGCTGGGGCGCCTATCACTGGCAGCTGCCGTTCACGCCGGCCAAGGGCGGTAAATATACCATTCAGGCCGCCATTAATGATCAGAAGGCGCTGCGTGAGGCTGATTATGCCAATAATGCGGCACAGCCGATCAGTTATTATGTTCGCAGCATTGCAAATGCCCAGATCAACGGCATGGTGCAGGACGCAGCCCGCCAGCCGGTGCAGGGGGTTGTGGTTGGATTGACATCGCAGGGCGTTATGACAACCGCCGTTACAGACAAGAATGGCGAGTATTCGTTTAAATCCCTGAAGCCGGGCACCTATACGCTGGCGGTCCGTTCTCTCACCGGTTATTTGAGCCGGGATATTAAGGTTGAGCAGCCGGATGATAAAATCTATCATTTCGAAGTTCCGGGCAAGTCTACACCGATAAGCCTTGAAAGCGCCACAGGGATCAGCGGAAGGAATCCGGCGCCGATCCTTCCGGTGCGGATCTTGAGTGTTACGGATACCGTTGTGGTGACAGGGCCGCGTCAGCTTGTCGGCGCGGGAACAGCAGCGGCGCCGGCGCAGCCGGCGGCCGGTACAGCGGGAACAGCAAGCGGCTCGAATGTCAGCGCTTCCACAGCAGCCGTTAATGCGGCGGTCGCGGTTGATGCGCCGTCTCCTGTTAGTGCGTTGCCGACGACTAGAAGTTTGCTGGCAGTCAAAGGATCTCCGGTGAAGAACGCTGTAATGCCGGTTAATGCACAAACACCGTTTGTTCGTTACCTGACGATTATCAATCGTCCGCAAGACTCGCTTTTTGAGCGGGTCAAGGTGAGATCGGCGGTTAGTTTGCCAGCGATTGATAAATAATCGCCGACTTGTGTCTTTTAGGGCCTCGTGATATACTTACCGCCGCCATGAAAAGCCAAGACTTTTCAGGCGGCGTATTTTGTAGCAAATGGGAGACGGAGCCTTTAATTTTGCGGTTTAAAGATTTAGCAATTGACATTATGGAAGTCCTGGCGACCGCGATCCCCTATAGGGGGATTTTAGTTGGTGTGGTAGTTGGCAGGAAGTAAATTGACATTGAGGAAGTCCTGGAATCCCCGATCCCCTATAGGGGGATCAGGTGGATTCCAGGACGAAAAAAAAGAATTCTTTTTTTTCGGGATGTAGCGCAGCTGGCTAGCGCACTTGCTTTGGGAGCAAGGGGTCCCGGGTTCGAATCCCGGCGTCCCGATTTTTGAAGGATTCTTCAAAAATCGTCCTAATGGCCTCCTGAGCCCCCTACAGGGGCTCGGGGCCATAAGGACTACATTATTATCAATTATTCCCAGCGGCTTTGGTTCGCATTAATTTCTGCAACAAGAAGTCTTCCAATCACAACCTGGGGGTTTTTTTATTATGCATTACAACAAACCACCGCTCACTTATGATGAACAAATAGACAGACTCGTTGAGCGAGGGCTTGCGGTTAATGACCGGCAATTCGCCAGAGATGTTCTTGCTCGTATTGGGTATTGCCGTCTTAGCGCCTACCGTTTTCCTTTTCAAAAAGACATCGACCTATTCAAGACTGGTGCAACTTTTGATGATTTGTACGCCGTGTACGTTTTTGACCAGAAGTTGAGGCAAATTGTTTTATCCATAATTTCCTGATTTGCTTACGAACTGAAAATTTCCCCCAACGGGTAACATTCTTCAATGAGTCAACAGGGTATGTAAAGAAGCTTTTGCTTAATCGCAGAGAGGCTTTTTTATTTCATGGCTGCATTGGGTACTGGGCAGAAATGTTGCCATACTTGTCAGATAAACTTGACATGTTATAATTTATTAACAATCAAGGAGGCGTGATGCCTGAGATAGCTAGATTTTACGGAATTATTATAGCCATGTACTACGATGACCATAATCCGCCACATTTTCATGCACGCTATGGTGGTGAAAGTGTCGTGGTCAGTATCGATGCGCTGGCGATTTTAGAAGGGCAAATGTCGCCAAGGGCATTAGGGCTTGTGATTGAGTGGGCATCACAGCATGGCAAAGAGTTGATGGAAGATTGGGAGTTGGCACGCATCAATCAGGTGCCAAAGAAAATTAGTCCGTTAAAATAAGGATTCTGTTATGTATTATGACGTTAAATCAGCCGAGTATTGCCATGATTATAAAATAAAACTCGCTTTTGAAGATGGAAAAGGTGGTGTGGTTGATTTTCAGTCCTATCTTCAAAAAAGGGGGGTTTTTGAAAGATTCAAGGATATTGATTTCTTCAGAAAGTTTTATATTAATCAGGAAATTGGTGTTTTGTGTTGGGCAGATGACATTGACATAGCTCCTGAAACATTGTATGCGAAGGCAACGCAGACCCCTTTGCCGAATTGGGTGGCGGTATAAATAATTTCTTTCATAATGACTTGAGGCGTCCTTTCATTGCTATGAACCGCGACCATTCCAAACTCATCTGCGACATCAGCGAGCTCACCGCCCTTTTTACGGATACGGCCAACCTGGATTCCCTGTTGCAAAAGATCGTCGACATGATCGCCCTGCACATGAATGCGGATGTATGCTCGATCTATTTATATTACGAGAATGTCGATGAGCTGGTCCTCAAGGCCACCCGGGGGCTGTCGAGCAGTTCCATCAATAATGTCCGTCTGAAGATTGGTGAGGGGCTCACCGGCAAGGCCTTACAGGAACTGCGGCCGGTGTGCGAAGGAAATGCCCCGGCGCATCCTTCGTTCCGTCTTTTTTCCGGGATCGGGGAAGAGAAATATTCGTCGTTTTTGGCTGTGCCGATCCTGCGCGGGGCCAACCGTATCGGCGTGATGACGCTGCAGAGCATTAAGGCGAATTTCTTTACGCCGGAGCATATCAATATTTTCCGCGCGGTCACTTCCCAGCTGGCCAATACCGTTGAAATGGCCAAGCTGCTGATGAGCCTGGAACAGCCGGCGGGGTCTGAGATCAAACCGGCGGTCAGGGTTTCA
>PEAR01000186.1 GCA_002753745.1 Candidatus Omnitrophota bacterium | reverse complement strand
CGTGTCGGCCTTTTTGCACAGATCCAGCGCCTTGACCACAAAGCCCTTTTTCAGTTCAACCCTGACCACTTCCATCAATGTCTCGCGGCTCACCCGGGAACAATAAATGTAGAAAATGGTACGCTCCACGATGATCGCCAGCGACAAAACCGACAATAGCAGAAGCACATATACCGTTGCTCCGCCCGTACTCAACAATTGCCAAAAACCCATGACATTCTCCTGAAAGACGGGCCGGCACGGGGGCCGGCCCCTACATGCATGTACGGGCGGCCCCCCGTGGCCGCCCTAATAAAAAACAAAAAACCGGGACACACTGAATTATATTTAAAATAATCCAATGTGTCCCGGTTATTATACTTTTATTGCTTCTTTTCTTCCCCGATGATCCGCATGTCGGTAAACGACTTCACGACAAAGTAGATCGAGATCGCGAAAAACACCGCGAACAGCACCATGTTCAATTTATGGCTCAGCTGTAGCGCGATCTCAATGGCGAGAAGGCCGAACAGCGTGGTGAACTTGATGACCGGGTTAATAGCGACAGAAGACGTGTCCTTGAAGGGATCGCCAACGGTATCGCCGACAACAGACGCAGCATGAAGCTCCGTACCCTTCTCGCGCAGATCGACTTCCACCACTTTCTTGGCATTATCCCAGGCACCGCCGGCATTCGCCATGAAGATCGCCTGATAAAGACCGAAGATCGCGATCGAAATCAGATAGCCGATAAAGAAATACGGGTTCAAACAGGCAAACGCAAGCGTGGAAAACAACACCACCATGAACAAATTGATCATCCCTTTCTGCGCAAACATCGTGCAGATCTCAACGACCTTCTGACTATCGCTAGTTGACGCCTTATCAGAACCTTCCAACTTGATGTTGGCTTTAATGAACTCAACCGTATGATACGCACCCGCGACAACCGCCTGGGTGGACGCGCCCGTGAACCAGTAAATCACTGAGCCGCCGGCAATAAGACCGAGCAGGAAAGGCGGATACAGGATCGACAACAGGTTCAAATTAACCGTAAGCCCCTGCGTCAGGATCATGATGATCGAGAAGATCATCGTGGTGGCGCCAACAACCGCCGTTCCGATCAGAACAGGCTTCGAGGTCGCCTTAAACGTATTACCAGCGCCGTCATTCGACTCCAGGTAATGCTTGGCCTTCTGGAAGTCTGGCGTGAAACCGAACTCTTTGTTGATCTCTTCTTTGGAAACATTCTCAATCAACGACAACTCATAGATCGACTGAGCATTATCCGCGACCGGACCATACGAATCGACCGCGATCGTGACCGGACCCATCCCTAAAAACCCGAACGCCACCAGCCCGAACGCGAAAACCGACGGAGCCAGCATCAACGCGTCAATGCCCATGCCGCTGATAAAATACGCCAGCGCCATCAAAATGATGATCGTCATGCCCATCCAATAAGCGCTGAAATTGCCGGTCGTAAAACCCGTCAGGATATTAAGGGAAGCGCCGCCCTTTTTGGAAGACTCAACGATATTCTTAACAAACGCCGATTCCGTTGAGGTAAAAATCTTGACCAGCTCCGGAATAACCGCGCCGGCAATCGTGCCGCACGTGATAATGCCCGCCAGCTTCCACCAGATCGAACCATCGCCCATGGTGGGGATCAAAAGATAGGAAGCCGCGAACGTGAATACAATCGAAACCAGTGAGGTGATCCATACCAGCGAGGTCAGAGGATCTTCAAAGTTCATTTCTTTCGCCGTCGAATACTTCGCCTTGGCGATCATCTCATTGATCCAGTAAGAAATAGCGCTGGCAATGATCATCATTAAACGCATCACAAACAACCATACTAACAGCTGAACCTGAACCGTCGGATCCTTAACAGCTAACAGGATAAAAGAGATCAGCGCGACACCGGTAACGCCATAGGTCTCAAAACCGTCAGCGGTCGGGCCCACGGAATCGCCGGCATTATCACCCGTGCAATCCGCGATAACACCCGGGTTACGGGCATCGTCTTCCTTAATATTGAACACGATCTTCATCAGGTCAGAACCGATATCCGCGATCTTGGTGAAAATACCACCCGCGATACGCAGAACGGAAGCGCCCAGTGATTCACCGATCGCAAACCCGATAAAGCAGGGGCCGGCGTAGGAAGGATCAATGAAGAGCAAAATGCAGAGCATGACCAAAAGCTCGGTGCTGATGAGCAACATCCCGATCGAGATCCCGGCCTGAGCGGGGATCGCAAACACAGGATACGGAGATCCCTTAAGAGCCGCAAACGCTGAACGGGAATTGGCCATCGTATTAATCCTCATCCCGAACCAGGCCACCGCATAGCTGCCAAGAATACCAATGACCGAGCACAACAGGATCATCACAACCTTAACCACTTCCAGATGACGCAACCAGCCGAAATACGCCACCATGACCAGACCAACGATAACTTCAAGGATCAATAAAAACTTACCCTGAGTAACAAGGTACGTCTTGCAGGTCGCATAGATAAGCTCTGAAATATCTTTCATCGCTTTGTGCACCGGCATATTCATGATCTGGACAAACTGATAAAGACCGAACGCGAAACCGAACAAACAGATCGCCATCCCATACAGCAACAATGTGTGGCCGGGAATGCCCAGGAACAATACGGACGAAAGATTAGGGATCACCAGATCCGATTCCCCGGCCCACGCCGCGCCGGCGCCAGCCAACATCAACACCACCGGCAGTAACAACGCAGGTTTAACAAACTTTTTCACCAAATGACTCATAAAACCCTCCCAATAATTAAGAAATCTTACACTTTCAATATCTGATACCTGAAAATACATCAGGTTCACAGCGGGAAGAACCTTTTTGCCTTGTTTGAGCAAAAAATCTTCGTCAGGTTATTCGGAATTCTATAAATTCTAATCTTTCTGATTTTTTTGGCAAGGGAAAAATGAAAAACTCGCAGAAGTCAAAAAATCACTGAAGGAAATTTCTGAAGATTCATGATGATCCGGTCAGGCTTAAGTGCTTTTAGTTCAGCCAGCGTTGAGGAGCCGGTAGGAACGATCACGGTGAACACGCGAGCGCGGCGGCCACAAAGGAGATCAACGGTCATGTCCCCTACATATACCGCTTGCGCCGGTTTAAGTTTAGCCGCCTTGAGGATAGCGCGCAGGACATCCGGCGCCGGCTTAGCGTTTTTAACGGCATCCGCGCAGATCACCCAGTCGAAATAATGATCAATCCCAAGCTGTTCGATAATAATATGGCAAAATTTGCTGGGCCGATTGGAAGCGATCGCCATCCGGCAGCCGCGCTTCTTTAGATTTGCCAGCAATGCGCGGGCGCCAGGCATGATCCTCAATTTACGGCGCAGCCGCTGGTCGTGATGAGCCCGAAAGATCTTAAGGGCTTCGGCAACCCGCTCTTCTTCTATGAAGCAGCGGATCAAGCCTTCCACCCCGTGCCCCACTGAACGCGTGACCATCTTGAGGGTTTGGCGCGGACGGCCGAGCTTACGCATCATAAAATTAATGCTGTCGGTGATCGCCTGATAAGCGTCCACCAGCGTACCGTCGAGATCAAAAATAACGATTTGGATGTTTTCAGGAAGGGTTTTCATTTGAAACTAACGCGTGCGGATCAACAACACCGCCGGAAACGATAATCTTGATGGCCTCTTCTACGGTCAAGCGCACAGGAATGATCTGCGAACGGGGGATCATCATGAAATAGCCGCTTAAAGGATTGGGAACATGCGGGATAAGCACATTGACCATATCCTGGCCGACCGCCTCCATGATCACCTTGGTAGTTTTATTAGTCAGAAAACCAATCGTATAAATCCCCAGTCGGGGCCACTCGATAAGCACCACCTGCTGGGGCATGTTCACGCCATTGTCTTCCTTGAAAATGAACTTCGCGATCTCCTTGAACGCCGGATAAATGCTGCCCATCAGGGGAACATTCATCATGATGTTCTCAACCGCCCGATGGATGTTGCGGCCAAAATAGTTCGTGATCAAAAAACCCGACAACAGGATCAGGACCACCAGAACCACGATCCCCAGGCCCCAGATATAAAAATCGTAATTTTCCAGCAGGAAAGGCCTGAGATATTTCCCGAAAATGCTCTCGGAAAAATTCAGGAACCAGACACACACATTGATCGTCAGGATAAACGGCAAGAAAACCGCCAGGCCCGAGAAAAAATATTTTTTAAGACGATTTAACATTCCACTATCCCCATGGTTCCAATATAGCGGCAGTATACAGGATGGCCCGCC
>PEAR01000185.1 GCA_002753745.1 Candidatus Omnitrophota bacterium | reverse complement strand
TACCATGATCTCCGAGCATGTCTGGGATGACGATTTCGATTCGTTCACCAATGTGATCAATGTCTACGTCAATTACCTGCGCGGTAAAGTCGACGAGGGGCACGCGAAAAAGCTCATCCATTCCCTGCGCGGCGTGGGCTACACGATCAAGGACGAGTGATGTTCTATTCCATTCGTTTTCGGGCCAGTCTTTTGTATTCCGGAATTTTGTGCCTTATTCTTACCGGATTCAGCGCATATTTATTCCAGACCGTCAGGCACACTCTTTATAAAAACGTGGAAGACGATCTGCGCGTCAAGGCCCAGCAGATCAACGGGATCATCGATGCCTACGCGGAAATGGACCGCAGCGGTTTGTCGTCGGTGGCGCTGATGCGCCAGTTTTTGACCCAGCGGGGGGAAGTGACCAGCGGCCGGGATATTATCGACGAGCTGTGGGAAAAGGACAGCCGTTCGCTGGGCCTTGCGGGGGATCGTTTTCGGATCATTAACCTTAACGGCCAGATCGTCTTGCGTTCGAAGAACATGGACCGCTTGACCGAAAGAACTTTTGACCGGGATTTCAAGACCTGCGGCCGCAAGACCTGTTTTGTCGCAACCAGGATTAATAATGTCTCTTTTGAATCAGTCAATTATCCTTTTCGTTTCTCCAATCGCAGTGAATTTGTCCTTCAATTGACCACGCCGCTGGCTGCGGTGGAGAATGTGCTGTCGCGGCTCTTGCTGTTCATGGCGGGCGGGGTGGTGTTTATTCTGCTGATCACGGTTTTTATCGGCGCTTTTCTGACCCGCCGGATCCTCCAGCCGGTGCTGGAGGTTATCCGTACGGCTAATAATATTTCGCAGAAGAATCTGGGTGTCAGGATCGTCGACCGGGCGCGGGACGGCGAGATGGGCCTTTTGGTGGATTCGTTCAACCGGATGATCGAGCGGCTGGAAAAATCATTTACGCACATTAATGAGTTTAGTTCCGAGGTGGCGCATGAATTGAAAACACCGCTGGCGATTATCAAGGGCGAACTGGAGCTGGCCTTGACGGCGCCCGGCATCAAGGAAGAGGATGCCCGGATGCTGGGCTCGACGATACAGGAGGTAGACCGGTTAACCAAGATCATTACGGACCTTTTGCTGCTGGCCAGATTTGAATACCGGCAGGATGTTTTTAAGATGGAGAGCTTCGATCTTTATGCTTTTTTGAAGGCCTTGTGCGAACGGGTCCGGGTATTGTCGTCGGAGAAAGGGATCCGGCTTGATGTTATGGTGCCTGACGGCGAGTTGTTCATTCAGGGCGACGCCGGGCATTTGCGGCGGGTATTCTTTAATCTGGCGCATAACGCGGTCAAGTTTACACCGGCTGGCGGCGTTATCCGGCTTTCGGCCGACGTTGACGGCGGCCGGGCGCGTGTGACGGTATCCGATACGGGTGAAGGTATTGCGCCGGCTGACCAGGCCAAAGTCTTTGAGAAATTCTTCCGTGTCAGGAAAGCCCGCGAACAGGATCCTGCCGGTACCGGCCTCGGATTAGCCCTGGCGCTATCGATCGTCAAGGCCCACCATGGCGAGATCATCCTCCAGAGCGAGCTGAATCTAGGTTCGTCATTCATTGTTTTTCTTCCTCTTTAATTAGAAAAAATTAATCCTGTTTTAACGTTCCTCTAATTTTCATTTTGCTAGATTGGATCACACATCAAGCCTGTATGAGCGCAGGACATATAATACACATTTTAAACGGAGGTAGGGAAGATGAAGAAGATGACAGCGATGTTAATGATTGCGGCGTTTTTGGCAGTGCCGGCGTCGATGAGCTTCGCGGCTGAAGGTGCGGCGAAGAAGGAAGCGGCCATGGCCAAAGCTGATGTGGTCAAGGGTGAGATTGTTTCTCTTGACGCGGTCAAGGGTGAGGTCGTGGTCAAGGACGAAGCCGGCGACAAGACGTTCACGGCAACGGCGGCAGAACTCGAAGGTTTAAAGGCCGGCGATAAGGTCAAAGTGACGCTTAAGGCTGGAACGACGACGGTTGAAAGCATCAAGAAGCAGGGAAAAAAGAAGTCCCATAAAAGCAAATAATAAGGACATACCTATATGAAGAAGATCGCCTTAGCGGTTGTTGTTCTTATGTCGTTTGCTTCTTTATCTTATGCCCAGGCCCCGGTTTCTGCGGCTGCTAAAGCGGCTCCGGCCGCTGTTGCGGCTCCGGTTGTCAAGGCTGTGGCGGGTAAAGTTGAACTGGTCGTGGTCGCGGATCCGGCCAAAGGAACAATGTCATCGATCGAGATCGTTAATGAGAAGGGCCAAAAGGCGTTGTTTTCGGTGAGTGCAGCCACAGTTATTACTGATGCGGCAGGTAAGCCGGTAGCTTTAGGCGCCTTAGCTAATGGTGCGGAAGTAAAAGTGGCGTATGATGTTGCCAAAGATGGCAATCATCAGGCCGTTTCGATCAAACTTGTTAAGTAAAAAGGTCAATCGGATCAGTTGATCAATTGAGTAACAAGTTTGCAAACCGGGGCACACCCAATGTGCCCCGGTTTTTTATTGTGCCTATTTGGTTATTGTTATATATTAACTGTTCAAATATGAAGAAGTGCCACTATTATATTGCTGGTTTGCTGTTGGTTGCTGCGTATTATGCGGTCCAGTTTCTGGGACCGGCATGGATCCGCTTTCTGGTTGATCAGGGGCAGTTCGGCTTATTGAATCAACTGACGCTGAGTTCCGCCAATCAACATCCTGGTTTCTATCTTGGCCGGGGTGAAGAACTTGTGTGGGGACCTGTGTTGCAGGTGATCAGCGGGGCGATCCTTATTTTGATCGCGCTGGGGCCTTTAAAAGCAGTTTCAGCGCGCGGTTACTTTCTGGTCATTTTTGTTTTTTTGCTCATGACCAAATGGAATGTGCTGGCGTTTCCGCCTTATGGCGATTCGATCGGCGGGCCGTTTGCCGAGGGTTGGTGGCTGGCACAGCACAATTTTGATTATGTCGGGTTGTTCCATCAGCCCGGGTACGCGATTGGCGGGCCAAAAGTTTATCAGACATCACTTTTTCCGACCTATCTGGCGGTGCTCTATAAGCTGTGTCCGTCTATCAAGGCGTTTTTGGCGGTGAACCATCTGATCTTTTTTGCGATGGCGGCGGGGGTGGTAACGCTGGTGCGGGCGATCGGCCGTCGGGTATTTTCTGTCGAGGTCGCGGGCCTGGCCGCGGCTTTAGTGCTTTCCTGGCCGGTATTTCAGACTCAGCTTGAAGCGGGCAATATGGAATTGCCCAGCTTGTTCTTTGCGATGATATGTGCGTTTGCCCTGGTGCGGGGCCAGATCAACGCGGCGGGGATTGCCGCGTTATTGTCGTTGCTGGCAAAAGGCTCCGGTGTTTTTGCCTGCGCGGCATTCTTTTGCTGCGGGCTTTTGGCGCTGATCGGCGAAACAAAGACCCGTCGGCGTATCGCGTGGATCGTTTGGGGCCTGGGGTTGATGGGGATGGCGGCGCTCGCGGTCGCGGTCAAGTTCTGGGTGGGCGACCAGCATGCCAGCGCCGGGATGATCAAGTTCATGGCCGGCTGGCCGTCGCTAAAAACGTTTCCGATCACTTATGTTTATCTGGTAAATATTGGTTTGTTGTTTTTGGTGTGGCTGTTTTGGCCGCAGAAGTTCGCCGGGCAGGAGCAGCGCGATTCTCAGCGGATCAACCATATTATGCTGATCTTCGCGGGCATGTGGTTTTTGCTGTTTCTTAATTTCTATGTTGTTTGCCCGCGTTACCGGCTGGCGGTGTATCCGTTCTATCTTTTTACGCTGGTCTGGACGTTCGCGCAGTTTTGTTCGCGTCAGGTTTGGCAGGCGGTAGTGCTTGCGGGTGCTGTTTTGCTGGTGCAGTACAATTCCTACGGCTGGCGCGGCAGCGAGATCCCGAGGGATTATGTCCTGCTGGAGGAGAACCTGCAGTACCGCAATGACCTGAAATTGTATCAGGATTTGGCGGCGGCGATCGAAACAAAATATGCCGGAGCGACCGTGGTGGCGCCTTTTATTGTCGCCCAGGCTTTGGCGATCAGGGATTTCGGGTTTGTAACGCGGCCGCAGGATGTGGTTATTTACGGTTTTGATTGCAAGTACGGGAGGATTCGCGAGTATGAAGGCCTGGGGTCGCTGAACATGGCCCGCACGATTTATACGTCGCTGGAAGCGGATCAGGGGATCAAGGGCCTGCCGTATCCGATTAACCCTAATGATAAGGTGCTGGAAGTCCTTGAGTGGGGCGACCGCAAAGCCTGGATCTTTATGGGCGGAATATCGATTAATTTTATGTGGAAGATGCAGAATTATCAGCGGCTGCAGCGGCTGAAAGAGGCTCAGG
>PEAR01000184.1 GCA_002753745.1 Candidatus Omnitrophota bacterium | reverse complement strand
CCTTCCTGAACAAGCTCGCGTTTTAAAATTTCCCAAAGCACGAATAAAACACCTGCCGCAAGAATAATTTGAAGCAAAACGATCTTAAGCAGTATCATACGGTCAAAGCCGCCCTTCCTGTTTAAGTAGAAGATATTTAGCTGCATTCCCGATCATCTCATCGGCCGGAATTTCATCGGGCACATATTCGTTCGGTTTAACACCGTCGAATGGAAATGCCCGTCCGTCGGGAAAATGACCGCGCGCCACCACCATGGCAAAACTGGATCCATCTGACATATCAAAGATATTCTTTAGGAGAACCTGTCCCGCTGTGTCACGACCAATGACCACGGCTCGCTTGCGTGACTGCATCACACCGGAGAAAAGCTCTGCGGCACTTCCCGTTCCGCTATTGACAAGGATCGCCATCGGCCAGTCATAATGAAACTGATCCGGCAAACGAGGGATCGTATAATTGACTCGGGGCTTATGGCGACCTTCAAAATAGGCAAATAACTCATCATTGGGCAGAAAAAAAGCCGACATCATCAACGCCGACGCAGGAGTTCCTCCCGGATTATTCCGCAAATCGATCACCAGCCCGCGGGGATGCTTTGCCGCAATCACCGGCAGGAATCGACCGATATCTTCATGCGACTCCCGGTTAAATTTCTGGATCTCGATGCAGTAAATGTCCTTAATACCTGTCGATCTCAAAAAGACTGTCTGCTTAAAATACTCTTTGCTAAGCGGCTCAATAACATGCGGCTTGCGGGTGACGCTATCGATATAATCAAGCCGCACCTTCGATCCAGCGAGGGGGACAAGCAAAGACTTGACCTTAACTTCATCGAGCTTAAGAATATCGTTATCATCAATGCGGACAATGAGGTCGTCTTCCCGCAGCCCTAATGCGTAGGCATCAGAACGCGGCTCAATAAAAGAAACCACAAAACCCGGGCCCTCCATCCGTCCTTCAATGCCCAAATCAATCTTTTGACCATAAACCTCCTGCACAAACTTCTTGGCAGGTTTCGGAGGCCAAAATTTAGAAAACAGATCATCTGGCTGCTTAAGAAAATCCACCAGATACGCCGCGCTGCGCCAACGGACATAATCGCGGCTCTTTCCTTCCAGAAGGAGTCCAGGAAAGATCTTCGCGTCAAAAGATTTGATAAAGCGTTCGAAGTCAGACCGATGAAGGTCGAAATAATAATTTTCATCCATCTTTCTGTATATTTCTTCAAAATAATCCAGGCACTCTTCTCTGAGAGATTTGGGAGAAACCGTCGAATCAGACGAGATAGTTTGGGAATTCTCAACAGCCACGACCGGACATGAAAATGCCGCAAAGGAAACGAGTAAAAAACAAATTCTTATAAAAGCCGGGTAATAGTTCATAATGCGCGGTATTGTAGCACTTAAGCTCCAAAGGAAAAACAAAAAGCTCAAGAGAAATGGCGGATGATCGCCTGGCGGATAGCCTCAGGACGAAGAGAAATATTGGCTATAAAATCAGCGTGCGGTCGAGCCTGACGGTATTCGGGCATCTTGCAGGGCATCCTTAAATATTTGCTAATACGCTCCAGATCAAAAGCATACAGGATCGTCCCATGATGCAGAATATACTGGCGCCCGCGGCGTTGGGCGTTGCCGGAAAACTTTTGCTGCGTAGGTTCAAGAGCCAGGTCGCAAATAGGGCGAAAAACGGCTGCAACACCCAACTCTCTCAGAGCATTAACAACTCTTTCCAGAATATAAACATACGATCCTGATATGGATTCCAGAACAGGACGTTCTTTCTTTGAAAGAATAACTGAAAAGTTCAGACATCCCGGCCCCTGCAATACCGTTCCGCCGCCGGAGCTTCTGCGCAAGACAGGAATGCGATCAGTCGTTACAGCGTCAATGTTAACATCCTCTTCCTCCTTGCCTGTGCGCCCCAGAACAACGAAATAAGAAGACGACTCCCAAAAATGCATTACCTCGCCGGCCCCGGTCTCAGCCTCGCGCAGCAACTGGTCATCATAATTCAAATTAGCCTGCGGATCCGCAAAACAGGACAGATCAACGCGCATCTGGGCGGGCAAAAAAGTTAACGTTCATTTCACGCGCAGCTTTAACTTCATCAGGACGGGAGATTGGCATTTTAAGCGGAAAAGAATGGAAAACATCAGGCGTAGATCTTGCCAGGGCCACCGCCTCTATCATCGCCTCGGCAAACTCATCAAGCGTCGCTTTGCTTTCGGTCTCTGTCGGCTCGATCATGATTGCCTCTTTAACGGTAAGAGGAAAATACACCGTCGGAGGATGAATATTACGGTCGATCAAAAACTTGGCAATATCAATAGCATGAACGCCTTTCTCCGCCAGCTTCGCGGCAGAAAAAAGACATTCATGCATACACACCCGATCAAAAGCAACCTGATAATAAGGCTTCAGCCGATACAAAAGATAATTGGCGTTCAGAACGGCATGATCGGCTGTTTGCCGAAGCCCCTCTTTGCCCAATATCAACATATAAGCATACGCCCGAAGAATGATGCCAAACGCACCATAAAACGAAGCAATGTAACCGATCGAGTCCGAATGATCATAATCTAAGGCATACTTGCCGTCCTGCCTTCTGATAACTCGGGAAATCGGTAAAAACCGCTCAAGCTTTTCACCAACGCCAACCGGCCCTGAACCCGGCCCTCCGCCGCCGTGAGGGGTGGCAAAAGTTTTATGCAAATTTAAATGGACAACATCAAAGCCAAGATCGCCGGGGCGAGCGCGGCCTAAAATGGCATTCAAATTGGCCCCGTCATAGTACATAATACCGTCCACTGAATGGATAAGACGGGCGATCTCGTCAATTTGAGGATTAAAAACACCATGCGTATCAGGACACGTCATCATAAGGCCGGCCACCTCGTCGGTTAATACCGCCTTGAGCTTCTCAAGATCCATCACGCCTCTTTTATCCGAGGGAACAGAAATAATACTATAACCTGCCACCGCCGCACTGGCCGGATTTGTGCCGTGAGCTGAGTCGGGAACAATGACATACTTTTTGTTCTTATTCCCTTTGGCCTTATGATAAGCCGCCATCAGCATGATCCCCGTCAACTCTCCATGAGCACCCGCAAGGGGTTGCATCGTATACGCCTTCATCCCCGTGATCTCGCAGAGCCAGCGTTCGCATTCAAACAAGACTTCGAGCGCTCCCTGGGCATATTTCTCACCGCCCTTGAGTTGAGGCAACAAAGGATGAAGATCGGCAAACCCGCTCATCCCGGCCACTTTCTCCGTAAATTTCGGATTGTATTTCATCGTGCAGGAACCGAGAGGATAGAAATTCGCATCAACGGAGAAATTGCGTTGTGACAACCGGGTAAAATGACGGACAACATCCAGTTCGGAAACCTCCGGCAGCTGCGCCGGCTTAACGCGCAAATATTGCTGCGGCAATGCACTCTTCGCCGGCACATCGCTCACCGGTAATTTAACACCCCGACGCCCGGCGACTGACTGTTCGAAAATAAGCTTCATTTCAGCACCTCCGCCAGCGCCTTGGCATATGCCAGCAGCTCACTGCGCGTACGCTTTTCGGTAACAGCTACCAAAAGGTATCTATCCATGCCCTGATAATAACGGGCAAGAGGAAATCCGGCAGCAAAGCCCAGCGTCATCATCGCTTCCACCACATCGTCGGCATTCCTGGGCAAACACACCGTAAACTCATTAAACGTCGGCGAAGAACGTTTCACTTCAACGCCTTTAATCGCAGACAACTCTTTTTTCAGGAATTCCGCTTTGTCAAAATTAAGCTGGGCCAGATCCTTCAAGCCATCTTTTCCCAGCAATGACATGAAGATAGCCGCCTGCGTCGCGCACAGCGCGACATTGGTGCAAATATTAGACGTGGCTTTTTCCCGGCGAATGTGCTGCTCGCGAGCCTGAAGGGTATTAACAAAACAACGACGGCCTTCAGCATCAACCGTCTCGCCGACAATGCGTCCGGGCATCTGACGGATAAATTTCTTTTTTGTCGCCAGAAAGCCGAGATAGGGACCACCAAAATTAAGGGACAATCCCAGGGACTGACCCTCACCCGTCACTATATCCGCGCCCATCTCTGCCGGCGTCTTTAACAGGCCCAGTGACACAGGATAAACGCTCTCAATGACCAAAGCCCCGGCGGCATGTGCCTTCTCGACAAGGTCGGTATGATCATCGATGGCCCCAAAGAAATTGGGATTTTGCAAAACAAGCGCAGCGGTCTTATTATCCAAACCTTTCAGGATCAGCGTGCGATCAGCCTGCCCGTGAGTCACGGGAGTTTCAATGAATTCAATATTAAGACTGTGCGTATAGGACTTAAGCAGCTTAC
>PEAR01000183.1 GCA_002753745.1 Candidatus Omnitrophota bacterium | reverse complement strand
AACGAATGACAATACTCCTGCTTCAGGAAAGAGCATAATTCTGGATTATGCGTTTGTTCAGTATAGGCCTTTTAATTTTGCCATGTTAACAGCAGGTAAGTTCCAGAACCCTCTGTGGCAGCCCAATGACATGCTCTGGAAGGGTGATATCACGCCGGAAGGGCTGGCAGCAAATTTTACGTACAGCCCGATGCAGAATCTGGAATTGTTTATGAATGATATGGCGTTCGTTATGCGCAATGGTGATGCTACCGGCGCGTATTCAGATTCTATTAATATGGCGGCCTTTCAGCCCGGGTTTAATTTGGCGGTGAGTGACAGTATTAATCTTAAAGGTGCAGCCGCTTATTATAAATTCCAGAATATCGAAGGCAGCACGATTCAGGCAAAGTCTTCCGGGACAAATTCGCCGACAATCCCCGGGGGGACGATTTATAAATACGGGTATGATTCCGTTAATCCCAGTCTGGAATTGGGTTTCAAAAATCCGGTGGGAGAGATCATTCCGTACGCGGCCCTCTTTGGGGATTACATCTATAATATCGACAGCAAGCATCCGGATACCGGTCGCGGCGGGTTTGACACTGGTGTGAAGTTCGGTTATGAAAAGGTCAGTGATAAGAATCAGTGGCAGAGCAAGTTGGTTTATTCCAGGTTGGGACGCGATGCTTGGCTTGATTCATTTACGGATTCAGATCGTTACCAGGGGAAAACCAACACGCGAGCCTACGAGGCAGCAGTTGAGTATGGCATCGGAAAGAACAGCAGTATTGCACTTGATTACTATTATTCGACGCTACTGGCTAAATCAGCGGCGCCAAATATTGGTCACACGTCAGAGCAGCTGGTTCAAGTTGACTGGAATGTAAAATTCTAAAATGTTCATTGCCGGGGCGGTCCTGAGAGGCCGCTTCGGTTTTTCGGTTAAATAAAATTAAGGAGGCAGTATGAAGATATTATCGACATTAGGTGCGGCGCTGGCGGGATTGGTGGTGTTGACGGGCTCAGTCTCTGCAGAAATGATCCAGGTCAAGGGATCGGATACCATTATCAACCTGGTGCAGAAGGAAGCCGAAGTTTATATGCAGCAGAATCCTGCGGTCAAGATCTCTGTCACGGGCGGCGGGTCGGGTACGGGGCTGGCGGCGCTGGTAAACAAGAAATGTACGATTGCTGATGCGTCGCGGGCGATCAATGCCAAAGAGGTTGAGAGCGCGGTGGCGAATGGCGTTTCTCCCAGCCGGATCGTGATCGCGATCGACGGGTTGAGCGTGGTGGTTAATAGCCAGAACGGCGTGTCCAGGTTGACGATGGACCAGATCGGCGCGATTTTCCGCGGTGAGGTTAAAAATTGGTCGGAGGTAGGCGGCGGCGATATGCCGATCAATTTGTATGGTCGTCAGTCGAACTCCGGAACGTACGGGTTTTTTCGCGAGATGGTCCTGAAAGGCGAATATTCACCCAAGATGAATACGATGAACGGCAATTCGCAAATTGTGGAAGCGGTTAAGGCGGATCCTTCAGGTATTGGCTATATTGGTGTGGGATATGCCAAGAGTGCTTCGGGGGTCACGATTCTCGATGTGGCAACGAAGCAGGGTGGCGATTACAAGAGTCCGCTGGACCAGGCGGCGGTTGAAGGCGGTCAGTATCCGATCGCGCGCCCTTTGTATCAGTATGTTGACGGTAATCCAGCCGGAGCCGTGAAGGCCTTTTTGGCGTTCGAAGTTTCCGAGCAGGGTCAGAAGATCGTCGAAGAAGAAGGTTTTTATCCGATTTCGGCCGATTACAAGACCGAGAACGCGAAGTTTGGGCTGTAATAAAGAATCAGAATTTCCTGGAGAAAGGGAAGGCTTGTATTGCGGCCTTCCTTTTCTTTACAGATGATCTTAAGTGTGATGAAAAACATGATAAATCGAAAAATTAAAGAAAAGCTGATCGAAGGGTTCTTTTTCCTCAACGGGATTATTGTGATCCTGATTCTGGGCGGGATCTTCATTCTTTTGCTAAAGAATGCGCTGCCGGCGTTCCGCGAGGTCAGCGTGGTTCATTTTCTGACCAAGCCGATCTGGAACCCGGATGCATACGCCCAGCCAACCTACGGGCTGTTGCCGATGTTTGTCAGTTCCATGATGGTAACATTGGGTTCATTGATCGTTGCGGTGCCGCTGGGGATCGGGACCGCGGCGTATTTATCGGATGTGGCCAGTCCCCGGGTGCGTGAGTTTGCCAAGCCCGCGGTGGAAGTGCTGGCTGGTATCCCGTCGGTGGTAGTGGGTTTCTTAGGGATCGTGCTGGTCGGTCCGATGATCACCAAATTGACCGGGACGTATAATGGCCTTAATGCGCTCAATGGTTCAATCTTGCTGGCCGTGATGGCGTTGCCGACGATTATTAGTCTTTCCGAGGATGCATTGACCAGCGTGCCGCGCTCTTATGAAGAGGCCTCGCTGGCGCTGGGTGCCAACAAATGGCAGACTGTGATCCGGGTGAAGATTCCGGCTGCCGCCTCGGGCATCCTGGCGGCGTGCATGTTGGGAATGGGGCGGGCGATCGGCGAGACCATGACCGTGCTCATGGCCACCGGCAATGCCGCCGAATTTCCTCATAGTTTTTTGGGGCCGGTCAAGACCATGACCTCCACGATCGCGATCGAGCTGGGAGAAGTTGCTTATTACACAACGCATTTTTACATGCTGTTTGCCGTAGGCTTGATGCTTTTTATTATCACGTTTATCATTAATCTGGTATCAGACATTGTTTTTCATAAACACACAAGGATCCAATGAGCAAGGCTCGCCATATCAATGTTGCTGAACTGATGGGGTTCATGCTCCTTCGTCTGTGCATGGCGTGTGTGACATTGGTTCTGGTGATTATTTTCTATGATATTGTGACCAAAGGTGTTGGGGTGCTCTCCTGGGATTTTGTGACCAAAGCGCCGGCGGACGGCATGACCAAGGGCGGGATTTTTCCGGCCTTGATCGGGACCTTTTTTGTGACCGTGATCACGGCGTTGTTGTCGGTGCCGCTGGGGATGGGTTGCGCGATTTATTTGAACGAATACGCGAAGGATAACGGGCTGACGCGGTTTATCCGGATGTCGATCCGCAATTTGTCGGGCGTGCCGTCGATCGTGTATGGTCTGTTCGGGGTGGCCTTGTTTGTGGAGGCCTGTCATTTTGGGACATCCATTCTTGCCGCCGGGTGCACGCTGGGGCTGATGACGCTGCCGCTGACGATCACGGCCAGTGAAGAGGCCCTTAAGACTGTTCCGCGCGCGTATCGTGAAGGCGCGCTTGCGTTGGGGGCCACCAAGTGGCAGTCGATCTGGGGCAATGTGCTGCCCTACGCGGTGCCGGGCATGCTGACAGGGACGATTCTGGGTCTTTCACGCGCGGCGGGTGAAACAGCGCCGATCCTTTTTACCGGCGCGGCATTTTTTCTGCCGGATGTGCCAAATTCGATTTTCAGTCAGTTCATGGCGCTGCCGTATCATTTGTATATAATGTCGACGCAGCATCATAATATTGCCTTGGTCCGCCCGATTGCTTACGGCACGGCGCTGGTGTTAATCCTGTTGATCTTTTCGATGAACATCGTAGCGATCGTTTTGCGTTACCATTTGAGAAAAAAAGGAATTGCTCATGGACATTAAAGTGCGGATGAAGGCCGAAAACATTGATTTTTATTACGGAAAGAATCATGCGTTGAAAAATATCAATCTGGATATTATCGACAATTCGGTGACCGCGATCATTGGTCCGTCGGGGTGCGGGAAATCAACGTTCATCAGGTTGTTGAACCGGATGCATGAGCTGGTACCAAACGCACGGTTAACGGGCCGGATCCTGCTGGACGGCAATGATATTCTGGCGCCGGATGTTGATCCGGTCGACCTGCGCAAACAGGTCGGCATGGTGTTTCAGAAACCGAATCCATTCCCAAAAAGTATCTATGAAAATATCGCCTATGGTCTTGAGATAAACGGGATAAAGGACAAGAGCAAGATCGAAGCGCGGGTGGTTGAGTCGTTAAAAAAAGCCGCGTTGTGGGAAGAAGTCAAGGACCGTCTGCAGGAAAGCGCGATTAGGCTTTCCGGCGGGCAGCAGCAGCGGCTGTGTATCGCCCGATGCCTTGCTATTGAGCCTGAGGTGATCTTGTTTGACGAGCCGTGCGCCAGCCTGGATCCGATCTCGACGAAAAAGATCGAGGATCTTATTTTGGAACTTGAGAAAGATTACACGATCGTCATTGTGACGCATAATATGCAGCAGGCGGCGCGGATCTCGGATTTTACGGGGTTCTTTTTGATGGGAGAGCTCATCGAGTACGACAAGACCGAAACCATGTTCACC
>PEAR01000182.1 GCA_002753745.1 Candidatus Omnitrophota bacterium | reverse complement strand
ATCACGAAACCGTCAATATCATGTAAAACCAGATTCGCCTTCTTTAGCGCCCGTTCGATGTCGAATGAAATGCTGAGGGATAAATCTCTTTTCGGCGGGACATTGCGGGCCGCGATCAAATGATCGCCGTCGGTAACAGCGATCGATAGATGCCGGGTTGAGGTATCAACAGCCAGGATCTTCATGTCAACCGTTCCTTTAATTGTTGCTGCCGTTCGTCAAGCTCTTTGCCCTGACAGGAAATACTGATCTGCCGCTGATCGTCCCCGGCATGCTGCAGTTCAACTTTCCAGCAAAATTCCGGCAACAGTCCTTCAAGCTTTTCCGACCATTCAACCGCGGCAATGCCCTTGCCGTAAAAAAACTCCTCATAACCCATCCCGAAAAGATCAACCGCATTGATCCGATACAAGTCAAAATGATATAAAGGAACTTTTCCGTCGTAAACATTCATCAGGGTAAACGTGGGGCTATGCACTTTAACGGGGTCGAGCTTAAGGCCTTTGGCCATCCCCTTAACAAAAGCTGTTTTCCCGGCACCCAGATCGCCATAAAGACAAACAATATCGCCCTTCTTCAGGCTCCTGGCGAATTGCACGCCTAAGGCCAGCGTTTCTTCGTAATTATGGGACAGGCAACAATATGGCTTCATTAAAAATGCGTATAACCTTTTGGTTCGATCTCTCGACGACGACCAGAACCATCACACAAATAAAGTTTTTTTGGTAACGCGATGATCCGGCCAATCTCAACAAAATGACCACACCGGTGCGAACGCAGATATTCTACCAGTTTTGCCGATTTTGGGGAAGAAAGGGAAAAAAGCAGTTCAAAATCTTCGCCCCCGTGCAAGGCCTCATCCACGCTAACGCCTTTGTTCAACGGCAAACGTTGTTCATCAATTTCAGCCCCAACCCTGCTGGCATTAAGAATGTGCCCCAGGTCACCCGCCAGGCCGTCGGAAATATCCATCATGGCCGATGGCTTGAACTGCTCGATCAAAAACCGGGCTTCTTTGACGCGCGGGGTAAAATTCAAATGCTTGCCAGACTTAAGCGTTCCGCCAAGCGGTCCGCTGACAAAAAGATGATCACCGGGCTTCGCGCCGCTACGCAACACCAAATTCTTTTTCTCAACTTCACCCAGCAAAGCAATATTGATCACCAGTTTATCCGCCTTAACCGTATCGCCGCCAACGATGCTTACGCCAAACCTTTTGGCACAAGCAAAGATGCCTTTATATGTTCCTGACACGTAATCGGGACACATAGAATTTTCCTGCCCCTTAACACGATGGGAAAATTCAATATGTCCCGTGCCGGTTGGGATACCTATCGAAACCACGGCGAACGTTGGTATTCCACCCATGGCCGCAATATCGCTGATATTGCATGCCAGCGCCTTATGCCCCACGAGCTTTGCCGGCGTATTGCTTAAGAAATGCACACCTTCAACCAGCATATCCGTCGTCAACAGCTGATAGCGTTTAGCATCCAGCTCAAGCACAGCCGCGTCATCACCAATACCCTTAATGACGCGGCAACTCAAGTTTTGAAAAGGTTTAATACTGTCGATAAATGAAAATTCGTTCATAGCTCCTTCGCTTGTGTGGTACCGCGAACCGGGGTCTCCCTGGGTTGCTTTCACATTCAATCCTGCAGAGGTTGGCAACCGGCGTGGGGACACGCTGCCCCGCTAAATACCATTTGCAGGCGGGGCAGCATGTCCCCAGGTTGGCAGCCCGTTATTACTTTGTTAAAACATTCCTGATGTTCTTAGCATCTAGCTTACGAATAATTCCGTACTCGGTCACGATCCCAGCGATCAGTTCATTGGGTGTAACATCAAACGCCGGGTTAAAGACCTTGATGCCCTTAGGCGCTGTCGGACGCAGGCCAAAATGAGTTACCTCTTCCGGTGAGCGTTCTTCGATCGGAATATCTTTGCCTGTCTTGATCTTAAGGTCAAAGGTCGTCTTGGGCGCCACGATATAGAATGGCACCTTGTGATGCTTCGCCAAAACGCCCAGCATATACGTGCCGATCTTGTTTGCCGCATCTCCATTGGAAGCAATACGATCCGCGCCAGCAAAAATCAGATCGATCCCGATATTACGCATGACCGACGCCGCCATATTGTCGCAGATCAGCGTGACATCGATCTTGTTCTTCTGCAGCTCCCAAGCCGTCAGCCGAGCCCCCTGTAAAAGCGGCCGGGTCTCAAGCGCGAACACCCGAAACTTCTTCCCCGCCTCTTTGGCCGCATAAAACACGCCCAATGCAGTGCCATAATCCGCCGTTGCCAGAGCCCCGGCATTGCACACCGTCATGCACGTCATCCCGTTTTTAATCAACGACGCCCCATGCTTGCCCATCGACCGGCACACCGCGCGATCCTCTTCAAAAATCGCATTTGCCTCCGCCTCCAGCACCGCCTTTAAAATCTGTACCGGTTTATCCGGGTTATACAAAACCAACCCGCGCATCTGTGCCAATGCATTAAACAAATTCACCGCCGTCGGCCGCGACTTACCGATATAATCGCACAGGTCGCACACATGCTTTACGAACTTCGGCGTATCCGTCCCTTTATAATCCTTGATCCCCAACACCACCCCATACGCCGCCGCGATCCCCAACGCCGGCGCCCCGCGAACCTTAAGCGTCTTAATCGCATCCCATAATGTTTTCACATCCTTGCAATCCAGATAAACCAGCTCATTTGGCAACAAGGTCTGATCAATAATCCGAACCGCGTCCCCCGTCCAACGAATCGTATCAATAGCCATGCTCATTTTCCTTTCTAAGATCAACGTTACTTACTCACGCCAGCAAATTCAACGTCACCTTGATCACATTTTCCTTATCCGCCAACGAGTAAAAGCGATCATTTTGCCAAAGCCCGCAATGTTCTGAAATGCCGTCGATTAACCTTCTTTAATACCATGAAAAATCTACTCGGTGTTGATACCTTTTTTATCCCGGATTTTGCACGCTTCTCGTAATAGCGTCGAGATAATGCGCACTAAAAAGTGCGTGCAAAATCCCGGATACCTTGGCTAACATAAAACTCTCAAGTCGTTGGCAAAGCTGGAGTTTTATGAGCCAACCCCTTCGGGGCGAATTTTGCTAATGCAAAATTCGGGTTTATCCTATGTTCTCTAAAGAATAAACCCCCGCGAAAATATTTCTCGCAGGGGCCTATTGAAACTCGATCGTGAACTGCCCCCTTAGGCCTTCTTATCCACCTCAATGCGCGGGAAGAGCGCAGGGAATGCCGGCAACGCAACACCGCTTTTAAGTTCGCCCCAGGTAAGCCCGCTGTCGGACACTCCAAGGATCGACAAAACTGTCGCCGCTTTCTCAGGCATGACCGGCTTAAGAAGCGCCGCGGATAACCGCATAGCTTCGGTCGCGGTATAAAGCACGCGTCCGGCGGCCGGCAGGTCAGTCTTGGCCAGTTTCCAGGGAGCCTGCGCTTCCATATATTTATTAACCTGACGGATCAGGTTCATCACTTCATTGATCGCTTCATCCACCTTGTACTCACGGATCAAGGCTTCAACCTTGGGACCCAAAGCCCGGCCCGCGGCAGCAACCTCATCTTCCGCCGGCGTTTGCACGCCAGCCTCCGGAATAACACCGCCGTGGTTCTTGCCGATCAACCCGCTCACGCGATTAAGCAGATTGCCAAAGTCGTTAGCCAGATCGCTGTTGTAACGCTTGATAAAATTCTCCGGCGTAAAATTGGCATCCATGCCCAGATTCATCTCGGCCATCAAATAATAACGCACCGCGTCCACGCCATGCTGTTCGATCAAGTCCAGGGGCCTAACCACATTACCCAATGACTTTGACATCTTGCTATCGCCCATCAGCCACCAGCCGTGCGCAAAAATACACTCGGGTAACGGCAGTTCAAGAGAGAACAACATCGTCGTCCAATAGATCGAATGGGTCGTTAAAATATCTTTGCCGATCAAATGCACCCCGGGCCAAAAACGCTTGAACATCGCCTCATCCGGAGCCGCCATTTGATGAGCGGAGCGAAATGGCGGCGACGTGTCGAATCCAGTCAATTCGACCGAGCCATAACCGATCGCGGAAATATAATTGATCAGCGCATCGAACCAGACATAAGTCACATAATCACGGTCAAACGGGATCTCGATCCCCCACGACAGCCGGGCCTTTGGGCGGGAAATACACAAGTCCGTCAACGGCTGACGCAAAAAACCAAGCATCTCGTTCTTACGGTGCTCCGGACGGATAAAGCCGGGATTATCCTCAATATATTTGATGAGCCTTTCCTGATACTTGCTCATCTTGAAGAAATAATTCTTTTCCTTGATCGTCTTTACTTCACGGAATTGC
>PEAR01000181.1 GCA_002753745.1 Candidatus Omnitrophota bacterium | reverse complement strand
TTCGTTACTGACCCGTCTTCAGGAAGTGTTGACGGTCAGTCATTTCTCGCTTGATCAAATGGCGCGCTCGCGCAGCGGAAGATTTTTTAATTTTAACGGGACATGCGGGATTTGGCGCCGCGTATCGATCGATGATGCGGGGGGATGGCAGGGTGACACGCTGGCGGAAGATTTGGATCTCAGCTATCGTGCGCAGATGAAAGGCTGGCGGTTCGTTTATGTGGACCAGGTGCTGGCCGATGCTGAATTGCCTCAGGACATGCCTACGTTCAAGCGTCAGCAGGAGCGTTGGACTCGCGGGACGGTTCAGGTTGCCTGCAAGCTCCTGGGGCCCGTTCTGGCCAGCCGTTTGCCGATTAAAGTTAAGGTCGAAGCTTTTTTGCATTTGACCAATAATGTGGTGTATCCGCTGGGCTTATTTGCCGCGATTTTTGTTTTGCCGTCTTTGGTCTGGCGGCTGTGCTGTCCGGGACATGAAAGTGTCTGGAACCTGCTCATTTTTCTGTGTTTAAGCTCGGTGGCGTTTTTGTATCATTTTTTCGGGCAAGTTGTCCGATATGGTCGAAATGCGTTCAGACATCTATTTTCCGTCTGTGCGGCGGTTGTGGTTCCCATGGGGCTTTCTGCGTATTTGTCCATTGCTGCGATCAAAGGGATCGGCGGGAGAAAGGCTGTTTTTGTGCGGACACCGAAAACAGGTAATGCGGTGAATGGTAAAACGTTGCAACGGGTTGAAAATGTTTCGTTTAAGACGGTAGCGTTGATCACGGTTGAAATGGCATTGACCGCTTATTTCGTCGTCAGTGCGATATATACGTATCATCATCACTATTCAGCCAATGCATTTATTTTAAGCCTTTTTGCTATCGGATTCGGGTATGTAAGCCTTCTTTCCTGGTGGCGCCAGGTTATAAAAGTCCGCTTTACAACCAAGGTGTGATCGGTTGTTTTTCCCCCATTATTAAAATTGTGTTGACGGGAATGCCTGTCTGCGTATAATTTAAAATCCGAGATGTAAGTTCTTTTTGTTCAATGGTTTATTGATATAGCTCAACAAAGGACTTTTATGCCACGACCCCTGGATAAGAATGATGTCACCGTTGATATGACCAAAGAAGACATCAAGTCTTCCCTTGTAGATATCCGCACCTATTATTTAGCGAAAAATCAAAAAACAGCGACCTCTCTGGATAATTTTCACGCTTTGGCGCTGACGATCCGTCATCGGATTGTAGATCGCTGGATGAAGACTCAAAGTGAGTATCATGAAAAGAACGTGCGCCGTGTCTGCTATTTGTCGATGGAATTCCTGATCGGCCGGTTGCTGGGAAATTACATGTTTAATCTCGGTAAGGAGAAAGATGTCGAAGCGGCGCTGAGGGAGCTGGATATTAATTTGGACGATGTGCGTAATCAAGAGATAGACGCAGGGCTTGGCAATGGCGGTTTGGGCCGACTGGCGGCGTGTTTTCTGGATTCGATGGCGACATTGGCTATCCCGGCGCATGGTTACGGCATCCGTTACGATTATGGGATATTTAATCAAAAGATAAAGGACGGCAATCAGATAGAGATTCCCGATGAGTGGATGCGCAATGGCAATCCCTGGGAAATCCCGCGGCCGGAATATACGGTAAAAGTACAGTTTTATGGCCGTATCGATAAAAAATCTCAATTTGCATCACCATGGGTTGAGGCCGAGTCAGTCATGGCGGTACCCTACGACACCCCTATTCCCGGTTATAAGAATGACGTGGTTAATACGCTACGCCTGTGGTCTGCCCGGGCGACGGATGAATTTGAATTTGATTTTTTTAATCACGGCGATTATGAAAAAGCCGTTCAGAAAAAGATCGTTTCCGAAAGCATATCGAAAGTGCTGTATCCCAATGACAACATCAGTCAGGGGAAAGAGTTGCGTTTAAAGCAGGAGTATTTTTTTACGGCTGCCTCCATTGCCGACATTATCCGTCGGCATAAGGCAGAAAAGAACGATATTAGAGCTCTGCATGAAAAGGTTTGTATCCAGCTAAATGATACGCATCCGGCGTTGGCAGCGGCGGAGTTGATGCGTGTGTTAATTGACCTGGAAGGACTTAATTGGAATGACGCCTGGGGTATCGTGACCAAAACCTTTGCGTATACAAATCATACGTTGATGCCAGAAGCGCTGGAATGCTGGACGGTGGACCTGATGGCTTTGGTGCTGCCGCGGCATCTCGATATCATTTTTGAGATCAATGCCCGTTTTCTCGGCGAGGTGGCACAAAGATTTCCGGGCGACAGCGATCGGCTTCGGAGGATGTCCATTATCGAGGAAGGGACGCCAAAGAAGGTGCGCATGGCGTATCTGGCGATCGTCAGCAGTTTTTCGGTAAACGGCGTTTCAGCATTGCATTCTGAATTGCTGAAGACGGAACTGTTCAGGGATTTTAACGAGATGTTCACCGGTCGGTTCAATAACAAGACCAACGGGATCACGCCGCGGCGCTGGCTGCTTAAAGCGAATCCCCGCCTGGCAGACCTGATCACCGAGACGATCGGCGACAGGTGGGTGACCAATCTGGATCAGCTCAAAGGTCTTGAGCAGCACAAGGAGAACAAGGAGTTTCGCCGGCGCTGGCGGGCGATCAAACAGGCCAATAAGCTGACAATGACAGAGATCATTGTCCGGGCAAAAGATGTTCCGGTCGACCCTAATTCGCTTTTTGACGTGCAGGTCAAACGGATCCATGAATACAAAAGACAGTTCCTGTTTGCCCTGTATATTGTGTCGCAATATCTCAAGATCAAGGATGCGCCGTACCAGTTCGTTCAGCCGCGCACCTTTATTATCGGCGGCAAGGCGGCGCCGGGCTATTATCTGGCGAAGCTGATCATTAAATTCATCAATAATGTTTCTGCTGTTATCGAGCAGGACAAAATGGTTCGTGACAAGATCCGTCTGGTGTTCCTGGAAAACTACCGGGTGTCTCTGGCGGAGCGGATCATGCCGGCGGCCGACCTTTCCGAGCAGATATCTACGGCTGGTATGGAGGCGTCGGGCACAGGTAATATGAAGTTTATGCTCAATGGCGCCCTGACGATCGGGACCTACGACGGCGCGAATATCGAGATGTCAACATTCCTGGGAGGCCGGGACATCTTTATTTTCGGTCTGAAAGCGCATGAGGTTGCTGCCCTGCGGGCGAGCGGATATGATCCGCGTGAATATATCAAGCGTTTTGCGCCGTTGCGCGAGGTGTTCCGGGCGTTGGAGAGCGATACTTTTTCCAAAGAGCAGAAGGGGCTGTTCGCGCCGCTGCTGGAGACGATTTATCACGGCGATCACTATATGCTGTGCGCGGATTTTGAGGCCTATAGTAAAGCCCAGGATGAGGTATCGACACTTTATCAGGACTACGAGGAGTGGACCAAAAGATCGATCGTTAATGTCGCGAATGCCGGGCAGTTTTCCAGCGACCGGACGATCAAGGAATATGCGCGGGATATTTGGAAGATATAATCCCGGCGGAGCTAAGTGTTATTTTATATTAAAAGGAGATGATTTATGGCGTTTGTCAAAAAAACAGCGGAGAAAAAAAGTCCTTCGGTGGTCAAGGAAGCGGTCGTTACTGTTGAAAAGAAGGACCGTCTGCCGGATGATATGTTTTCCCGGATCCAGGAGAAAGCCTACGGGTTTTATGTGCAGCGCGGCTATACGGCGGGCGATTCCCTGGCCGACTGGTATAAAGCCGAGGCGCTGGTGAAAAAAGAGCTGGGCCGGTAACTGTTTTATGTTGAGCCGTCGGAGATCCCGAAGGCATTATATATAATGGCAATCGTTTTAAGGGAGAACTATCATGCCAACAGATACGATCGTGCATCGTCGAGAGAAGAAGCCGGCTCGTCCCGTTTCGCGTAAAGAGGTGAAAAAAGTTGTTCGTGAGGCCCAGGAATATTTAAAGGAGATCAAGCCTGTGAATTGCTATCTTTCTGATTTTGACGTTCACTTGATCCGCGAAGGGAATCATTTTAACCTGTACGACAAGCTGGGCGCGCATGTCGTGGAACGCGACGGGATCAAGGGTGTCTGGTTCGCGGTTTGGGCACCGAATGCCTCTGTTGTTTCAGTGGTCGGGGATTTTAACGGCTGGAACCGCCAGGCCACGCCGCTGACCTGCCGTGGCGATCATTCCGGGGTGTGGGAAGGGTTTGTGGCGAATATCGGCCACGGGCAGCATTATAAATTTTATATCCGGACCAGGCAGGGTTGGGAGCTTGAAAAGTCTGATCCGATGGGGTTTCATTCTGAAGTGCCGCCGAAATCGGCCAGCATTGTCTGGGATCTGGCGTATCAGTGGCGCGACCAGGAGTGGATGGCCAAACGCAAGACAAACAATGCGTTGAA